>JBIIRG010000165.1:0-6847 GCA_044341665.1 Phycisphaerales bacterium | reverse complement strand
GTCGGCCAGGCACTGCGCGAGGTGGTCGCCCTCATGCAGCTGCTGCTTGAACCACAGCTCGTACACCTGGTGGATGATGATGAAGAGCGTCTCGTCGTGCTCGGCGTCACCGGTCGACGGATGCTTGGAAAGCGGCTTCTGGAGCTCGAGGAGCTCGGGGACCTTGAGGTAGCTGCCGTAGGTGAGGTTCACCGCCGCAGCGTAGCGCAACACCCGCTTCAGCGGCCGCCGGTGACCAGCGGCTTGCGGATCTCGAGCGTGCCTGCGCGCAGGTCCCACTCGATCTCCTGGGCCTGCAGCGGCGTGGGCTTGTTGGCGAACACCACGGTCACGGCGCGGCCCTCGCTCGCCTTGAGCGTGGCGATGCCGCTCTGCACCGAGTAGTCGAACTCGCCGCACTCGAGGTCCTGGCCCGGCGTGCGGATGAACACGTTGCCCGTCCCCTTCACGCCAAGCAGTTCGGCAGGTCCGCCGAGGTCGACGCCGGAAGCCTCCGCCGATGCCCCGCCGCCCGCGCGCGAACGCGCACCTTCGTCGGGACGCCGCACCTTGGCCTCGAGCGCATCGCAGCGCATCGACAGCCGGTCCTGCTCGCGCGCACCGGCGTGCAGCACCTCGACGCCCCGCGCCATGCGCACGGCAAAGCGGTCGTCCATCAGGTGGTCGAGCTCCATCTTCTCGCGCCAGGTAAAGCGCGTCGTGCCCTCGGCGCCGAATCCGATCGGCGTTGCGCCGCCCGCGGTGCGCACGGGAGCTGCAGCGTCCTCGCCAGGCGGCACGTTCACGAGCAGTCCGCCATCGCCGACGACGAGGCCCTCCCGCGTCCGCATGTCGTACTCGATGTGATCGCCCGTCAGCCGGAAGAGCTTCGGCTCCCCCGTGTGGGCCGCGTCCTTCCACGTGCGGCTCTCGACGCGCGCGTTGCCCCGCGCGAGGAAGTGCTCGAGGGCGCGCGAGGAGTCGCGGGCCGACGCGAAGCCTGCGCCATCGTTCTTCGCGCCGCCGCCCTCCGCCCGCTCTGCTGCAAGATCGATCACCACCGAATTCGCGTCGACCGAGTCGCTCACGAGCTCGGTCGGACGGCTGCGCAGCTTGACATCGCCGCGGAGGTCGAGCGAGCCCTTCGATGACGTCTCCGATGACGAACCCTCGGATGATGCGGCACCGTCCGCAGTGGCAGCGAGCTCGCGGTAGTCGAGCTGACCAGTCCACGACGCATCGAGCGATGCCTGCTCCTTGGGGTCAGGTCGCTCGATGCGCCCCTCGCCCGTCGCAATCGGCTTGCGGAAGGCGCGGAACCGGCCCGGACCCTCGCTGCGCGCGCTGCGGGCCGCGTCGTCGAAGCGCAGGTCGCGCAAGTTGTCGGCGATCACATTCGCGCGCACGATGGCCACGTTCTCGCCCGTGAGCTTGAGCTTGCGCTCCCGCGCGTTGCCCGCGAGCTCGTCGGCAAACACGCGCGCGCCCTCGGCCAGCATCACCTGCACGCCACCCTTCGCCTCCACCAGCTCGACGTCGATCTCGCCGAGGTTCGGCTCGGCGGCGGCTGCGGCGTTCGCAACCGGCGCGGCGCCCGAGTTCTTCTTCTCGGCAAAGGTCACCACGAGGTCTTCGGTCCAGATCGTCTGCCGCGCGTCCTTGGCCTCGATCGCCTTGCGCGCCACCAGCTTGCGCGGGATCGAATCGCCCTTCGCGTTCGCGCCGAGAAAGAGCTCGAGACGCTCCGCCTGCATGGCACCCGCTCCGCCGAGCTGGCGCACGCGCGTACCGCCGTCGGCCACGATCGCCTCGATGCGCTCGGAGTCCTTGGGCGAGAACGCGACGTCGAGCGTGCTCGATGCAAGCTCGAACTGCCGTCCGAACACGTCGACGCCGCCCTCGAAGCGCGCACCCGAGATGCGCGCGTCGTCGCCACCGCCGGCAAAGCGGAGGTCGACGCCGCCCTTCCAGGTGATCTCGATTTCCTGCTGGGCGGGGTCGAAGCGAATCGACGCAGGGTCGACCGCACCCGCGGGCGGGTCCTGCACCAGGGCCACGGCCGCCGGATCAGCCGACACGAGCATGCGCGCGACGTCGGGCGCAAGCTGCGGCGCGAGCTCGAACCACGCGATCTCGCGTGCGGTGCCGCGGGCAAACGCCATGGTTCCCGCGCCATCGAGGCGGCCCACTCCGTCGCGGAACGACGCCCAGAAGCGAGACCCCTCAAGCGCGAGCCGCGAGCTCACCACGCGCAGCGGATAGCCCTCGCGGCCATCGGCCTCCACGCGCTCGTCGCGCACGCTGTAGCGAAGCCGCGCGCACTGCACCTTGGTGCGGCTCCGGCCGTCGACGAGCTCGACGCGCGAACCGAGCACGTCGAAGCGAATGTCGTCCTTCGAGGCGAGCTGCTCGGCGGGATCGACGACCGGCACCATCTCAAGCCGCCCGCCGAACGAGACGACCACCTGGTCGGAATCGGATGCGGTGCCCTGCTGCGCCGCGAAGGCGAGCGTGGCCACGGCGAGGGCGGGCGGTGACGCGAAACGACTGATGGTCATCGGACTCCCACTTGCAAACACAGACGCCGTGGACTGATCGGGCCGCGCCGGAACGATGGCGAGCTGATCGAGCCCCTCGGATTCAAGGCTAAAGACCGCGACGAGCTGGTCGCCGCGAATGGTGCTGACCGAACCGCCACGCGTGCGCACGACCTCGACGCCGCCGTGCAGCGTGAGCCGGTAGAAGCGCGCGGGCTGCGCAGGAGCCGGGGTCGACGCGGACGGCTGCGCCGGCCGCGGAGCTGCGACATCGGGCTTGCCGGGCGCGGCGGCCACCTCGGTCGGCGCCGCCACGGCCGAGCGGTCGACCTCGGCGCCTGCGATGCCCGCACCGTCCGCGCCGAGCCCGACGCCGACCTCGAGCCCCTCGTTCACAGCGCGCTGCTCGCGACGCTTGGCGGCGACCGCGCGCGACGCACGGTCGATGCGGATCGGCTCAAGCGCGCGATCGACCAGCAGCGTCTCGATGCCGTCGCCGCTCGCGTCGAGCACCAGCGTGAGTCCCTCGCCTGCGAAGCTTCCCGCGTCGGTCTCGATGCGCACCGCGCGATCGCAGCGCACCTCGCCCGCGACGCCGTCGAACTGCGCCTGATCGGCGTTGACCACGATCGACGGCAGGTCGCGCAGCACGTCGACCTCGCGCCCCGCAGCGGGCTTGTAGAGCCGGATCTCGACATCACCCTCGAGGGCGCCGCTCTCGAGCGCGCGCTTCGGCACGCTCACCAGGCCGTCGCGCGCCGACATGGTCATCACGCGTCCATCGCGCTGGAACATGCGCGCCCGCGGCTCGGTCATGCGCAGGCGGCTGCCGGCCTGCGGCTCGAGCCGCGCCGCGCTGTACTGCTGCGCCAGCCGCCCGGTCTCGTCGGCGACCTGCACCCACGCGCCTTCGGTCAGGCTGATCGCGGTCTGCTCCGACAGCGAGCCGCTTGCGTTCGCAAGCTCCTCCGCCGTCGCCAGCCGCGGCGCGAGCAGCGCCTGCGCGTCCTTGATTCGCCCTTCGCGCTTCGACGGCGGCGTGCCCTGGTCGAAGTTGATCGCGGCCACCACCACAAGCGCAGCCAGCGCGCCCGCAGGCACCGCAAACACCAGCCCGCGCCGCCGCCGCAGGAGTTCGCGCCAGTTCACGGCTCCGCTCCCGCACGCGCCTGCCGCACGGGCGCCACGTACTCGGGATCGAACAGCCTCACCGCATCGCTCCAGCGCCCCTGCGCCTTGAGGATGTGCTCCACCGCATCGCGCACGGCCCCGGCGCCACCGGGGCGCGGCGTCACGAAGCGCGCGACATCGAGCACCTCCTGCGAGGCGTCGCGCACCGCGATCGGCAGACCGCAGCGGCGCAGGATGGGAAGGTCGGGAAGGTCGTCGCCGATCATCGCCGCCTCGTCGGCCGCGACGCCGAGCTCGGCGAGCAGTCCCTCGAACGCGCCGCCCTTCTCCTTCGAGCCGCTGATCACATGGCGCACGCCAAGCTCGCGCAGGCGATGGCGCAGCGCCATGCCGTTGCGTCCCGTGATGACCGCGATCTCAAGCCCGAGCCGCGCCCACATGCGCAGGGCGGCCCCATCGCGTACATGAAATCGCTTCTGCTCATGGCCCGCGTCGTCGATCGAGATGCCGCCATCGGTGAGCACACCGTCGACATCAAGGCAGAGGAGTCTGATCCGCTCGAGCGCCACGCGGCGAGTGTACCCGCGCCACAGCGCTCAGGCGCTCAGGATGAGGAGCCCGAGCGTGAAGTAGAGGCCCGTGGTCGCTGTGTCGGCCAGCACGAGCGCCACGGGGCCGGCCGCCACGCTCGGATCGAGCCGCAGCGTGTGCAGCAACAGCGGGATCGCCCCGCCCGCCACGGCGGCAAAGGTCATGCTGCCCGCGACGGCCGCAAGCATCATGCCCGCCGTCGGCAGCCCGCCGCCCCAGAGCATGCTGAACGCCGCGACCAGGACGCCCGAGCAGAGCCCGAGCATGACCGCGGTCAGGGCCTCGCCCCTCAGTCCGCGCAGCGCCGAGGCGAAGGTCCGCTTGTCCGGATCGGTGCCCACCGTCAGCGTGACCGCCTGCATCGCCACGCTCTCGCCGAGCGTCAGCACCAGCGGCAGGAAGAACGCCAGCAGTACGACTTCCTTCAGCAGATCCTCGAACATCCACGCGATCACCGCGCACAGGATGCCGCCGCCGATGTTGCACAGGAGCCAGGGCATGCGCATGCGGAAGCTCTCCCATGCGGTCAGCTTCTCGGCGTGGCCGAGGTCGAGGCCGAGCGTCTGGAACACCTGCCGCACCCGCTCGCGCTCGGCGCGCTCGAGCTGCTCGCGCGCGTACTGCTCCACGTCGATCGCCCCCACGAGGCGCCCCTCGCGGTCCACGACCGGGATGGCAAGCAGCCGCCGCTTTCGGAAGATCTCCAGCGCATCGTCGAGCGACATGTCGATGGGGATCGTGGTGAGGTCGGTGCGCATCACGTCGCCCACGCGCTCGTGCGGTCCCGAGAAGAGCAGCGCCCGCGTCGGCACCTGTCCCACCAGCCGATCGTCGTCGTCGACCGCGTACACGTACACCACGGGATGGTCGATGGCGCGGCGGCGCAGTTCCGCCAGCGCCTCGCCGATGGTCTGGTTCACGTTCACCGCCGTCTGCACGGTGCGGATCCCGTGGAGGACGGGCACAGCCAGTCGCGACGGCTGGGCTTGGTTCGGTCGACGCGCGGAGCGCGGAATCATGGTGCGACAGGGTACAGAATCGCGCGCATCGGAGCGCGACCGTCACGCGTTGCGCGATCCGTCCGCTCCGCCGCACCGCGCCTACGGGAGAACACCCGCAGCGTCCCCTGCATTCGACGCCAGCATCGCCGCAAGGATGTCGTACACCGCGTGCGCCCCGACCGCGATGCCGAAGCCGCGCACCACGTAGAGCACTCCGAAGTAGACGCCCGCACCGAGATAGAACACGACGCGCGCCATCACGACCGCGCCCGAGTCGTCACGCAGCGGGTGGTACGCCATGAAGGCGATCGCACTCAGCGCCACGGCGACCACCACCGCGGTGCGACGCGGCGTCTTGAGCACATCCTCGAACACCACGAGCAGCAGCCCGATGAGCCCGAGCCGGAAGAGCAGTTCCTCGTAGATGCCCGCGCCGACCGAGACGGCGATGCGCGCCGACAAGGGCAGCGACGCGAACTCGACGCCTCCCGCGGAGGTCGCCTCGGCGGGAATGCGCAGCACCGCCTGCGAGAGGACCAGGAGCGGCAGCGCGAGCACGATGCTCTCGCTCCACATGAGCCCGACCACCGAGCCATCGCACCGCGCCGGTCGGCGCTCGATGATGTGCCATCCGAGCAGCACAAGCACCACCAGCACGCCCGGCAGCCAGAGACCGACCGTCCCGAGCTCGAACGCCTCGAACAGCGTGAGGATCCAGCGATGTGCGTCGGGCGTGATGAGCCCGCCCGTCGCGCGCAGCGCCACCAGCAGCAGCACCTCGTAGAGGACCAGCACCGGCAGCAGGAAGCACAGGACAGTCAGTGGCTCACGCGACTGGGTGAGATACGCGTCGATGAACGACGAGCCTTCCGATCGTGCTCCGCTGAAAAGCGGCAAACCTCCCGACGCGCGCGGGGCGCGGCCAGGAGGTTTCTTCGTTCGCTTGCTGCGAGCCATGGCTGTGCTGCATCCGATCGTGCCGGAGTCCGGTCAGCGCATGCCGCGAGCAACCAGCGCGCCCCGCGCCCGAGGCGCGGAGCGGCGGATCACTTGCCCTTCTTCAGGGTCGCGAGCTTGGCCGCCATGCGGCTCTTGCGGCGCGAGGCGGTGTTCTTGTGGATCGTGCCCGCGGCAGCGATCTTGTCGAGCGTGCGCGCGGCCGTGCGCATGGCCTGCTCGGCGGCGGCGGGGTCACCCGAGGCGACCGCCTTGAGGAACTCACCGCTCGCATCCTTGATGCGACGCTTGCGCCAAAGGTTGCGGGCGTTGCGCTTGGAGGTCTGACGGACACGCTTCTTGGCTGATTCGGTATTCGGCACGGCTGTTCCTGTCGCTCTGGATTCGTTCGAACGGACGAATGTCGGATCGGGGATGATGCCGAATCTCGGCCACAATTGCAAGTCCGCTTGGCGGTTGCGCGGACCTTGAACGCAGTCGGGCCCAAACGCCCCCCCCAAACGCCCCCGGAGGATCCGCCGTACCGAACGGTCATTTTCGGAAAGGCAGGCAGCCTTCCCCCGCGTTGTCCGCAATATCCTGCATGACCGTGCAAACCCGCAAGGTCCCGGTTGCCGTCACGGCGCTTTCGGAGCGTCTGGAGACGCGGCT
>JBIIRG010000164.1:0-6865 GCA_044341665.1 Phycisphaerales bacterium | reverse complement strand
TCTGCAGCACGGCCGTGGCCTGATCGGGATACGCCAGCCGAAGGCCTGCGAGCCGCTCGTCGAGTTCGCTCGGCGAAATCTCGCCCGAGACCCACGAGACCACGGCCTCGGCGAACGGGTAGTTCATGACCGCGTCGAAGGTGCGGCCGTCGAGCCACGCGTCGGCGCGCTTCCAGATCTCGCCCACGATGTACGCGTCGGGATTGACCGACTTGACCGTCTTGCGCCATGCGCGCCAGAAACCGGGCGGCAGCTCGTTGGGCACATCGAGCCGCCATCCGTCGACGCCGTCGCTCGGGTCGCCGTCGCCGTTCGGGTCCATCCAGCGGCGCGTCACGCCCATGATGTGCTTCGTGAGCGCGGCGCTGGCAAGCCCGTCGTTGTCCTTGCGGAACGCGGGCAACTGGCCGAATCCCGCCCAGCCGCGGTAGCGGAACGGCTCGAAGCTCTCGATCTCGAACCAGTCGGCGTAGCGCGACGAGGCGCCGTTGGCGCGCACGTCGGCGAAGGCGATGTGCGCCTCGCCCACATGGTTGAACACGCCGTCGACGATCACGCGAAAGCCGTTCTGCTTGAGCTCGCGCAGCACGTCGAGAAAGAGCAGGTCGCTCTGGTTGAGCCCCCAGCTCTCCGCGTCGAGGAGGTCCTCGTTCGCCGCCGACATCGCCGCATCGCCGAGCACGCCGAAGTTGTCGTCGATGTGCACGAAGTTGGTCGCGTCGTACTTGTGGTGGCTCTGCGCCTCGAACACGGGATTCAGGTAGATCGCGTTCACGCCGAGGCTCTTCAGGTAGGGAATGCGCTGCCGCAATCCCTCGAGGTCGCCGCCGTAGTGGCGGTTGAACACCGACCACTCCCAGAAGGACTGGCCGCCCTCCGTCTCCCATGCGCTCGTCGCGCGCCACGCGCTCGTCCACGGCCGCGTGCGCGGCGGGTCGTTGCCGGGATCGCCGTTCGCAAAGCGGTCGAGCATGACCTGGTACCAGATCGCGTCGCGCGCCCATTCGGGCGTGCGGAACGGCGCCTCGGCGCCAGCTGCAGGCACGCGGAACTGCGCGGGGTCCGCCCACGTTGCCGTGCCATCCGTCACGGCAAACGCATAGGGCCGATCGGCATGCCCGCCGGGGATGCGGATCTGCCACCAGTCGAATCCGCCCACGCGCGTGACAGTTCCCATCGGCTGCGGCGCACCGCCGTCGAGCAGCAAGGCGACCGACTCGACGTCTCCGGCAAGCGCGCGGTAGCGGACGAGCGTGGCACCGTCAGGCTCCTGCTGCAACCACATGGTGCGGGCAGGATCGTGCCTGCAGGCGGCGACCTCGATCTTCCCGTCACCGACGCGCGCGCCCGATGCGTCGAACGCAGCGGCGCCCCCAACCGTCAGGATCGAGTTGAAACCGTCGTGTCCGTCGGCTTCCCGCTCGGGATTGAGCGGGTCCGCGATCCAACGCCCGTCGACGACGAACTTGTACGCGTGGCGCCCCTCGTCGAGCTCGACCGTGGCGCGGCAGAAACCGTCGCCCATGCGCTCCATGCGCGTCTTGGTCGGACTCCAGCCGTTGAAGTCGCCCGCGATGAACACCGCCGACTCGGCGCGTTCGGGGCGAAAGGAGAAGGTCACCCGCGCACGGCCGACGCCGACCTCGGACACCTCCGCCGACGGAGGCGGCTCCTGGCTCCACGCCGGCGGACAACACAGAAACACGAGCGCACACAGCGAAGGGGCGGCGAATCGGCGCATGGTTCATTTATACTCGCGCCCCGATGTCGGGTTCCTCCACGACGACCGCGAGAACGATCGGAACCGTGCTCCGCACGGGGCTTGCCGTCGTCGCGCTGGCGCTCGTGGTCGCCGCGTTCGCGCGGGTCCTCTACCGCACCGCGACTGCAGGAGAGACGGCGGCCGACGAGACCGTCCTCACCGTCATGCACTGGTCCGGCGAAGGCGGCCAGGAAGAGGACAAGATCGTCGAGGACTCGCTGCGCGCGTTCGAGGCTGCGAATCCCGGCGTGCGCGTCAAGCGGCTCAATCCAGGCGATGCGGGCAGCTTCTACACCAAGCTCCAGACCATGATGGCCGCGGGCGAGGCGCCCGATGTCTTCTACGTCGGCTACGAGCGCGTCGCGAACTTCGCGAGCCTCGACCTCCTGCGCCCGATCGACGATTTCGTCGCGCGCGAGGACGCCGCGCGCAAGGCAGGCGACGCGACCGCGCTCGACCTCGCCGCGTTCTACCCGCAGACCGTCGACGCCTTCCGCTTCGACGGGCGCCGCGTCGGCACGGGCGCGCTCTACGGGATCCCGAAGGACTTCACCACCGTCGGCTTCTACTACAACAAGGACCTCTTCCGCCAGGCGGGGCTCGCGTTCCCAACCAATTCGTGGACGTGGGACGACTACATCGCCGCCGCGCGAAAGCTCGGGCAACTCCCCGGCATCACCGGCAGCGAGTTCGTCACCTGGCCCGTGATGGTGCGCACCTACCTGCGCACCGAGGGCTGCGAGGCGATCGACGACAACCTCGACGGGATCCGCGTCGCCGAGCCGAACGCCGTCGCCGCGCTCGAGCGCCTTCGCGCGTGGCGCCACGGCGAGGAGAACACGCTCACGAGCGGCAAGAGCAAGATCGCGACGGGCGCGAGCGTCTTCCTCGGCGGCAAGGTCGGCATGGCGGGCCCGTTCGGCCGCTGGGTCGTGCCGAGCTACCGCAACATCCCGAAGCCCGGCGAACCCGGCGGTTTCGAGTGGGATTTCGCGCCGCTTCCGAAGGGCAGCGCCGAGGCGAACTGCGTGCTCACCGTGAGCTGGTCGATCGCGCGACACACCAGGCATCCCGAGGAATCGTGGAAGCTCGTGAAGTGGCTCACCGACGCAAAGAGCCAGGCTGCGAACGCGCGCCTCGGACTCGCGATTCCCACGATGCAGTCGGTCGCCGCGAGCGACGCGTTCCTCGACGCCACGCTGCCGCCCGCGAACAACCAGGGCTACCTCGACGCGATCCCGGAGTCGGTCGTCGTCGGCTGGCCCGCAGATCCCACCTTCGAGCAGATCCTCGGCTCGACGATGGACCAGGGCCTCAAGACCGGCGACCTCACGATTCCCGAGGCGATCGCGCAGTTCAACGAGAAATGGGACGCGCATGTGCAGTTCGTCCCGGGCGGCGTGAATCCGCGGCCAGTGCCGTGGAGCGTGTTCGCCGTGATCGGCCTCGCGCTTGCGGGCGGCGTCCTCGCCGCAATCGCGTGGATCTTCCTGAGCGGCGCGCGCGCCAACGGCGGCCGCAGCAACACGCGCAGCGAGGAACGCGCTGGATTCCTCTTCGCATCGCCGTGGGTGATCGGGTTCCTCGTCTTCATGGCGTTCCCGATCCTGCTGTCGCTCGTCCTCTCGCTCACCAACTGGAAGGGCATCGGCCCGCTCTCGGGCGCAGACTGGGTGGGCGCCGACAACTACGCGCAGCTTCTCGCGCGCGACGGGCGCTTTCACACCGCGTTCAAGGTCACGCTGTACTACGCCGCGATCGCGGTGCCGGGCGGGCAGTTCCTCGCGCTCCTCGCCGCGGTGGTGATGATGCAGAAGGTGCGCGGCATCGCGTTCTTCCGCGCGGCGTGGTACCTGCCGAGCGTGCTCGCGGGCGTCGGCGTCTCGATCCTCTGGCGCTGGATCTTCGACAGCGAGGGCGGGCTCCTCAACCGCACGCTCGAGTTCGTCGGCATCGCGGGTCCCGAGTGGTTCGGCAAGGACGCTGCGGTCTTCGGCCCCCCCGCCTTCGCGATCATGAGCTTCTGGATCGTCGGCGGATCGATGATGGTCTACCTCGCGGGCCTGCAACAGATCCCGCGCGACCTCTATGAAGCCGCCGAGATCGACGGCGCAGGCCCCGTGCGCCGCTTCTTCCGCGTCACGCTGCCGATGCTCTCGCCCGTGATCCTGTTCAACCTGATCATGGCGGTGATCGGCTCGTTCCAGGTGTTCACGCAGGCGTTCGTGATGACGGGCGGCGAGCCCGGCGACCTCACGCGCTTCTACGTGCTCTACCTCTTCAACAAGGCGTTCGAGCTCTACGACATGGGCTACGCGAGCGCGATGGCGTGGATCCTGCTCGTGATCGTGCTCGCGCTGACCGCGGTCATCCTGCGCACGAGCGCGCGCGTCGTCTACTACGAGAGCCTCCGCAAATGAAGCGCTCTCCCCTCGCCAACGCCATCCTTTGGTTCGTGCTCATCATGGGCACGGCGGCGTTCGTGTTCCCGCTGTGGTGGATGGCGGTCGTGAGCCTCGAGACGCCGCAGCGCGCCGAGGCCGCGATCACGGGAAGCGCGGGAATCTCGCTCTTCCCGCCGAGCCCGCAATTCGCGAACTACGCCAACGCCGTGCGCGAGACCGGGAGCGTCCCGTGGATGGGCTTCGTCGACGCGCTCGCGAACTCGATCGTGGTGACGGTGCTCGTCGTGCTCGGCACGGTGCTCTCGTCGAGCGCGGTCGGCTACGCGTTCGCGCGCCTGCGCTTCCGCGGGCGGAACCCGCTCTTCCTGGTCATGCTCGGCACGATGATGCTGCCCGGGCAGGTGACGATGATCCCGCTCTTCCTGCTGTTCCGGCAGTTCGGCTGGATCGACACCATCATGCCGCTCGTGGTGCCCGCGTTCTTCGGCAACGCGTTCTTCATCTTCATGTACCGGCAGTTCATCGCGCAGATCCCCGAGTCGCTCGTCGAGGCCGCGCGCGTCGACGGCCTCGGCCACGTCGCGATCTGGTGGCGGATCATCCTGCCGCTCTGCCGCCCCGTCACCGCGATCTGCGCGGTCTTCACGTTCATCGGCACATGGAACGACTTCCTCGGGCCGCTCATCTACCTGCATTCCGACGAGTCGGCGACGCTCGCCGTCGCGCTCAACGGATTCAAGAACCAGTATGGCGGGCTCGAGGACGTCCATCTCCTGATGGCGCTCTCGGTGCTCACCATGATCCCCTGCATCGTCCTCTTCATCGCGGCGCAGAAGACCTTCGTCGAAGGCCTTGCGCGCGGCGCGGTGAAGGGCTGAGGTACCCGCAATGGCGAACGTCAGGCTCAACAAGGTCGGCAAGCTCTACGAGGGCCCGAGCGGCGCGACCGTGCGCGCGGTGGAGGCGGTCGACCTCTCGATCGCCGACGGCGAGTTCTGCGTGCTCGTCGGCCCGTCGGGCTGCGGCAAGAGCACCACGCTGCGCATGATCGCGGGGCTCGAGGAGATCAGCGAGGGCACGCTCGAGATCGACGGCCGCCGCGTGAACGACGTGCCCGCCAAGGACCGCGACATCGCGTTCGTCTTCCAGAACTACGCGCTGTACCCGCACCTCACCGTCGCCGAGAACATCGCCTTCGGGCTCGAGACGCGCCGCACGCACCGCAGCGCGCTCGTCGCCGCGTTCACGGGCGCCGGCGCGGCGCGCGGCGAGGAGTCGGCCGCGATCCGCGCGCGCGTCGCCGAGGTGTCGCGGACGCTCGGACTCGATCCCCTGCTCGCGCGCTACCCGCGCGAACTCTCGGGCGGCCAGCGCCAGCGCGTCGCCGTCGGCCGCGCGATCGCGCGCGACCCGAAGGTGTTCCTCTTCGACGAGCCGCTCTCGAACCTCGACGCGCGCCTGCGCATCGAGACCCGCACCGAGCTGCGCATGCTGCACCGCCGCCTGAAGGCGACGATCGTGTACGTCACCCACGACCAGGAGGAGGCGATGACGCTCGCCGACCGCCTCGTCGTGATGCACCAGGGCAAGGTGCAGCAGAACGCAAGCGCGCAGGAGTGCTACGAGCGCCCCGCGAACCGCTTCGTCGCGGGGTTCATCGGCACGCCGCCGATGAACATCGTCGATGGCAGCGCTGCAAACGGCTTGTTTTCCGCAAGCGGTGCGAGCGTCGCCGTCCCCACATCGCTCGGCACCCGCGCGTGCGCGCTCGGCTTCCGGCCCGACCGCGTGCGCCTGGCCGCGAAGGGCGCCCCGGGAACCGTGCCCGCCACGATCGCCGCCGTCGAGCGACTCGGCGACCGCACCGACATCGCGCTCGACAGCGCATGGGGGCGCATCGTCGCGCGGCTTGACGCCGATCTCGCCGCATCCGCGCGCGAAGGCGACGGCGTGGGCTTCTCGTTCGACGCGTCGCACGCGCACTGCTTCGAGCCAGGCGAGTGCGGAGCGCGCATTCAGGGCTGAGGCACGCTCGCCGGCCACCACCGCTGCCAGACGCGGAACGTGACGATCGCGCACGCTGTTCCCAGCGCGAACCCGGCGCAGACATCGCTCAGGTAGTGCGCCTGGATCGCCACGCGCGTGAGCGCGAGCAGGAACCCCGCGGGCAGCACGAGCCAGCGCCAGCGCGGCAGCGCGAGCGCAAGCACCACGGCCGCCGCAGCGCTGGTCGTCGCGTGGCCGCTCGGAAGGCTGTTGACCGCGTGCCCGTAGCTGAACGGCGTGAAGTCGAGGCGGCCTTCCTCGAAGAGCAGCCTCGGGCGCGACTTGCCGATCGCCATCTTGAGCAGGTTGACGAGGATGCCGCTGCCACCGACCGCCGCGATCATGGCGAACGCCCAGCGCGCGAGGTTGTGGCGCTTCTGCGCGGCGGCAATCACGAACACGACTCCCGCGGGAATCAGCCACCATCCGCCCTCGCCGAGCTCGGTGAACCACTGGATCGGTGCAACCTTCTCAAGCGCTGCCTCGCGGCATGCGCGTGCGAGCGCCTCGTCGGCGGCGGCATGCGCGACCATCGCGCCCACGAGCATCGCAGCGACCACGATCCACAGCCGCCGCTCGAAATCCCGCGTCATCCGACCGCTCCTCGCTTGACCGCGAATCCACCCGCCGCCATCGCGGCCACCGACACCGC
>JBIIRG010000163.1:0-6878 GCA_044341665.1 Phycisphaerales bacterium | reverse complement strand
GTCATCTCGTGCCGACGAAGGGGCGACGCGGGCGTCAGAGGATCGAGTCAGCACGGCCCCCACGCGGACAGGAGCAACGCGAGATCTCCGCCGTTCGTCTGCGTGTCTCCGTTCAGATCGCCACCCCCTGTGCCCCATCGCGCGAGAAGCAGCGCGAGATCGCCCCCGTTGACCGCGCCGTTGCCGTCGAGATCCGCCGCGCAGACCGCAGGGCCGGCGGGGATGACGCCGATGTTGAAGATCAGCCGGTTGGCGGTGTAGACGAGCCCGTTCACCGAGTTGTAGGCGGTGTCGACGGGCTGGACCTGCCCCTTCCCGAGGGGAAGCACCGAGATCGTCGCGTCGGTGGCTGCGTCGACGATCGACACGCTGTGGCTCCACTCATTGACCCAGTAGATCCTGCGATCGCGCGGGCTGAAGCTGAACGCCGTCGGCTCGTCGCCCGCGGGAATGGTTCCGAGCACCGTGTTCGTCGCGGCGCTGATCACCGAGACCGTGCAGGCTGCCGGCGTGCCGGGACCCGGAGCACCGACATTCGAGACGTAGATCTTGTTGCCGATGGGATTGTGCACCATGGCCGTCGGACCATCGCCCACGGCAACGGTCGCGAGCACCGCGTTGGTCACGCCATCGATCACGCTCACCGTGTCCGAGCCGTAGTTCGAGCAGTAGACTCGGTTGCTCTGCGGATTGAAGACAATGCCTCGCGGCACGCTGCCGACGGGCACGGTCGCGACCACGGTGTTGCTCGCGCCCGAAATGACGGAGACGCTCTGGCTTCCGGCGTTCGGGCAGTAGATCTTGTTGCTGAGCGGGTTGTAGCAGAGGACCCGCGGGGTCGAACCCACCGCTACGGTCGCCAACACCGCGTTCGTCGCGCCGTCGATCACCGTCACGTTCGCCGAGAACTCGCTCGCGCAATACACGCGGTTATCAACGGAGTTGTAGCAGAGCGCGCGGGGACCGTCGCCCGCGGGCACGACGGCGACGATCTGGTCGGTCACGCCATCGATCACCGTCACGGTATCCGCGAAGTAGTTGGCGACATAGACCTTGTTGCCCTGCGTGTTCAGGCAGAAGTCGCGTGGCCCTGCGCCGACGAGAACCGTCGCGAGGACGGCGTCGGTCGCACCGTCGATGATGCTCACGCTTTCGTTCGAAGGCGCGCCCGTCTGCGGCGTGTTCGCGGAATAGAGCTTGTTGCTGATCGGGTTGTACAGAAGGTCGCGCGGCGAGGCAGGCAGCGGAAGCGGAATGAACCGCAGGTCCTGTGCGTGCACCTCGGGCGCGACGAGCGCGCAAGCGACGGCAACGCACGCTAGCCACGCGCGCAGGCGGGGCCGAGAAGCAGAAGAACCCACATGGGGACGAATGGCGTGCAACCAAGCCGTGCGCATGCGCTCAGAGTGGCTCGCAGGACGACCATGGTCACGCGTTTTCCCCGCCATTGCGCGGAATTGCCTCTCGGCTACCGCGACCCACGCCCGAGTAGCCGGACCACTTCCTCGGCGACTCCCGTCGCAGAGGCCGGGTTCTGCCCCGTGACGAGCCGCTCCGACACCGCGACCTTGCGTTCGAAGTTGCGCGCCTCGACGAACCGCGCGCCGCGCGCCCGCAGCGTCGACTCCAGCGCAAAGGGCACGACCTTTTCGAGCTTGACCGCGATCTCCTCTTCGTCGGTGAACGACGAGATTTCCTTGCCTTCGACGAGGAACGCGCCGCTCGAGAGCCGCGCGTTAACGAGCGCCGCAGGACCGTGGCACACGGCCGCCACCACGCCGCCACGCTCGTACACCGCGCGGATGAGCCCCTGCACCGCGGCGTCGTCGGGAAAATCCCACATCGTGCCATGCCCGCCTGAGAAGAAGACGGCGTCGTATCGGGCTGCGTCGACCGCAGCGATCGCCTTCGTCGCCTTGGTCTGCGCAACGAGCGATGCGTCGGCCAGGAACGCGGCATTGATCGGATCCTTCGCGTCGACTCCGTCCATCGGCGCAAGCCCACCCTTCGGCGACAGGAACTCGATCTCGTAGCTCGCCGCGCGGAAGACCTCATGCGGGTGCGTCGCTTCGGAAAGGAAGAAGCCCGTGGACTTGCCCGTGTCGCCAAGCTGCCCGTGGTTCGTCAGCACGATGGCGACGCGCTTGGGCGCAGGGGGCGGGGCTTGCTCTGCGGTGGAGCAGCCCCACGACGGCAGCATGACGAAGGCGGTCGCGAGGATCTGCAGCACTGCTCGGAGAATCGGATGACGTCGCATGCTGCGTCCTCGGTGCGGGGTTTCGGCGATCGGCAGGAACGCGCAGGAGTCTACCTCATCACAAGGACTTCGCCGCAATGCCCTCGTCGAGGTGCAGGACTCGATTCCCAAGGGACTCGCCGTGCGGCTCGGACGCGCGGGAGCCGACAAGCCTGCGGGTCGCGCGAAGTAGCCGCGCGATACCATCGTCCCATGGCCTTCATCACGCTGCCGACCGACGCGCCGGGTATCCGCGGACCGCTGACCTTCCGTCTGGATGCGGCGCAGCATCTCCTCGGCCTCGCCGAGACGATCCTCCGCAAGCCGGCGAGTCTCGACCAAGGTGACCGCGAGACGATCGCAGCATGGACGTCGTATCTCAATGGTTGCAGCTTCTGCATGAAGTCGCACGCCGCCGCGGCGCGCGCGTGGCTAGGCGCAGAGCGCAGCGTCGCGCTCGACCGTCTGCTGGCCTCGGAGGATCTCAGTGGCTTCACGCCCAAGATGCAGGCGCTGCTCGGGCTCTCCCGTGCGCTTCAGGGCTGTGTGCTGGGCGTGCGGCCTGAGCACATCGACGCCGCGCGCGCCGCGGGCGCGAACGACAACGACATCCACGATACGGTGCTCATCACCGCGGCGTTCTGCATGTACAACCGCTACGTCGAGGGACTCGGTGCGCACGAGGCCGCCGAGCACGAGTACGAGCCGATGGGACGCCGCCTGCGCGACCAGGGCTACCAGCCCTTCAGCCCTTCCGCCGCGCGATCGTGAACCAGCAGAAGTACGACTTCGCGAGATCCTCGCGGGACTTGCCCTCCGCGTATCCGAGCTTCTCGAAGCAGTCGATCACCCAGTCCTGGTCGACGGCGTCGAAGGCGAGCACCTCGAATCCTGCCTTCTCCAGCATCTCGCGGGGAAACGGCGAGAGCCCGTCCGCCCACGGGATGTACTCCTGGTCGGGCGCCGCCTGCGGCGGACAGATGTTGTAGAGGATGAAGATGCCGCCTGGAAGCAGCGCGTCGTGCACGCGCGAGAGGTACGCCTCGTCGGACACGCCGAGGTGGACGAGCTTCTTCGGATCGACCGTCTGCCCGGCGGGCGGAGACGGATGGATGTAGCCCTTCTTGAGGGTGTTCTTGCTCGTGATGAGTGAGAATCCGCCGCCGACCGACTTCGCGATCGCGGCGCCAGCGGGCCACTGGCCGATGTGCACCGAGGCGGCGCCCTTGCCGATGCCGCCGGTATCGCCGGGCTCGCTGTACAGCGCCGAGAAGACGGGCTCGACGTCGACGCCATGCGCGTCAAAGCCGCAGTGCGCGAGCAACTGCAGCTGTCCGATCGAGCCGAAGCCGAAGTCGAGAAGCTTGGGCCGTTCGACCGTGCGCATGTGGGGCGCCGCGAGGTCGAGAAGGCGCACATAGACAAGCGGCGAGCCGTATCCGGTCTCGTAGTAGAACTGCGGGGAATACTCGCGCGGCGTCAGCGACGCCTTCTCGGCTTCAGGCAGCGCGTCGAACTCGCGCTTCGAGACCGCGATGCCCTTCTCCCTGTTCCGGTAGACCGTGCGCGGTGCGGGCTCCTTCAACTGCGCTGTCGCCGCTCGGAACTGCTTCGCCAGATCGGACTTCACCAGTGGCGCGAGCGCCTGTGCGTCGGCCCGCATCTTCTCGGTGATGGGCGGTGATGGCGGCTCCGCAGGCTTCGCGAGGAGCGGCGAACCGAGCAGCGCAGCCAGAACGGGTAGGAGAAGGATCGGGCCTCGCATCGATAGACCTCCGGCGCTCAGTGTTACGTATCGCCTCGCGTTGCACGCGAGGGGCCGGTGTTCCCCACGCGCGCATTTCTGAGCGCGCCCTCTGCAACACAACGCCGGCTGCTACGTTGCTTCCGCATGGATACGGCAATCCAACTGGTTCTCGCGGTTCTCGCGCTCGCATGCTACACGCGCGCAGGCGACGCGCAATCCACGGTCACGGAGGCGCCGAAGGCGCCGGCCTGGGTAACCGCCGAGGTGAAGACCCCGCGCGTGTCGTTCCACACCTTCGACAGCGCGGCCGCGAAGGCGAAGGTGAGCTACCACCTGTACACGCCCGCCGCGTACGAGCTGAACGCCGAGGCAAGGCTGCCCGTCGTCTACTGGCTGCACGGCTCGGGCGGCGGCGCGGCGGGAATCGCGCAACTCGCGAAGTTCGTCGACGGTGCGATCGAAGCGGGCAAGACAAAGCCGTTCCTCATCGTCTTCGTGAACGGCCTCCCGCAAGGCATGTACGTCGATTGGAAGGACGGCTCGACGCCGATCGAGTCGATGATCGTGAAGGATCTCGTGCCGCACATCGATGCGACGCTGCGCACGATCGCCACGCGCGACGGCCGCATGCTCGATGGCTTCAGCATGGGCGGCTACGGCGCAGCGCGGCTTGGCTTCAAGTTCCCCGAGATCTTCCGCGCGGTCTCGATGCTCGGCGCGGGTCCGCTCGATCCAGACTTCGAGCGCACGCCCCGCGCGAACCCGCGCTCGCGCGACGGATTGCTCGAGCGCGTGTACGGCGACCGCGCGTACTTCCGCGAGGTGAGCCCGTGGGAACTCGCTGCGCGCAACGCGGACGCGATTCGGAGTGAAACCCTCCTGCGAATCGCCGTCGGCGACCGCGACGGCACCTTCGCGCTCAATAAGGAGTTCCACGAGCATCTCGAGACCCTCAAGATCGCGCATGAATGGACGCCGCTCGAGGGCGTCGAGCACGATCCGATGAAGACGCTCGAGGCGCTCGGCGACCGGCACTGGGCGTTCTACCGAAAGGCCTTCGGCGAGCCGGCCGCAAAGGTCGCGCGGCGCGACGGCGAGATCAAGGTCAGGGTGAAGGACGCCGAGCGTGCGGCGATCGTGGTGAACGCGCCGCCCGTCGGCGAGTTGCGCGCCGCCGTCGTCATCCTGCACGGCGGCATGGGCAGCGCCGAGCAGATGCGCACGACCTCCGGGTTCGACGCCGTCGCGCGCACCGAGGGATTCATGGCCGTGTACGCACAGGGAACCGACTTCGGCGCGGGCCGCCGCGCGTGGAACACGGGGCACCTCCTCCGCCGGCAAGTGCGCGACGCAGATGACATCGCGTATCTCGACGCGCTCGTCGACGCGCTCGTGCGCGACCACGGCGCCAATCCCGCGCGCATCTTCATGACGGGCGGCTCGAACGGCGGCATGATGACCTATGTCTACGCCGTCGCGCGCGCCGAGCGCCTCGCGGGCATCGCGCCCGTCGTCGCAAGCATGTTCACCTTCGAGAAGTCGCCTGCGGTGCCGCTGCCGACTCTCATCATCAACGGCGCGAAGGACAACGAAGTCCCGCTCGCAGGCGGCATGAGCGAGAACCCGCTCGTCCGCAACGCGCAGTCGACGCCGTACAAGCCCGTGCGCGAGGTCGTCGACTTCTGGGTGAAGGCGAACAAGTCGACGCCCGAAGGCAAGTCGACGACGCGCGGCAGCGTGACGACCACGACCTATCCCGCGCAGGAAGGCGGCGCCGTCACCGAGTTCGTCGTCGACAGCGAGGGCGGCCACGGCTGGCCCGGCACACGCTCGCGCCGCGAGGAGAACGCGCCGATCGCGTCGTTCAAGGGCGCGGAGCGGGTGTGGGAGTTCTTCGAGGACAAGTCGCGGGCGAAGGAGCCAATGCGCGCAAAGACGACCGCGAGGCTCGAAGTGGAAATCCTCGAGTTTCCCGCGCTCACCGATGCGTCCCGCGGCAGCGGAGACACCGCGACAGAACCCGCGCGCCGGCGACTCCTGCCCCGTCGCGAGCAGGACGCTCCGGACTCGGCGCGCAAGGTACCGATCAAGGTGCATGTGCCCGCGACGGGCGGTCCGTACCCCGTGATCGTGGTCTCGCACGGCGCGGGCGGCGACTGGGACACGCACTTCGCGCAAGCCCAGGACCTCGCTACGAACGGATACGCCGTGCTGTGCGTCGAGCACGTCGGAAGCAACCGCGAGCGCCTCACGGCGGGCCTTCGGCCGATGAAGAACCTCGACGCGATGATCCGCGACGCGGGCGAAGTGCTCGCGCGCCCGAAGGACATGAGCTTCGCGATCGACCAGGCGAAGCGGTGGAACGAGTCGCATGAACGCCTGCGCGGCAAGCTCGACCTCGCGCGTGTCGGCGCCATGGGCCACTCCTTCGGCGCATTCACCACGATGGTTGTCTGCGGCATGCGGCCCGCGCTCGACTGGCTGACGCCGACCGTGGCGCCGGGCAAGGGACTCGGTCCTGATCTACGCGACCCGCGCGTGAAGTGCGGCGTGGCGCTCTCGCCGCAGGGCGTGGGCGAGCCGTTCTTCGTCGCCGAGAGTTTCGCGGGGCTGCAGGTGCCCCTCCTCGGAATCTCGGGCACCAAGGACGACCAGCAGGCAGGCCAGCCCGCGACGAACCGCAGGGAGGCGTTCGCGCTCTGGCCGGGTGAAGGCCACTTCTTCGTCTGGCTCGCGAACGCGAAGCACATCGACTTCACCGACTCAACCGGCGGCAGCGGCCGTGGGCTGCCGTCGGCGACGCGCGACGAAGTGCAGCGCGTCGCGCGCCCCGCGACGATCGCGTTCTTCGATCTCCACCTCAAGCACGTCGCTGCGACATCGAGTCCGATCTCG
>JBIIRG010000028.1:0-20210 GCA_044341665.1 Phycisphaerales bacterium | reverse complement strand
GCTCGAGCGCGGCGTCGCCGTCGACGTTGAGCGGCTCGAGGTTCGGACCGCGATCGGTGTTCGCCCAGAAGGTGATGACGCCGGTCGTCGCGTCGACCGAGTCGATCCACAGGCCGCTGAAGCCGCCAAGGAGGATGTCCTGTCCCGCCGCGGTCGTGCCGAGGACGGGCGGGTTGGTGAACTCCGCGGTCGCCAGCTGCGGCACGCCGTAGCCGTGCTTCTTGGTGCCGAAGGGCCGCACGGCGGTGATCGCGGGGATCGACAGATCGACGACCGCGTGCGCGCTGTGCTCCTGGATGGTCACCCACGCGAACGACGAATCGGGCGAGACCGCGACGGACTCAGGCTCGAGGTCCTGGCCGATCGTGGGACTGCCGATTCCGAACGGCACGATCGACGGATGGATCACGCCGGCCGCGAGACCGTTGAAGCCCAGCGTCGTCACATCGGCCTGGGTGATGGTCTTGCCGCTCACGTCGATCACGCTGATCGAGCCCTCGGGATCGATGAGGTAGTCGGCGCTCGGCTCGCCCTCGTTGGCGGTGATTGCCTTCGTGCCGTCCGGCGTGAACGTGATCGCGTCGGGCAGCGCGCCCACCGTGACCGACGCGACGAAGCTTCCAGAGGTGCTGAAGAACACCGCGAGGCCCGGGTCGGTCTTGAGCGTGCCCGAGATGGCGCAGGCGACGAGGCCGTTCTTCACGGCCACCGACTGCACGCCGCCGCCGTAGGGAAGCAGCGAGATCGAGCCCGCCGAAACCGGCACGCCCGGAATGGTGAGGTCGAAGATGTCGATCGCGTTGCTGAAGCCGTTGACCACGAAGGCGCGCTTGGTGGCGGCATCGAAGGCAACGATCTCCGCGCCAGCGACGTCGTAACCGACGCGCGGCGTGCTGGCGAGATAGTTCAGGGTGATCGACGGACCACCAGCGACGGCCGTTGCGGCCATCGCAAGCGTGACACAGGCCGACACGGAGCCCGCTCGGACAAGACGGTGAGACATGGGAACCTCCAAAAGATTGCGGTTCGGACCGGTGTCCGAGTCGTCGAAGGTTCGGGTGCACCGGTGTGCGTTCCGTCAGGCACGCGTGAAGACCGCGCAAGCGCGGTGCCAGGCACCAACCTGGCACCACCCTGCGATCTCCCACGGATCAACCATCATGGAACCACGCACTCCGCTGCCACCTGCACTGGCACTTGCGCGCAGAGCATCACGCTCGCCGATACAGCAGAAGCCGCTTTCGCACGGGCGTTTGCACGCCCGCGACGACTCACGACCTCCGCGCGCAACCGGTACGCGGCGCGTGCCAGGTCGGTGTCAGTTTGGTGCGTGGGTAGTCCCTGGGTGGTGCCTGGGTGGTGCCTGGTTGGTGCCTGGCACCGTCACCACGTGTAGCGCACGGTGTACTCGATCGTGCGCGCGCCCTCGCTCGGCAGGTCGACGTCGAACGCGATGGTGCCCGAGTCGAGCTTGGTGAACTCGGTGTTCTTGGCCGTGATCTCCCAGTTCGTCCAGCGGTACGGGCGCTCGATCACCCGCACCTTCTGCGCCGACGACTTCTGGTTGCGGAGCTCGATCTTGAAGGTCTCCGTCATGCGCTTGGCCGCGTTGTCGATCGTGAAGTCGCTGCGGATCCGCTCGCCGACCACATCGAACGCCTCGCCGAGGCGGATCTTGACGGTCTCGTTGCGCGGGGTGTGATCGATCAGGTCCTCGCCGATGAACTCAAGCGTGCCGTCTGCCGGATCCTCCTTGTAGACGCGGATCTTGCCCTTCGGCAGCGGCATTCCCAGCGCGTTGTCCTTCTTGTTCTCGAACGACACGAGGATCGACGGCTTCGCCTTTGCCGCCACCACGAAGTCGCGGTCGACGATCGGCTGCGCCTGCGCGCCGAAGCCGCTGGTGAAGTCGAACACCAGCTCGCGCTTGACCTTGAAGCCGCTGACGGGCGGGAAGAGCGCGATCTGCTGCGTCGAGTTCTGCGCGATGTCGGTGCGGCGCGGCAGCGTGTAGAGATGGAAGTCGGCGAACTCCTTCTCGGTGAATCCCGCCGCATCCGCCATCGCCATGGCCTCCATCCGCATGCCCCTCGCCATGACCGCCGGCTGCGACTGCACCTTGTGCACGTCGCCCGCAACGAGCTTGAGCTCGGCATCGTCGTACGACGCGCCCGAGAGGTTCATGAGCGTGACCCACGCGGTGATGTCGCCGCGCGTGTCGCTGCCGTTGACCACGATGTTGTAGTCCGCGCGCCAGGTCATGCCCGCGGTCTGGTAGGTGGTTCGCACGAGATGCTCGCCGCCCGACTCGCCTGCGGCGAGCTTCCACACCAGCGTCGGCTTCGTGAGGAGCCCTCCCGGCAGCTCGCCGAGCTGGAGCTGCGCGCCCGCCATGGGCACGATCTTCACACCGTCCGCGGTCTGGAGCACGACCGAGCCCTGGTTCGCGCTCAGCAGCGTGCCGCGCACGTTCGACACGCCTTCGCCCATCGCCACCGCAAGCGAGATCTCGCGGCCGATGTACCGCTCCATCAGCTTCGATGGGCTCACGAGGTCGAACTGGAAGTTCTGCTCGAGCACCGTGGTCTTCGCGTCCTCAAGGTCGACGAACGACACCGTGGTCGGATCGATCCACGCCGCCACGTCGGTGAATGCCACCTCGCCGACGCCCTTCGGCAGCGACACCTTGCGGACGACCTTCACGACGCCGTACCCCGGCACGCCCCAGACGTTGTCCATGCCGCTCATCCGCTGCTGCTGGATGAACTGCTGCGGATTGAAGCCCGCGGGATCGGCCGACGAGTAGACGGTGAGCGAGACGCCCTCCTTCGGCTTGTCCTTCGCGGCCTGCGCCGACGGACTGCCGATCGGCGTGGGCGAAGCGGTTTCAGCTGCGAGCGCGACGGCGACGGCAAGAATCGAGTGGGCGACCATGGTTCCTCCGATCGTATGGTGGAACCGCACCATGTGGGCGGGGATCGCTCCGTCCCCGAATCGGCCAGTGTCGTCGTCAGTTGGTGCCGGCCAGGCGTCGCACGGTCATCATGAAGCTCTTCTTCATGGCCGCATGCATGCCCACGCAGGCGGCGCCGTACGCCGCGCAGGCCACGATGGTCCCGATCGCAAGGCTGGTGCGGGCAGCGCCCACGTCGCCCATGCTCTCGGTGATCCAGGTCCCGGGCGCGATCGACGCGAACAGCATGTTGAGCGGGCTCAGGGCCGCAGCCGCCGCGCCCACGTACGGAATCGACCCACCGAGCGCCGCGGCGCAGACGCCAAGGACGAGCCCGATCGCCCCGATCACTCCGATCGCGGCCATGACCGAGCCGATCGTGCCCTTGGTGCGCAGCGACCACTGCAGCCCCACCATGATGGCGAAGCTCGACGCCGCCACGAGATCGAGCAAGACCAGCAGCGCGCCCTCGGGCAGCATCATCGGCGTGACCAGCTTGCCCACGCCGAGCGTCTCGGTGACCGTCACCCCCTGCTGCGCGCCAAAGCCGTCCGCCATGGTGTAGACCGCGACGGCCCCGAGCGTGACGAACGGCACGAGCAGCATCGGCACGAGGAACTGCACGATCCCCCGGAGCTTTCCCGCGAGGTACGGCCCGGGCTGGATCGGCGTCGTGAGCAGGATGTCGAGCGTGCCGTCCTCGCGCTCGCGGCTCACCGCCGTCGCACTCAGGCTCACGGCGGTCAGGAGCACCACGGCCACCTCCGCCCCGACGATCCCGAGGAGCGCGAGCCGCACATCGGCGGAGCTCATCGCCCCCGTGTGGTGCAGCGCGCACAGGATGACGCCCACGAACGCGCCAAGCACGAGGAACGCCCATCGCCCGAACATGCCGCCCACCGACTGGCTCCGCAGCATCTGCTCACGCCATGCGATCGGGTTGGCGCCCACGCGGCGCGAGGCGCGCGTTCCCCCGGCGTTCGGACCCGTGCCGAGCATCGCCCGCCACCACGACACGCGCGGCCCGCGCGTTCCGATCACGCGCAGCCGCAGCGTCGACCAGACGATCATCACGAGGCTCAGCGTCACGCACAGCACGCAGAAGGCGGTCGCGGGCGCCGTGTAGAACGACGCCAGCGGCGCAAACGGCACCTCGCTCGCGGGATACGGCGCGTAGTTGTTCGAGCTCAGCGCGCTCTCGAGCGCCAGGAACGGATTCGTGGCGGTGAACACCGTCGTCCGCGTCGCCTCGCCTCCGACGCCGAGCGGCACCTTGCTTCGCGCGTAGAGGTCCGCCGCATAGGTCGCGAACAGGTACATGATGACCGCCGCGTAGAAGACGAAGACCGCGCGCTTGCCGGCGCTGCGGGTGACCGAGAGCGTGACCGCGGTCGTCGCGACGATCAGGGCGCTGGCCGCCGCGATGGCGTAGCTCGTGAAGATCGCCTCGGTCGGCACGCCGCCAAAGAACTGCGTGAGCACGAACAGCGGCAGCGTCGAGAACAGCAGCGCCAGGATGAAGAACAGCCTCCCGAAGAGGTTGCCGAGGACGATCTGCAGGTTCCCGAGCGGGGTGGTGAGCAGGATGTCCCAGGTGCGCGGGCTCGCCTCCTGCACGATGGCGCCCGCCATGAAGATCGGCGTCAGGACGCAGATCAGCCCGACCTGCCCGAACGAGACGAACGAGAACGCCGCCGCCCCCCGGGTGGCCAGCTGCTTGACCGTGCTCTCGCCGCCCAGGAGCCCGATGAGCAGGATGGCGATCATGACCGCCAGGTACCCCGACCGCAGGAGCAGGTGCCGCGACCGCTTGGACCCGCCCGCCACGATGCGCACCGCGATCGGGTTGGTGGGCAGGAGGTTGGAGAGCCAGGTCAGGGCGGGAGGCATGGGAGGTCTTGGCTCGCGGAACCCCGCGGCGCCGAATCCTACCTTGACAGTTCGTGGATATCCCCCGAAACTCCGACAGTCCGCGGATGCGGACCGGGCCGCGCTTTGGGCGGTCCGAACCATTCCGGCTCGTCGAACAGGCCATGCCGTTCGCGACCGTTCGCAGGTGCGCATGCACCCCCTGCCGCTCCCGCTCGGGCTCGGTCGGGATAGATCGATCCAGCACACCGCCAGCGGTTCTGCCGCTGGCACTCCCCCCGTGTGAACCGTGACCGTTTCCACCTCCCAACATCTTCCCCGACATGGCCATGCGGACGCGTGCGAACGCGTTCTTCATGTGCATCGCATGCCGGGACGCGGTGACTTCAAGAGCTGAAACGAACGCCTTCTGGATGATCCGACGAACGACGCGCGCATGGCCGGTGCATGAGGCACCCGGCGGGCAGTCACATTGGCTCGGCAGCCCCGCCGAGCCTCACGTCAGGAGGCTTGCGTGTCCATTCTCCTTCAAGGTCCATCCGGCGGTGACTTCGGCATCGCCGTCGTGCTTGTCGCTGCGGGCATCGCGCTCGTGGTGGGCGCGGTCGTCGGCATCGTCATCCTCAACTTCGCCTCTGGCCGCGGCATCAAGAGCGCCCGCGCCGAGGCCGACCGCATGCTCGCCGACGCCAAGGCGCAGGCCGAGCTGACCGCCGACGCCGTCCGCAGCGAGGCCGAGAAGAAGGCCCGCGAGATCGAGCTCGCCGCCGAGAAGAAGGCCAACGAGAAGCGCGCCACCGTCGAGCAGGAGTCGCGCGCCACGCAGGCCAAGCTCGACGAGAGCCTCGCCCGCGCCGCCAAGCGCGAGGAGACCCTCGACAAGAAGCTCGAGTCGATCGGCCAGCGCGAGCAGAAGATCGACGCCCGCGAGGCCGACCTCGGGAAGAAGGAGGAGGCGCTGCAGAAGGCCGTCTCCGAGAACGACCGAACTCGGAACGAGCTGCGGAACGCCCTTTCCAAGGCGTCTGGACTCTCGCGCGAGCAGGCGCGCGAGCTCTACCTCGCCGAGGTGCGCCAGGAGAGCGAGCACGACGGCTCGGCCCTCCGCCAGAAGATCCTCGACGAGGCCGAGCGCGACGCGAAGGGCAAGGCGCGCGAGATCACGCTCATGGCGATCCAGCGCTACGCCGCCGAGAACGTAGGCGAGTCGACCGTCCGCTCCATCAAGATCACGAGCGAGGACATGAAGGGCCGCATCATCGGCCGCGAGGGCCGCAACATCCGCGCCATCGAGAAGGCGACCGGCGCCGACATCCTCGTCGACGACACGCCGGGCGTGATCAGCGTCTCGTGCTTCGACCGCGTGCGCCAGGCGATCGCCGCCGAGGCGCTGCAGCGGCTCGTCGCCGACGGCCGCATCCACCCGACGCGCATCGAGGAGCTCGTCGAGCAGACCAAGCGCGACATCGAGGAGAAGATCGTCAAGGTCGGCAACGAGGCGGTGGTCGAGGCCGACGTCCGCGGCCTGCACCCGAAGGTCATCGAGGCGCTTGGCAAGATGCACTTCCGCACCAGCTACGGCCAGAACGTGCTGCGTCACTCGATCGAGGTCGCGTTCCTCTGCCAGATGATCGCCGACCAGCTTGGCATGAACGGCTCCATCGCCCGCCGCGCCGGCCTCCTCCACGACATCGGCAAGGCGATGGACCACGAGATGGAGGGTGGTCACCCGGCCATCGGCATGGAGTTCCTCAAGAAGTACGGCGAGAAGAGCGAGGCCGTGCTCAACGCCTGCGGTGGGCATCACGGCGACATCCCGGCCACCACGCCGTACACGCCGATCGTGATGGCCGCCGACGCGATCTCCGGCGCCCGCCCCGGCGCGCGCCGCGAGTCGATGGAGATGTACATCAAGCGTCTCGAGCAGCTCGAGGCGATCGCGCGCGAGCAGCCGCACGTCGACGAGGCGCACGCCATCCAGGCGGGTCGCGAGATCCGCGTGATCCTCAACGCGAAGAAGGCCGACGACACGACCGCGTTCCAGATCGCCGAGGCGATCGCGAAGCGCGTCGAGGCGGAGATGACCTTCCCCGGCGAGATCAAGGTGACGGTGCTGCGCGAGACCCGTGCCGAGGCCATCGCGCGGTAACCCCCGACCCGTGCCTGGCACGTGCCGTGCGGTGCCTGGCACTGTCTGGCACGTGCCAGGCACCGTAGACTCCGCGTATGCGCGAGTGGTCGATCACGAAGGCAGACTGGGACCGGATCGCCTCCGCGCGTCCCGATCTGACCACGCAGGTGGCGCGCATGTCCTGCGGACTGCCACTGGTCACGATGCTGTTCGCACTGGCTGTCGTCGTGGGCGCGAGCCTCACGGCCAACCCGTGGCTCATCGGTGCCGCCGTGATCATCGCGGGGGCCGTGCTCGCCGTCATCGCGCGCGTCCGCAGCAGCCTGCACCGCGGGTACGCCGACTGGGATGCGATGCATCCTGCGGTCTGGGAATTGCGCGGCTGCGTCTGTCCCTGGTGCCAGTCGCGGGTCGATCGCGATCCGTGCGTCGGGCACGGCTTCACCACGGCCGACCAACCCACACTCCTCGCGTACTGGGAAGCCCTGGCGACCCGTGATTCGGCGACGGTGATCGCGAAGTCCGACGAGCTGCAGAACACCGCGCGCACAACCCCGCTGGCGACGCGCGCCAACTGGTCGCTCCTCCGGCCCATGCGCATGATCGCTCCCGGCATGTTCGACGCCGAGCGCTCGCCACTCGCGCGCGCACGCGCAGCCTGGCCGGTCTCGCTCATCCTGCTCGCGCTGCTCGTGCTGGTCACCGTCGTCGTCGACGCAGCGGCCGGCCGGCGTGCGGCGATGGTGCCGATCACGGTCCTCTGGTGCATCACACTGGTACCCATGGCCCTCGCCTTCGCGTGGATCGGCTGGAAGCCGGGCCAGCCGCGTTGCGCCGCCTGCGGTCACCTGTGCGCCACCCCGCATCCCGAGCGCTGCCCCGAGTGCGGAGCGGACCTCCACAAGCGCCACGCCGTCCAGCGCGGAACGCAGGCGCGCGGGCATGTGTGGATCTGGGGGCCGTTCACCCTCATCGCGTGGTTGGCACCCACCATCGCGGAGAAGGCCATCGCGACGCTTCCCGTCCGCGCCCGCAACGCGATCTACTCGGTCGTCCCACCGCCCACGAGGTACTTCCGCGACCTCGATCCGACCACCCTCTCCGCAGCGGAGGTGGTGAGCACGGCGGACACACTGATCGAAGGCAGCCAACGCGGGCTCGTGCAGTTCGGCTGGGATTTCCTCCCCCGCGCGATCGCCTCGGGAAAGCTGCCCGCGGCGTACCGCGAGAAGGCGGCGCGGGCGAGCGTCGATCTCGTGCTCGAGGCCGGGGCCGACCCCGCGTCGCGCGTGGTCGATGTGCGCGTCGCCAGCGCCTGGCGGGCATCAACGCTCGGTCTCACCACCACAGTGCGGCTGCTCCGCGGTGGGTACTCGATCAATGGCGGAGAGACGTGGATCCCGCCAGGATCCGGCGCGGAGATCCGCCCTGACATCCAGCCGTGGTTCCGGCGTGGATCGAACGAAGGCGCGGCCGACGAGTCCACTGGTCCCAAGCGCACCCGCATCCAACTTCCATCAGGCGGGGCGCACGAGATCCGTGCGCGCTGCTGGATCATCACTGGCCACTCCGCCCGCTCGAGTGAAGCCATCGAGTTCGACGAGAACGGCGCACCCATCCTGCCGCACGCGGAGATGGAGGCCTACGAGGTCCCGCTGCAGACGACGATCGTGGTGCCCTAGCGACGCATCTCCTCGAGGACCGGCTGCTGCACGATGCGGCCGGTACGGACAGATAGACTGCGATGCATGCGATCGGACGACACCGAGCTCCGCCCCTGGTCGATCACCAAGGCCGAGTGGGATGGCTACGGCAGCGCGCGCGGCGCACTCGGAGCGATCAACCTCATCGGAACCGTGGTCGGCGTTCTCTGCGGCATCGGCTTGATGTTGACGCCGACCATCCTCGGAGCGCTGGTGAACTCGCCGCCGCCGAGCGGGATCACCTGGTCCTTCCGAGGGATCGGCATCGGCCTCGTCGTTCTTGTGATCGCGCTCGACGTCTGGCAGCGCATCGCGCGACGCCGCTGGGAAGCGATCCGACCGATCGTCTGGGATTCGCACGGCTGCGTCTGTCCGTGGTGCAAGGTGCGCGTCGACGAGCAGCCCTGCCCGCGCCACGGCTTCACACGTGAAGACCAGCCGAAGCTCATCGCCTACTGGGAAGCACTGCCGACCGGTGCGAGCGCCGACGCCGTCCGCGCCTACGCCGACCTGCGTCGCACCGCGCGGAAGGTCCCCGCCACGTGGACGATCCTCGGTCCGATGCAGCGCGCACAACTCGCAGCGGCGATCGCCGCCAACGATCCCGATGCCACGCCACTCGCGCGACTCCGCGCATCCCTCCCCTGGATCGGCATCAAGTTCGCCCTCGGCGCGATCGCGCTCGCCCTTGCGCTCTGGCTCCTGCCGCGTGATATCACGCTCAGCGCCCTCTCTGGCTGCTGGCCGTACCTGCTCGTCGGCCCGCTCCTCGTCTTCGTCGGTCCGCTCGTGCGCACCGGGCGACCCCGCTGCTCCGTATGCGGGCAGCTGTGCGCCAGCGCGCAGCCAACGCTCTGCCCCGAGTGCGGGGCCGACCTCACCAAGCCCGCAGCAGTACGCCGCGACGAGCAGTTGCACGCGAAACGGCTCCTCTTCGTACTCCCGCTCCTGCTTGCCTTCGCACTCGTGATGTTCCAGGACAGCATCATCAGCGCCCTGCCGGCGCCGCTGCGGAATGCCTACTGGACCAACCTCAGGCCGCCGCGCGGCTACTGGCAGAACCTCAACCCGACGCTCATGACGCAGGCCGAAGTCGACGACGCAGCGCGCCTGCTCATCACCTGCGCCGAGCCCGGGGGCGCGCGCCCGCTCTTCGACTTCTACTTCCTCGACAACGCGCGCAAGGCCGGCAAGCTCACCGACGCCGTGCTCGAGTCGGCCGCACGCACCGTCGTGCAGGCAACGCTCGAGATCGACCAAGCCGACGGCCGCGTGCGCGCCACGGTGCGTCCCTCGTTCGGCGAGCTGATCCTGCCGAGGCAGACGACGCCCCGCCTCGTGTTCGGCGGCGTGTCCGTCGACAGCGGTCCGTGGTCGGCACCCGCAGACTGGTCGCTCTTCCTGCACGACACCGAGGAGTTCTGGCGCGCGAACGGCCAGCTCCCCGCGCTCCCCGAAGACAAGCTCGTCTTCCGCGCCGACCTCGGCGAGCTCCCCGCGGGAACCCACACCATCCGCGCCCGCTGCTGGATCGTGCTGCACGAGCAGGCCTGGGTGCGATACACGCCCGCGTTCGACGCGTCCGGCGCCCTGCTGCCGCCGCGCGAAGCGACGTGGTACGAGCTCTCGCTCGAGTCGACGGTCACCGTGCGCTAGCCGTGCGCGGCAGCCTGCTTGACGTACGCCATCCGCAGCTTGTTGCCGGGCTTCACGTACTCGACCTCGGTCATGTAGACCTTGATCAGCATGACGCCGCGCCCCGACGGAATCTCGAGGTTGTCATCCTCGGTCGGATCGGGAATCGTCCGCGGATCGAATCCGGGCCCTTGGTCCTCGATCTCGAAGTCCGCGCGCTCGTCGTCGATCGTGCAGCGGAAGAACACGACCTTGTTCGGATCGCTGCGGTTCCCATGGCGGAACGCGTTCACGATCGCCTCCTCGAGCGCAAGGCGCATCGCGAACATCGCGCCCTCCTCATAGCCGCGCGCGGCGAGCGCCTCGGCGACCGCATGCTGGACGGACTCCAGCCCCTCGCGAAGCTCGCGCAAGGTCAGGTCCTGCCGGAAGGCGGGGGCTCGACTGGACATGCTCTGGTCCGCCGACGGCTACTTGAAGCTCTCGACGGCCGCCGCGAAGTCGGCGTGGATCGAGAAGATCCGGTTGAGCTTGGTGATGGTGAAGCCCTCGTAGACGCGCGGCTTCATCGCGCACAGGCGCAGCTGCCCGTCGCGAACCTTCACGCGCTCGAGGAACTTCATGAGCGTGCCGAACGCAGCGCTCGACAGATGGTCCACGTTCTCGAACACGATCACGACCTTCGGCCGCATCTCGCTCTCCACGCACGCCAGCAGCTCCTCGCCGATCTGGTGGATGTTGAGCTCGTCGAGGATGTTTCGATCGACGAAGTCGATCCGGGTCACCCCGTCGATCTTGCGGATGCTGATGTGTGACGAAGGTGCTGCCATCGGGTGTACCTGCCTCTCGGGCACGATAGCACACGCGCCGCCGCGATCGACCGGCCCGATCAATCCAAAAACACCGCGGCGGCGACCCAGTGGATCACCGCCGCGGGAGAGTGGCTGTCACAAGCGGCTCAGCCGCCGATGTTGTTGAGCTGATCGACCAGACCCGGGAAGAGGAGTTCCTCGTTCTCGCTCTGGATCACGATCTCGGGCCGCATGAGCATGACGAGCGTGAGCTCCTGCTCGCTGTCGACGCGGTTGGTGAAGAAGCGATTGATGATCGGAATCTTCGACAGGACGGGAACGCCCGACTCGATCTCGACTTCCTCGAAGCGACGCTGGCCGCCGAGGAGAATCGTGCCCTTGTCGGGAACGCTGACCGTGGTGCGGATCGACTGGACCTGCAGCTCGGGGAGCTGGATCTCAGCCTCCGAGGTCGCGCCACGGCCACCAGTCGTGCCCGTGCCACCGACGGCGCCGGTCACGGTCACCGAGTCGAAGCCAAGCAGCGTGCTGGTGTCGAAGTGCACCGTCATGGTCACGTAGCGGCGATCGGCCGAGACGACGCCCTCGATGTCGAGGACGAAGCCGTCCTGCACGTAGCCGGGAACCGACTGGAACGACGTGCTGGCGTCACCGACCACGGGGATCACGTTCGAGATGTACGCGATCTGCTTGGCGATGGTGATGAACGAACGCTGGCCGTTCATGAGCGTCAGGCGCGGTGCCGTCAGCACCACGTTGCGCTGATCAGCCTGGGTCGCCTTGATGAGCAGGTCGACCTGGATGTCATCCATGTAGCTGAAGCCCGTCGTCGCTGCGCTGGCGCCGCTCAGCAGGATCTGCTGGCCGATGCCGCCCACCGCGCCACCCGCGAGGGTGTCGGTGATGCCGTACGAGTTCTGCGTGAAGCCCACCGGACGCCAGCCATCCGAGCGGCGGATCGGCGCACCCGTCGGTCCGTACACGTAGGTGATGTCGGTGCCATCGGGCGTGGGAACGCCGAACGGCGGAGCATCGGTGTTGCCGATCGCATCCTCGTCGCGATCGACCGGTCCGAAGATGATCGGGTCCTTGACCTCGCCACGCTGGTTGCCGTCCTGGACGAAGAAGTCGCTCAGGTTGAAGTTCGGATCGACGCCGCGCGCCTGATCGAACATGCCGTCGTTCGTGTTGAAGTAGAGGTCGAGATCGATGCCGATCTGCTCGAACCAATCGCTGGTGACGGCGATGACGCGCGACTCGTAGTTGATCTGCAGCGCGCGGATCGCGCGGAGCTGCGTGAGCAGACCCTCGATCTCGCTGTGGTTGCGCGCCGTGTTCGTGATGATCAGGTTGCCGTTGAGCTCCTGGATGCGACCCGTGTCGCCGCCGGCGTCACGCCAGCCATCGGGGTCGACCTGCTCCTGGATGATCTCGGTGATCTGCTCGATGAGCTCCTCGCGGCTCTTGCGCTCGGGATCCTCGCCGGGGTCGCCGATCAGGCCACCGCCGCCGCCGCCGCCCGAACCACCGCCGCCACCACCGAAGCCACCGCCACCGCCGCCGCCGCCGAAGCCGCCGCCACCACCACCCATGCCGCCGCCGCCACCGCCCATGCCGCCGCCGCCACCACCCTGACCGCCCTGCTCAAGCGCAGAGCCCAGGTTGAAGTCAGGCGCGTTGTCGAAGTACGGCACCTCGAAGAGGAGGTCGCGGATGTCGTAGACGATCGTCAGGGTCTTCTTGCGGAGCTGGTCCGGGCTGCTGACCACGACCACGCCGTCCTCGACCGCGTAGTCGGGGCGATCGCTCTCGTCGCCGAGCTGCTCCATCACGCGCTTCAGCGCGACCTCGGTCGGCACATTCTCAAGCGCGACCGTGATGGTGTCTTCCGGGCGAATGCCCATGCCCTCGAGGGCCTTCCAGTCCGGGTAGAAGTCGACCTTGCTCACGTCGCGCATGTAGTTGAACACCGCGTCGAGCTGGTTGCCGTCGAACTGGAAGGAGTACGCCTTCTGCAGCGCCGCCATCGCCTGGCGATTCGCAGGCGTCTCGCTGTAGCCGCTCGCGCGGTTGCGGAGGCGCATCTCGGACAGCGCAGGCCAATCCTCGGGATACTCGAGCAGGCTCGACACCGACTTCGGACCAGGGCCCGTCATGTTCGGAGTCGGCGGCACGGTGCGGTCGAGCGCCTCCTTGGAGAAGTTCGCGTAGGCCTCGCCGCGGCGAACCTCGATCGACGAGTAGTCGCGGTAGAGCTTGCTGGCCTTGAAGGCCTGGCGCAGCGTCTGAGCGGCGACGTTGTTCGGATCGATGAAGAGGATCTCGTCGACGACCTGGATCGCCTCGTCGTACTTGAGCTCGAGCTGGAGGCGACGCACGCGGTCGAGGCGGTCGTTGATCGCCTTCGTGCGCGCGGCGGCCTCGGACTGCTTGCGCTCCGAGGCGGCACGCTCAGCCTCGGCGTCCGACTGGACGCGGCGGCGCAGGTCGGCATCCATGGAGCCCTGACGCGCGAGATCGAACGCGCGATCGAGGCTCGACATGAGCGACTTGAACTCGTCGGCGGGGAAATCGCCCTCGTAGCGTGCCAGCGTAGCCTTGGCTCCGAGCACCTGACGCTCGGCGGAGCTGTAGTCGCCGCCTTCGATCGACTTCTCGGCGCCCTTGAGCGCGGCGGCGACCTCGACCTGCGCGCGCTGCTTGCGGAGCGCGATGTCGGTGCCGACCTCGTTGATCAGCGAACCCTGGTCAAGCGCGGCCTGGGCGCGGGAGAGCGCCTTCGCGGCCTCTGCATCGCCCGGCACGGCGCTCAGGACCGCCGACCAGAGGTCGATGGCCTTCTTCCACTCGCTGCGGCTCAGGGCCTCGCGGGCCGCCGTTCGCGCGGCTTCGACCTGGGCGGCCTTCGCAGCGGCCTCAGCGGCGGCCTGATCGGCAGCGGCCTTCGCAGCAGCCTCCGCTGCGGCCTGCTCGGCAGCGGCCTTCGCGGCAGCATCGTCCTGGATGGGTGCGGGCTCTGCCGGCGCGTCCTGCGCGAGCGTGCTGTTCGACACCATCCAGGGCGTCGTTCCAACGAGAGCGACCGCGACAAAGCTGGCCATGGTGCGGATCGCGCGCTGGCCGGCGCTGGTCGTGATGAAGGTCGCCTCGGTCGTGGTGCTGCGCTGCATTCGTTACTCCTGAATCGCGCCTTCATGGAAAGGCGGCGCGAAGAGCCTCTCTGTACGCACGCTCGGCGCGGTCATGCGCTTCTTTCTCGCGAAGCGATCATGCACACGCTCCACTCCGACTCCCGTCCTCCATCGGACGGAATCACGGAGAGTGGGGCAAGGTACCCGCCACGCCACCTTCCCGCAAGCGTTCGCCCCCTGCACGTTGCGAAAGGTCAAGCGGGACTTTGCTTCAAAGTGGATGAATATGCACGGCCTGCCGCACACCGTCTCCGACGGCACGGCACACCCATCGCGGGGCGAAGGCGAACGGTTCCCAGCAAAGGCGCGGAATCGCGAAAACCCGCGCAAATGCGCTCGGAAATCGCGCGGCGCTCAGACGGCGGCCAACGCGGCCTGCGCGCGTTCCATCTCGTCGGCGCCCACGGGCTTGCGCGTGGTCATCATCTCCACGAACACGTCGAAGAGATACGCGGAGTCGTGCGGACCGGGACTAGCCTCGGGGTGATACTGCACGCTGAAGATCGGCTTGCTCGTGTGGCGGAAGCCCGCGAGCGTGCCGTCGTTGAGGTGCACATGGGTCGGCTCGCCGCCCGCGGCGCGGAGGCTGGTCTCGTCGACGCAGAAGCCGTGGTTCTGGCTCGTGATCTCGATGCGGCCAGTCAACAGGTTACGCACAGGCTGGTTCGCCCCGCGATGCCCGAACTTGAGCTTCCATGTCGTGGCGCCAAGCGCGAGCGCCAGCAGCTGGTGGCCCAAACAGATGCCGAAAGTCGGCACCTCGCCCGCCACCTCGCGGAGCGTGTCGATGACCGTCTTGACCACGGCGGGGTCGCCGGGGCCGTTCGAGATGAACAGCCCGTCGGGCCTGAGCGCGCGGATCTCGGCGGCCGTCGCGGTGTGGGGCAGGAAGTGGACGTCGCAGTTGCGCTCCACCAGGTGACGGTAGATGTTTCGCTTGGCCCCGCAATCGATGGCAGCGACCTGAAAACGGGTGCCGGCCGACCGGCCGCTCGGGACAGGCTTGGTCTCGACGAAGAGCCCGCCGCGCGGCGCCCACTCGCCGAGCGCCTCCTCAAAGCGACCGCTGCAGCGCGGAGAGACCTTTGCCGCGAGGTTCGCGCCTGCCATCGACGGAATCGCCCGCGCGCGGGCCACGAGCTCAAGGTCGCTCGCATCCGCGAGGGAAACAGAGGAAATCACGCCGCGCATCGCGCCGCCCATGCGCAGGCGACGCACGAGCGCGCGGGTGTCGATGCCTTCGATCGCCGGGATGCCCGCGTCGGCCAGCCAGTCCGACAGGCTGCGGGTCGCGCGCTGGTTCGACACGATCGCCGACAGCTCGCGCACCACGAAGCCCGCGACGCACGGCGCCGCGCTCTCGATGTCCTCGGGCGCCACGCCGTAGTTGCCCATCTCGGTGGCGGTCATGGTCAGGATCTGCCCCGTGTAGGAGAGGTCCGTGAGCGCCTCCTGGTAGCCGCACATGGCCGTGTTGAACACGACCTCGCCCGCGCCTTCGAAGTCCTTGAGGGAACCACCGAACGCGCGACCGTGGAAGACCGTCCCGTCCTCAAGGGCGAGGCGAGCCAATTTCGTCGTGGGCATAGTCCCGAAGTGTAGCGGAAGGTAGAGTGGCTGGACCGTGATTCTGGCGGCGCTCCCCACCCTCGCGCTGGTGCTGGCGACGGCCGATCCGCCGGGTGGTGGACCGCGCGTCGAGCGGCTCGACTTCAACCGCGATGTCCGGCCGATCCTGTCCGACCGCTGCTTCGGCTGCCACGGACCAGATGGGGCCGCGCAGAAGGCGGGGCTGCGGCTCGACACCCCCGTGGGAGCGTTCGCGGCACTGCGGTCTGGACATCGGGCGATCGTGCCCGGCGACCTCGACGCGAGCGAAGCGGCCGTGCGCATCCGATCGAGCGACCCCGACGAGGTCATGCCGCCGCCCGAACTCAAGCGGCCACTGACGGATGCGGAGCGCGACCTCCTCCTCCGCTGGATCGCGGAGGGCGCCGAGTACCGCCCGCACTGGGCGTTCGTCGCACCAGCTGCGCCTGCGGCTCCCGCGGTGCGCGACGGGGCGTGGACCCGGGATCCGCTCGATGCGTTCGTGCTCGCGCGGCTCGAATCGGCCGGGCTCTCGCCCGAGCCCGAGGCCGACCGCGCGACGCTGCTGCGGCGGGCCAGTCTCGCGATCACGGGCTTGCCGCCGGCGCCCGAGGAGGTCGATGCGTTCGTCGCCGACCTGTCGCCCGACGCGTACGAGCGTCGCGTCGACGCGCTGCTCGCCTCGCCGCGCGCCGCCGAGCACCGCGCGACCGTCTGGCTCGACCTCGCGCGCTTCGCCGACACGTTCGGCTACCAGTCGGACGGCGACTCATTCACCTGGCCGTGGCGCGACTGGCTGCTCGACGCGCTCGCGTCGAACATGCCATACGACCGCTTCGCGACGGCGATGATCGCGGGCGACCTTGTGCAGGGCGCATCGCGCGCCGAGACGCAGGCGAACCAGGTCGCGAGCGCGTTCAACCGACTGCACCGCATGACCGAGGAAGGCGGCTCGATCTCCGAGGAGTTCCGCCAGGAGGGGATCGCCGACCGCGTGTCGACCTTCGGCACGGCGTTCCTCGGGCTCACGCTCGAGTGCGCGCGCTGCCACGACCACAAGTACGACCCGATCCCCACGCGCGAGTTCTACGGGCTCGCCGCGATGTTCGGATCGATCGATGAGAACGGCCTCAAGAGCTACGCGCACGGGTTCAGCGCGCCGCCGCCGTTCATCCGGCTGATGAACGACGAGCAGGCGGAGCGCGAGGCCGAGGTCCGCAGGACTCGGTCGCTCGCGTTGCTCAAGATGATGAACGCGGGGACCGCCGCGATGAAGGCGTCGGTTGCGACGCTCCCAAACCCGTCCGCGCCGACCGAGGTGCCCGCGCCCGCGGCGCGCTACGCGTTCGACGAGCTCGCCGACGGCAGGACGCCGAACGCGATCGACGCCGCGAAGCCGGCGACCACCGACCGCGGGCGGCCAGAGCAGCTCGGCGACGTCGCGCTCGCCGACCATGGAAAGCTCGGGAAATCCCTGCGTTTCGACGGTGACGGCGGCGTGTCGCTCGCGGGACTCGCGGGCTTCACGCAGCACGATCCCGTGAGCGTCGCGTTCTGGATCAAGCCGGGCGAACGCAACGCGCGCGCGGCGATCCTGCACACCGCGGGCTTCTACACCAACGATGCGGACGGCTCGGGGCTCGAGCTGCTCATCACCGACGGACGGCTGCGCTGGAGCGTGATCCATCTCTGGCCAGGCAGCGCGGCGAGCGTCGAGATGCGCGAGGAACTCAAGGTTGGCGAGTGGACGCACATCGTCGCGACCTACGACGGGACCTCGATCGCGGGCGGACTGCGGCTGTTCGTGAACGGCGTCGACGCGAAGCCGACGGTGCTGCGAGACGAGCTGCGCGGGAACATCGCGGGCGCCACGATGGAGCTCGGCTCACGCTCGCGCGACGCGGGCTTCCGTGGCGGCGCGATCGACGAGCTCGCGGTGTGGCGCGTGGCGCTCACGCCTGCCGAGGCCGCGCTCGCGGCGGGCGTCGCACCCGATGCGGGCGCAAACGTCGAGCACGCGATCGCACGCGCGACGGATGCGGAAACCGCGGCCTTTCGCGAGGCGTCGCGCGCGTACACCGCATACCTCGACACGCTTCCTGCGTTCATGACCATGCGCGACTCGCCGCGCGCAGCGCCGACCTTTGTGCTCACGCGTGGCGCGTACGACCAGCCCGACCGGTCCCAGCCCGTGGGACCGCGTGCGATTTCTGCTGTGTTTCCGCGTGACTTCGCGTCGAACTCGAATCGGCTCGATCTCGCACGATGGCTCGTCGATCCCGCGAATCCGCTCGCGGCGCGCGTCGAGGTCAATCGGCTCTGGACGCAGGTCTTCGGCCGCGGACTCGTCGAAACCGCGGAGAACTTCGGCGTGCAGGGCTCGTGGCCCACGCATCCCGAGGTGCTCGATCTGCTCGCGCACGACTTCGCACGCGGGCCGAACGCGTGGGATGCGCGAGCGTTGCTGCGGCGGCTCGTGCTCAGCGCGTCGTTCCGCCAGAGCTCGGTCACGAGCGACGCGAAGCGCGCGAAGGACCCGCGCAACGAGCTGCTTTCGCGCGGGCCAAGCGTGCGGATGACTGCGGAAATGCTGCGCGATTCCGCATTGTTCGCCTCGGGCCTCCTCGTCGAGAAGTTTGGCGGAGCGAGCGTGAAGCCGTGGCAGCAGCCCGACCTCGTCGCGCAATCGGGCGCGAGCGGCGGCTACAGCGCGGGCGCGGGCGACGACCTGCATCGCCGCAGCGTGTACACCTTCCGCAAGCGCACCGTGCCGCCGCCGACCATGCTCGTCTTCGACGGCGGCTCGCGCGAGGCATGCCAACCGCGGCGTTTCGCGACGAATACGCCGCTGCAGGCGCTCGCGCTCTTCAACGATCCTGTGTTCACCGAGTGTGCGCGCGCCCTCGCCGAACGCGCCACGCGCGAGGCGCCCGACCGCGATGCGCGCATCGCGCGCGCCTTCCGCCTCGCGTGCTCGCGTGCGCCGCGTGCGGCGGAACTCGACGCGCTGCGCGAACTCGTCGCGACGCGCGTCGCGAGCGGCGAACAGGACGAACTCGCCGCGCTCACCCTCGCCTGCAGCACGATCCTCGCGAGCGACGCCGCGGTGATGTCGCGATAGGACCCCCGATGCCCAAGCACCACCGACCACCGACCTACGACGAACTGATGCGCCTCTCGCGGCGCCACTTTCTCGGCGCGTCGGCGCTCGGACTCGGCGGACTCGCGCTCGGCTCGATCGCACGCGACGCGCACGGCACCCCGCCCGTCCTCGAATCACCGCATTTTCCTGCGAAAGCCAAGCGTGTCATCTACCTCTTCCAGTCGGGCGGCCCCTCGCACCTCGAGACGCTCGACCCGAAGCCCAAGCTGCGCGAAATGCACGGCCAGCCGCTTCCCGACAGCGTGCGCGCGGGCCAGCGTCTCACGGGCATGAGCGGCTACCAGGGCGTGCTGCCGATCGCCGGCTCGTTCACGGGCTTCCAGAAGCACGGCCGCGCGGGCATCGAGATAAGCGACATCCTTCCGCACACCGCGAAGATCGCCGACGACATCTGCGTCGTGCGCGGCATGCACACCGAGGCGATCAACCACGATCCCGCGATCACCTTCTTCTGCTCGGGCCACCAGATCGCGGGCCGCCCGTCGATGGGCGCGTGGATGAGCTACGGCCTCGGCTCGATGAACCAGGACCTCCCCGCGTTCATCGTGCTCGTGTCGAAGGACGCGTCGCGCGACCAACCGCTCTATGCGCGCCTCTGGGGCTCGGGCTTCCTGCCGAGCGAGCACCAAGGTGTGCAGTTTCGCGCGGGAAAGGAGCCTGTTCTCGCGCTCTCGAACCCCGAGGGCGTCTCGCCGCACGCGCGCCGCGCGATGCTCGACACGCTCGCGAAGCTCTCCGCCGACGCGCTCGCGCACGAGGGCGACGCCGAGATCGACGCGCGCCTCGCGCAGGCCGAGATGGCCTACCGCATGCAGTCGAGCGTGCCCGAGGCGAGCGATCTCTCGGGTGAATCCGACGAGACCTTCGATCTCTACGGCCCAGGCGCGCGCGATCCCGGCACCTTCGCCGCGAACTGCCTGCTCGCGCGCCGGCTCGTCGAGCGCGGCGTGCGCTTCGTGCAGCTCTTCCATCAGGGATGGGACCAGCACGGCGGCCTGCCCGGCGGAATCTCGCACCAGTGCAGGCAGACGGATCAGGCGTCGGCCGCGCTGGTGATGGACCTCAAGCGGCGCGGCCTGCTCGAGGACACGCTCGTCATCTGGGGCGGCGAGTTCGGCCGCACCGCGTACTGCCAGGGCCGCATGACCGCCGACAACTACGGC
>JBIIRG010000027.1:0-20299 GCA_044341665.1 Phycisphaerales bacterium | reverse complement strand
CTCGGGGACCGCGAACTCCTGCACGAGCCGCGCCGACTCGTCGTGCATGGCGATGCGCTCGCTGCCGAAGATCATGATGTCCTGATGACCGTCGCCGGTCACGTCGGCCACGCCGAGCTCGATGCCGCGCGTGGCGGGAATCGGCTCGTGGCGCGTCGCAAGCCGGAGGTACGACGACGTCGCAAAGACGGCGCGGCGCAGCGGCAGGTCTGCGATCTCCACGACCGCGACGGCGCCAGCGACGTCCTCGAGCTGCTGCGAGGAAACGCCTGGCGCCGTGCCCTCGCGCCACTTCCACAGCCGGTCGTTCAGGAACAGCTGGTGCGGCGGCGCCTCGTTGAGCACGAGGATGTCCGCATCGCGGTCGTAGTCGAAGTCCCCCACCACCACGGACTCCGCGCTGCGATCGGCGGTGGCGATCCCCGCCTCCTCGCCGATGGCGCGGAACGACGCGCCGATGTTCGCGAGAAGGCCGTTCGCCGCCTCGCGGTAGGCGAGGAAGACGTCGAGATCGCCGTCGTGGTCGAGGTCGGCGAGCGCGCCGTCGACACACGTGCCACCGCTTCCCGCCGCCAGCCACGCGTCGGTCGCATCGCGGAACGACCCGTCGGGCTCCTGCAGGAGCAGCAGGTTGGTTCCGCTGCGGCACAGGTACGCGTCGACGCGTCCGTTGCCGTCGATGTCGCCGAAGAGGATCGAGTTGACTCGCGCGCCACCGGCGACGGCGAGCGGGTGTTCGGGCTGCGGCAGGAAGCTCCCGTCGGCCTGCGCGCGGAGGACGAGCGCGCGCGATGCCGGTCCGTCGAGCGCACCGCGCATGATCACGAGGTCGAGGAGCCCATCGTGATCGAGATCGACCGTCGATGCGTGCTGCCCCGCGTCGGTCGACCACGCAACCGGCGGCGCACCGTCCGAAAGCCGCAGCGGCACGGGCGCCTCGAAGACGGAGCCCGGGCGCGGCGTGAACTTCGGCGTGCGCGGATCGTCGAGGACGACCGCCAGGCCAAGGTCGCCCATGCGCGTGTACTTGAACTCCACGTTGCGCGCGCGCGGGTTCTCGGCGAGCTTCTCGAAGACGGCGAGCGCGGTCTCGGCCCGCGCGTCCTGCCCGAGCCGCTGCGCGCAGCGCTGGATGCCGAGCTCGGCGCTCTTCATGAACGGATCGCGCTCGGCCGCGCGCTCGTACCACACGAGCGCCTTGGCGGTCTCGCCGACCTGCTCGAGCGACTGGCCCGCGAAGTAGCACGCGTGCGCGTCGGTGCCGCGCGCCTCTGCGACCTCGAGGAAGTGCGGCACCGCCTCGGCGGCGCGGCCGAGATAGAGCTCGCAGAGCCCGAGGCAGTAGCGCGCGCGCAGCGCAAGGTCGCGGCCGGGCTCCGACTGCAGCAGCGCACGCAGCTGCGCGATCGCGGCCTCCTGCGCGCCCTCGCGCGACTGGTTGAGCGTGGCGATGGCGAGGTTGAGGCGCGCCTCGGCGGGCGCGTCGGGGGCCGTCGAGAGCCGCTCGAACGCCGCGGCGGCGGCCTCGAACTCGAAGCGCCCCATGAGTCCGACGGCGCGGTTCATGTCCGAGACGACCTCGGGCGCGAAGGTGCGCGATGCCGCGGATCGCTCGGGACCGCCAGACTCGCTCCCGCCACAGCCACCGCACGCGACGGCGACCAGCCCTGCGACGAGCACCGCGCCACGCGCGGCCGAGGCTGCGTTGCGGGCGATCGCGGCGACGTCGTGCGTCCAATCAGTCATGGAGGCAGGATACGCTCACGCACGAGGATGCGTCTGCACCGCGAGTCCCGCAGCGGCAACGCGAGCCTTGCCCTCCGCGATGCGCGCTTCGTTCGATGCGATGGTGATGTCCGCGGAACCCGCCGCCGCGAACTGCGGCCGCGACGCGTACCGGTGGACTTCCGCGCGGAAATGCCCCCGCATGTCGTGCCCGCGCCGACGCGCCCGCGCATCGCGCAGTGCGGCGAGGTCGATCGGCGCGACGACGACCTTCTCGCCCGGCCCGGGGTCGGCCTGCGCGAGGATGCGGCCGTCGAAGTCCACGCCCATCGATCCACCCGGCCAGGAGAACGGCGGATATCCCTCGAACGTGGCGCCCTGGTTGCAGGCGAGCACGAACGCCGTGTTCTCGATCGCACGCGCGCGGTTGATGGTGGTCCACCAGTCCATCGGCGCGGTCGCGCCCCACGGATCCATGTACGCGCTCACGCGCACGAGCACCTCGGCGCCGTTGAACGCGAGCTGGCGGATCGACTCGGGAAAGAGCCAGTCGTAGCAGATCGCGCAGCCGATCCGCCCGATCTCGGTGTCGGCGACAGGAAACGGTTCCTCGCCGTAGCCCGGGATGTCGTGCGGGCTCGCATGCACCTCCCACGGGATCCACGGGTTCACCTTGCGGTACTTCGCGGCGATGCCATCGGGGCCGATGAGGCAGGTCGTGTTGAACACCGCGCCGGGATAGCGCGGATCGCGCTCGATGAACGTGCCCGTCTGCACGAAGCAGCCTGTCTTTCGCGCGAAACGCGCGTACGCATCGGTGTGGTCGTTGGGAATCTCGACGGCGAGGTGCTCGAGGAGCTCCTCGACCGTGAAGTACACGGGCGCCGCGTGGGCAAACTCGGGGAAGGCGACGAGCCGCACATCGAAGAACGGCGCGTAGCCCGCGACCGTCTGCTCGGCCATCGCGATCATGCGTGCCACGCGCTCGGGAATCTCGGCGCGCGTGCGTGGATTGGCAAACGCGGTCTGGATCGCGGCGGCGTGGTATCGCTCGATGGAAGACTTCGGCATGCGGGCAGACTAGGACGGTCCGACAAGTTCCGCCACAGCGGCCGAATGTCGGGGCTCACTCGGGAAATCGCGTGCATCCGCACATGGCCGGGAGTATCTTCAACCGCGATGCTGTGTGGTTCCGCTTGCCTGTTTGCAGCCCTTGTCCGACGGACGCGGCGACTTCGCGCGGTGGTCGCGGCCGCATGCGCCTCGATCGCGGCGGGAGCCGCGTCCGCGCAATGGACGACGCCCCCCGTGCAGGCGCCCGGCCTCGAGTACCGCACCTTCTCGAGCGCGACCGCGGGCACGACGGTCAGTTTCCACGTCTATCTCCCACCTGCCTACGCGGCGCAGCCGAATCGCCGGTTTCCCGTCCTGTACTGGCTCCATGGCTCGGGCGGCCCCACGCAGGGAATCGTGCAGGTCACGAACCTCTTCGGTTCCGCCATGGCGCAAGGCAGGATTCCACCCATGCTCGTGGTCTTCCCGAACGGCATGAGCTACAGCATGTGGTGCAACTCGAAGAACGGCGTCGTCCCGATGGAGACGGTCGTGCTCGACGACCTGATCCCGCACGTCGACGCGACGTTCCGCACGATCGCGCGACGAAGCGGCCGGATCGTCGATGGCTTCAGCATGGGCGGCGCGGGCAGCGGCCGGCTCGGCTTCCGACGGCCGGATCTCTTCGCAGGGATCTCGATGCTCGGTGCCGGTCCGATCCAGCTCGACTTCCTCGACGAGCCTCCCGGAAGCGCCATCCCTCCGAAGCAGCGCCTGGCGATCTACGAGATGGTCTGGGGAAGCGACCCGCTCTATTACCTCGCGCAGAACCCGCGGACCATCGTGACCGCGCGCGCCGAGGCGGCGATCGCCGCGCAGATCCGCGTCCGGCAGGGAATCGGCTCGCTCGACGCGCTGCTCCCGATGAACCAGGACTTCGATGCCCTGCTCACAGACCTCGGGATCGCGCACACGTTCACCGTGCTCCCCGGGCTCGACCACAACGCGGGCGCGGTACTGAACACGCTCGGGCAGGCGAACTGGGACTTCTACAACGCGGCGCTCGCGATTCCATGCAGGCTCGCGGCCGACATCGACTGCAACGGGTCGGTGGATGGCGCGGACCTCTCGTCGGTGCTCGCGAACTGGGGCGAAGGCAGCGGACCGCAGGACCTCGACGGCGACGGATTCGTGGGCGCGAGCGACCTCGCGCAGGTCCTGGACAGTTGGGGACCTGTTCCGTAGCTCATCGCCCCGGGGGGCGACGGCACTAGGCGCGCTCGTCGATCCACGCCTGCTGGATCGCCTCGAGGATGCGCTCGTTGCACGGGTGACCCGGCTGTTCGTTGAAGCCAGGCAGCGCCGTCACCAGCGCCTTGAGGCGCGGAAACGAGACGACCGCGGGATCGATATCCGAATGGATATCGCACAGCATTTCGGCGATCTGCTGGACATCGAGCCAATGCATGGCCGCGCTCAGTGCGGGATTTCCTTGACCGCGTTGCGGTTCCACGCCGGAACACGCACCACGATCGGGACGCGCTTGCCCTCGCCGAGGTCCTTGAGCTCGCACTGGCACGAGAGCCGCGAGGTGCGCTTGATCCCGGGCGCCTCCTCCACGCGGTCCTCCTCGTCCTCGCTTGCCTCGTTGACCTGGCTGGAGCCCTGCTCGAGGTACACGTGGCAGGTCGAGCACGCGCAGACGCCGCCGCAGGCGTGCTCGATGTTGATGCCGTTGTCCATCGCGACCTCGAGCAGCGACTCGTGCTCGCCGCCGAGGACCTGCCATTCCTTCTGCGTGGTGCCCGTCAGGCCCTCTGGATCCTCGAGGATGAAGGTGATCGGGATGACCGGCGGTCCGTGGTGATGGCTGTCGTCGCGCTTGAGGTGCATGGGTTGCTCGGGAATCGCTGGGTTTCTGCGGGTGCGGATGATAGCCGTTGACCGCGCTCCGTTCAGACCTCGCGGGTGGGTGTATTCTGCGGCCGCGCCACGCCTGACGCGTGAAACCGCAGGAGCACCCACCGATGGCAAGCGATACGACCGCGCTCGTCCAGCTGCTCAAGCGCGAACTCGACGGCACCCACGCGCTCGTGCTCGTCGAGACCGACGACGAGCCCGAGCTGCGCGCCGCCATCTTCAAGGCCGTCGAGTCGACGGTCGAGCTGCGCCACTGGAGCGCCGTGCAGGGGCTCGCGCCCGCGCGCGTGCAGGGCGCGGCGCTGCCCGACTCGACGAATGCACTCGACGCGCTTCTCGCGCTCCCGCAGCAGCGGAGCTACGAGCGCAGCGTGACGGTGTTCTACGACCTGTGCGCGCACCTCGACGGACCGCGTGCCATCCGCGCACTGAAGGAGGCCGCGATGTGGGCACGCGGTCTCTTCGGGACGATCGTGCTCGTCGAACGGCAGGCGCGCCTTCCCGAGGCGCTCGCGAGCGAGGTGCATCGCGTCGAGGTCCCGCTGCCGAGCGCCGAGGACCTCGTCGACATCGTGAAGGGCGCGGTGCGCGACGTCTCGCGGACACGGCGCATCGAGGCCAGCATCCGCCGCTCGACGCTCGAGTCGATCGCGCGCACGCTGCGCGGGCTCACGCGGAGGCAGGCGCAGCGCGTCATCACCGCGGCGGCCACGCAGGACGACCGCTTCAACGACGACGACCTCGAGCAGGTGATGCTCCACAAGCGCAACGCCTGCGCAGACCTCGACGGCGTGCTCGAGTTCGTGCAGGCGCCCGTGTCGATGGACCGGATCGGCGGGCTGTCCAGGCTCAAGGGGTGGCTTGCGGAGCGTCATCTCGGAGACGCCGACGCCGCTGCCGAGTTCGGCCTGTCGTTGCCGCGCGGCGTGCTGCTCCTGGGCGTGCAGGGCGCTGGAAAGAGCCTCGCCGCCAAGGCGGTCGCGACGGCGTGGCGCGTGCCGCTGCTGCGGCTCGATGCCGGCGCGCTCTTCGACAAGTTCATCGGCGAGAGCGAGCGAAAGCTCCGTGAGTCGCTCGCGCAGGCCGACCGCATGGCGCCCGCGGTCCTGTGGATCGACGAGATCGAGAAGGGCTTCGCGGGCGCGAGCTCGCACTCGACCGACGGCGGCCTTTCGCGGCGCATGTTCGGCACGCTGCTGACCTGGATGCAGGAGCGGCGCTCGGCGACGTTCATGGTCGCCACCGCGAACGACATCTCGGCGCTTCCGCCCGAGCTGCTGCGCAAGGGTCGCTTCGACGAGATCTTCTTCGTCGACCTGCCGTCGGACGACGTGCGCCGCACGATCCTCGAGATCCACCTCGCGGCGCGCAAGCGCGCGGTCGCCGACTTTGATCTGCCGAGGCTGGTCGGGGCAAGCGCGGGATACTCCGGCGCCGAGATCGAGGCGGCCATCGAGAGCGCGCTGCGCACGGCGTTCGGCGACGATCGCCGCGCACTCACAAGCGACGACATCGAGCGCGCGCTCCGCGCGAGCCCGCCGATCTCGGTGGTCATGTCGGACCGCATCGAGGCGCTGCGCGCATGGGCCGCGGATCGCTGCGTTCCCGCCGATTGACGCCACGCGCGCGGTGCACGCTGCTACCCTTTCCGTCCATGCCTTCGGACGCCGACACGCCCCTTCGACCGCTGGGTCTGACCAGCCGGCAGTTCGTCGACGCATCGCGCGCGCGCGGACGAGGCGGCGCGCCGCGCGACGAGTACAAGGCGCTCTTTCGCGAGGGACGCGTGCCCGCTGGATGCGACGTCGCCGACTATCCGATCGGCGCAACGCTCGTCGAGGGCGAGACCGCCAAGTTCGTGCTGCGCCTCAACGATCCGGGCTACGACGGCCTCGAGACCGAAAGCGTGCTCATCCCGATGCCGCGCGCGACGGGAACCACCACCACGCTGTGCGTCTCGAGCCAGATCGGCTGCGCGATGGGCTGCCGCTTCTGCGAGACCGCGCAGATGGGGCTCATCCGCAACCTGCGCGCCGACCAGATCGTGCACCAGTGGTTTGCGGCCACGCACCGCGTGCAGGGCGCGCCCGGCCGCACGCGCGCTCCGGTCAAGAACATCGTCTTCATGGGCATGGGCGAGCCCACCGACAACATCGACGAGGTGATCCAGGCAATCCGCGTGCTCACCGACCACGACGGCGCGAAGGTGCCCGCGTCGAACATTGCGATCTCGACCGTGGGAAACCCCGACGGCATCGACAGGATCGGCGCGCTCGTGCGCGAGCACGGCTTCCACCGCCTGAACCTCGCGCTGTCGCTCAACGCGCCCAACGACGAGATCCGCTCGCAGATCATGCCCGTCAACAAGGCGTGGCCGATGGCGCGGCTCAAGGACGCGCTGCTCGGGTTCCCCCGCTTCTCGCAGGCGGCGTTCTGCGTGGAGTACGTGCTCATCCCCGGCGTCAACGACCGCGACGAGCATTGCGACGAGGTCTGCGCGTTCCTGCGCGACGTGCGCTGCTCGCTCAACGTGATCCCGTACAACCCGCGACGCAACTCGCCGTGGCCTGCGCCCGACGAGGCCGATGTCGAGCGATTCGTGGCCCGCGCCGTCGCCAACGGACAGTTCACCAAGCGCCGCGGCACCAAGGGGCGCAACGTGATGGCCGCATGCGGGCAGCTCGGCAACGAGCGCATCCGCAACCGCCGCGTGGTGTGCGACGACGGCGGCGCAGGCGCGGGTTCGACGGTGCCGCTGCGCGTCCCTGCCCGCGATGCGCTGCGAGAGGCGAATCGGGACGCATGAGCGGCCAGCAACCGCCGCGCATCGAACACGAGGCTGCACCGAGAACGGGCTCGAGCAGGCTCCGCTTCGCGCAGTACCGCCTCGAGCTCGCGCGCCGCGCGGGCAACCGCGGGGTCGACGCGCGCGGCAAGACGAAGGGCCCGCTGCACCGCAGCTTCGGCGCGCTCTTCCGCGCCTATCTCGCGCTGCTTCGCCCGTACCGACGGTCGCTCGCACTGGCGTTCGCGTCGCTCGCCATCGCGACCGCCCTCGCGCTGGTGCCGCCCGCGGGCATCAAGATCGCCATCGACAGCGTGTTCGGAAGCGAGCCGATCCCAGACTGGCTCGCGCGCGTGGCGCCCGCGTGGGTCGACCTCGGACAACGCACGTCGGTCCTCGCGCTCATCGCGGGGCTGACGCTCGCCACCATCGCCGTCAAGGTCACGATCAGCGTCGTCGGCCGCAACCGCGCCACGGTCGTGGCCAAGCGCCTCCAGGTCTCGCTGCGCCGCCGGGCGTTTGCCAAGGCGATTCACCTGCCGCTCGCGCGCGTGCACGAACTCAAGGCCGGCGGCGTCGCGAGCCTGATCCGCGAGGACGCGGGCGCCGCGGGCGAGCTCCTCTTCGGGCTGCTCTACAACCCGTTCCGCGCGATCATCCAGCTCGTCGGCAGCCTGGTCATCCTCGCCTTCACCGACTGGCGGCTGCTCGTCGGCGCGGTGGTGCTGCTCCCGATGGTGTGGTTCAGCCATCGCACGTGGATCGGGCGCATCCGGCCGATCTACCGCGACCTGAAGAAGATCCGCGACGAGATCGACGGACACGCGGCCGAGACGTTCAGCGGAATCCGCGTCGTGCGGGGCTTCGCGCGCGAGGGCGCCGAAAGCGTGCGTTTTGCGCGGGGAACGAACCTGCAGGCGCGCACCGAGATCCTCGTGTGGTGGTGGTCGCGCGGCGTGGAGATCGCGTGGGAGCTCTTCATTCCCGCCGCAACTGCAGCGCTCCTCTGGTACGGCGGCACGCAGGTGGTCGAGGGACGGCTCACGGCGGGCGACCTCGTCATGTTCCTGACCTACGTGACGCTCCTGCTCGGACCGCTGGAGGTGCTCGCGAACACCGCGACCAGCCTGCAGACGAGCCTCGCGAGCCTTGACCGCACGCTCGATCTTCTCGGCGAGCAGGACGAGTTCGCCGAGACCGCGGCGCGCGGGACCTCGTCCGTCGAGCCCGCCGACGTGCGTGGCGATCTGCGCTTCGAGCGCGTGGGCTTCCGCTATCCGAACTCCGAGCGCGCGGTGCTCAGCGACGTCTCGTTCCACGCGCCCGCCGGCTCGATGGTCGCGCTGGTCGGCCATTCGGGCGCAGGCAAGACGACGCTCTCGAATCTCGTGGCGCGTTTTCACGACCCGACCGAGGGCTCCATCCTGCTGGATGGCATCGACATCCGCGACATCGCGCTCGGAAACTACCGCCGCCTGCTCGGCATCGTCGAGCAGGATGTCTTTCTCTTCGACGGATCGATCCGCGAGAACATCGCCTACGCGCGGCCCGACGCGAGCGACGATGAGATCAGGCGTGCTGCAGCCGTCGCCCGCGCCGATGTGTTCATCGAGAAACTCGACCAGAAGTACGACACGCGGATCGGCGAACGCGGCGTCAAGCTCTCGGGCGGCGAGCGGCAGCGACTGGCACTCGCGCGCGCCGTGCTTGCAGACCCGCGGATCCTGATCCTCGACGAAGCGACCAGCAACCTCGACACCGAGAGCGAGCGCCACATCCAGGCCGCGCTCGGCGACATCCTGCGCGGACGCACCAGCTTCGTGATCGCCCACCGCCTGAGCACCATCCAGGGCGCGGACCTCATCCTCGTCATGGAAGACGGCCGCGTCGTCGAGCGCGGAACCCACGCCGAACTCATGCAGTCGAGCGGCCGCTACGCGACCATGGTGGTCCTCCAGACCCAACCCGAGCGCCGGTGACCACGCAACGGTGTCCAAGCAACGGTGTCTGGCACGTGCCGTTGCGTGCTCGACACAGAACGGCACGTGCCACATACCCGCGGCCGCGGTCGCAAGACCATTTCCGAATTGGACTTATGCCAACGACTTCATCAGCACGGCTCATGCCAGTCGGTGCCAGGTAGTGCACGGCAGGTGCCAGTCACCGTCTTCAGTGGGAGTGGCCGCACTCGGAGCAGCGCATGGAACCCGAACGCCGCGGATACCCGCACTTCATGCAGGCGCCGCGCGCCCATCCACGGCGGAAGTCGCGCGTGAGAAAGAGAACGGCACCCGGGCCGCACAGCCAGAACAGCGTTGTCGTGCCGACGAGAATGGACCAGAACGTCGGGAGCGCGCAGTAGCAGTCCTCATTTCGCCGCGCGATCGCGTACAGCGGGATCGACAGCGCAAGCTCGAGCCCCGTGCCCGCCAGAATCCAACGCGACCAGCGAGCGAGCACGCGAGGATCGCGCGATCGACCGATCGACCAAAGGGCGACCGTCCACCCGACCCCCATCGCAAGCCAGACGAGCACGAGCACGGTTCCCACCGCGTTCTCGCCGCCAATGAGCCCAAGATCGTCGAGCGACGCACTGCCGAGCGGCCCCGCCGCGACGAGCAAGACAAGCTGCAACACGATGAGCAGCGTTCCACCCGAAAGGAACAGCGCGATCACGATGGCGGCGATCACGCTTGCCCTGAGCGAGCGGCCCTCGTCTGCGCGGACCATGCGGCCGAACAGCCCGGGCATGAGGGGTGCGACGAACGCCACCTGCGTCCCCGCGATCGCCGCCGCGATCAGCACGAGTTCGAACGCGACGCCGCCGTTCGATTCATCCGTCGGATCGAGCCGGCCCCACGCGCGGCCGAAGACGTGGAGCGCCTCGCCTGGCCCCTCCTCGACGGCAATGATCGGCCAGACAATCGCCGCCTGCAGCGCCAACGCCACGACAAACAGCACCAGGAACACGGCGGCAAGCGCCCAGCCACGGCCTGGCGCGCGAAGCGTCACGCGCCCGCCCCGAGCGGGCCGACCACGGCGCCTTCTGCGATGGCGAACAGTTCGTGCCGTGCGACAGGCGCAAAGCGCACGCCCCGCGAGAACTTGGAAAACGCGGGCAAGATCAACGTCCGACGCGCGCGGTCCACGACAAACGCCGGCGCCTCGACGCTTCGCGCACCCCGCGCCACCGACAGCACCGGATGCAGGTGTCCCGAGACGGTCCACGCGGCGGCGACGCCCCCCCCAGCGACCACGCCCTCGCCCGCGCCGTCCGTCGACTCAGGCGGCGGCTCATGCACGAACCGCACGCCACCGAGCGCGAACCGTGCACCCACGCGATCGATCATCCACTCGGCGGGCAGCCCGCGGGAACCGCGATCGTGGTTGCCCTCCACCAGGCGGATGGGAAGCGCAATCCGGTCGCGAAACCGAGCGAATCGCTCCATCTCCGCCTCGCCGATGCCGTCCGCATGGTGCGTGAGATCGCCAACGACCACGATGACCTTCGCGCCCGCGCGCATCGCGGCGCGGCCCAGGCGGTCGAGCGTCTCCTCGTCGATCCCATCGGAACTCGGCACGCCAAAGCGCCGGTAGCTCTCGGCCTTGCCGATGTGGAGGTCCGCGACAACCAGCGCCCGCTCGGCGCACAGGAAGAGCGCGCGCTCGGGCATGAGCTCCGCCTCGATTCCATCCAGCATGACGCGCGCACTCGGCATCGCGACATCTTACCGATCGGCGTCGCCGCGCATGATCGCCTGCAGGCGCGCCAGGACGCCCTCGGTAGAGAGCGTCGTGCCCAGGCGGTCCGCCACCAATGGAAGCGCGAGCGGCGTCGGGCGCGGCGGCCGCGTCACGAGCCATGGCCCGCGCTCGAGCCGCTCGAGCGTGGCCGCAAGCCGACCGCCCTCGAACTGCCGCTCGAAGACCTCGCGCTCGGACTGGACGAGCAGCAGGTTCTGCGGATCGAACTCGCGCATGACGTCGAAGATGAGGCCTGCGCCGGCCTGCACCTGGCGCCCCGAGCGCTCGGCACCCGGGTACTTCTGGAACACGAGCCCAGCCACCCGCGCGATGTCGCGGAACTGCCTGCGCGAGAGCTCGCCGAGATTCACCGCCTCGATGAGGTCGGCCGCCAGCGTGTCGCGCGTGAAGAGCCCGCGATTGAGCAGCGATTCGAAGGGAAATCCCGCGTCGCCGAGCAGTTCGATCCCGTAGTCGTTGATCGACACGGCAAAGGTCGTCGCACGAAGCCGCGCGAGGCGGAGCGCCAGGAGCACCGAGAGTCCCTCGTGCACCAGCCTGCCGGCGAACGGATAGACGAAGAGATGCGAACCGTCGCGCGTGGTGCAGCACTCGATGAGCGTCTCGTCGGGCGATGGCAGCGCCGAAAGCGCCATCTGCTCGCGCAGCACGGGCTCGGCGAGCTGGACCTCGCGCTCGCGAAACACGCCGCGGCGCACCTCGTCGAGCGTGCGACGGACCGACGCGGCAAGCGCCGTCGACAGCGGGAAGCGCGAACCGTTCCAGCGCGGCACGAGATCGGCGCGCTTCGCCTTGCGCACCCACGCCGTCATGTCGCGCACACGCACGAACTCCACCACCTGCCCGGCAAAGTGGAAGGCATCGCCCTCCTCGAGCCGCGCGATGAAGCTCTCCTCGATCGAGCCGATGCGCCGGCCACCGACGAACGCGACGGAGATCGTCGCATCGGCGGCGATCGTGCCGATGTTGAGCCGATGCAGCGCGGCCGCCTTGCGCGAGGCGATCGCGAAGCGGCCGTCCTCGCCGCGCGCGATCCGGTGGTACTGCGGATACCGCGCCAGCGTCCGGCCGCCCGACAGCGCGAGCTCGACGCACCAGTCGAACTCCTCGCGCGCAAGCGAGGCGTAGCACGCGGTCGTGCGCACCTCTGCGAAGAGCGCGTCGGCGTCGAATCCGCCACCCAGCGCCCGCGTGACGACATGCTGCACGAGGCAATCGAGCGGTGCGCGCCAGCCGTGCCGCTCCTCGATCTCGCGACGCGCCACCGCGTCGCGCGCGGCGGCGATCTCCACGAGCTCGAGCGCATGCGTGGGCACGCACAGCACCTCGCAACGCGCCCCGGGACGATGGCCGCTCCGCCCCGCGCGCTGCATCAGCCGCGCGATTCCCTTGGGGCTGCCGACCTGCACCACGCGCTCCACGGGCGAGAAGTCGACGCCGAGATCGAGGCTCGACGTCGCGACCACGATCCGCAGCGCGCCGCTCTTGAGCCCCGCCTCCACGCGCTCGCGCTCCTCGCGATCAAGCGAGCCGTGGTGAATCGCCAGCCGATCGCGCCACTCGGGCCGCTCCCACGCGATCGCCGCGTGCCAGCGCTCGGCCTGTGAACGCGTGTTCGTGAACACGAGCGTCGGAACCTCGGGATCCAGCCAGGCGATCAGCGGCTTGAGCATGGTGAGGCCGAGATGCCCCGCCCACGGAAACCGGTCCACCGAATCGGGCAGCAGGCTCTTGACCTCGATCTCGCGCGGAATCGCCGCATGCACCACGCGCGCGACGCAGCCTGCACCGACGAGCGCCTGCGCCGCCTCGTCGACGTTCGCAAGCGTTGCCGAAAGCCCCCACGTCCGCAGCGCCGGCGCAATCGCGCGCAGTCGCGCCAGCGCGAGCTCGACCTGCACGCCGCGCTTCGATGCAAGAAGCTCGTGCCATTCGTCGACGACGACCGCACGCACGCCGCCCAGCAGCTCGTCCACGCGCGGGTTCGCGAGCAGGAGCGTCAACGACTCAGGCGTGGTCACGAGCACGTTGGGAAGCACGTCGCGCTGCCGCGCCCGCACGCGCGCATCGGTGTCGCCGGTGCGCGCCCCAACGCTCACCGCGAGCCCGCATTCGTCGACTGGAAGCCGCAGCGCCAGCTCGATGTCGCGCGCGACCGCGCGCAACGGACTCACATAGATGATCGCCGCGCCCTTGCATGGCGATTCCGCGATCTCCGCCAGCGCCGCGAGATACGCGGCGTAGGTCTTGCCACTTCCCGTCGGGACATGCACGAGCCCGCTCTCGCCCGCGTGGTACCGCGACCATGCCTCGCGCTGGAATGCGTGCGGCTCCCAGCCTCGGCTGGAGAACCAGCGCTCGGCGAGCGGACAAGCTGAGAGACCTGCTGAGAGACCTGCTGAGAAACCTGCTGAGAAACCTGCTGAGAAACATGGAGCCGCTGCGTGCATGTTCGATGCCGTCTGGGAAACGCCGTCGGAGGGTCCGTCGGGGACGGCTCCAGGAACACCCATCCTAGGTCCAAAGTCCGCAGCCGCGCATCACAACCGTCAGCGCCGAGCGATCGACAGGATCGTGAGGTCATCCTCACGCACGCCGTCGCTGAAGCGATGTACGGAGTCGAGCATGCGGGCGACATCCTGCTCCGCACCTGACGCGCCGCGCAGCGCCTCGAGCACGCGCGCGACGCCGAACTCCTCGCCCGCGGGCGACTTCGTCTCCCGCACGCCGTCGGTCACGAGCACAAGGCGCTCACCGGACTCCAGGCGCATGCGCACCGATGCATACCGCGAGTCCGGCATGGCGCCCACCACGAACCCGCCGCTTTCCGCAGGAAACTCCACATACTCCGCGCCGTCCGCACGCACGCGAAACGCATGCCCGTGCCCCGCGTCGCAGATCTCGACGGCACCGTCGGCCGCCACCGCCGCCACCAGCAGCGACGCGAAGTCGAACGGCTCGGTGTGCTGGTACAGGAACTCGTTGAGCGCCGCGAGCGTGACCGCAGGATCCTCGACGCGCCCCGCCGCGGCATGCAGCCACGACTGCGCCGCGCTCATCAGGAGCGCCGCGCCGATGCCGTGACCGCACACATCGCCGATCCACACCAGTGTCGAACCATCAGGCCGCGCCGCGACGCCGACGATGTCGCCCGACACGCTCGCGCCCATGCTCGCCTCGGCCGGCGGCGCGGCGGGGATCGACTCGAGCGCCCATCCGACGGACCCCGCCTCGCCCGTCCGCTGCGGCAGCAGGTTGCGCTGCACCGTCGCCGCGCGCTCGAAGTGCGAGCGCATCTCGCCGAGCTTGCGGTACTCGATGCTGTCGAAGACCAGGCCGCAGACCGCCGCGGCCACGCCGATGAACTGCGCGATCTCGTCGCCGACGAGCCCCGCCTTGTGCCGCGAGTCGCAGTAGAGGAAGAGCTCCTCGCCCGAGCGAACGGGCACGCGCGCGCACACCATCTCGGTCACGCCCGAGCCGATGATGCTCTCCGCCATGCGGATCTGCTGGTGCTGCGAGAGATGCGCCACATGCAGCGGATCACGCGCGGCATGGAGCACCGTGCGGCTGATGGCACCGATGTCGGCGCCCACCTGCGCCACGATGCGCACGCGCGCATCGTCGCGCGCATCGCCGCCGCGCACCAGGAGCGCGCGCTCGAGCGACGTCGCGCCGATCACCTGCCTCAGCAGCGCCTGCGCCATCTCCTCGCGGCCGCCCTCCGCGGCCTGCACGCGCATCAGCTCGCGCAGCGTCCGCACCAGCTGCGGCGCACCCTTTCGCTCCTCGAGAAACACCGTGCGCACCTGGTCCGCGCCCGTCGCCGACATGTCGGTGCGCAGCCGCGCGTACACGCGCTCCACCCGCATGCGCACCGGTCCGAACTGGATCACATCGCCCTCGCCCGCAAGCGCGGGGATGCCCGCGATCAGACGCACGCCGTTCACGCGCGTGCCATGCTTGCTCGCGCGATCCTGCACGGTGAGCCCGTCGCCGCCATAGTCGAGCACCGCGTGCTCGCGCGACACCGACTGGTTGTCGAGCGACACGCCGCACTCCGCGGCGCGCCCCACGACCAGCCGCTCACCCGGCGCGATGCGCACGGGCGGCGACGCGGGATCGTCGGGAAAACTCAGTTCAAGCAGCGAGGGCGTTCGGGCAGGAATCGTCACGGCGCGGATGGTAGCGACGCCGTCGCGCGCGACGCGACCTCACGAACCGCCGGCAGGATGTTCCACTCGGCGAACAGGAAGAGCTCGAGGTGCCCGCCGTCGAAGCGGTACCGCGGCGGCTGACCGAGCGCCATCCACAGCGCCTCCTGCGATGGTGTCGGCACGATGATGTCGATCGCCGCCGTCACGCAGACCACGGGACACCCGCGCAGCCGCCCTGCCGCGGCAAGGCTGTCGAAGCGCGAGGCTGCAACGAAGCCCCGGCGAAACTCAGGGTCATCGATGGGAAGGTCGCCGAAGAGGAACCGCCGGATCGACGACTCGGCGGCGACATCGAGCAGCGACCCGCCTCCCGCCACGAAGATCGCCGCATCGCACTCGACCCGCCCCGTCGCCACGACGCCGACTCCGAGCAGCGCCCCGAGGCTCTCGCCAACGAAGATCACCGGCTTGTCCGCGAGTGCCGCGTCCGATGTGCGCAGCGCCGCCACCCTGTCGCGCGCCATCTCGGCCGCCCGCGCCACGACCGAGTCGACCGCGCGGCCCACGCGCGCGCCGCGCTCGGCGAGATCGACCTGCGCGTCCTCCGCGCGAAGTTCCCGCAGCACCGCACTCACGAGCGGCGGAGCGACCACCACGACATGCCAGCCATCGCCGCGCAACCGATTCTCACAGGTCGGCGACGAGTGCGAGCCGAGAATCCCCGGCATCAGCACGCAGATTCCCCGCACGGCGTCGGTCGGAGAGCACACCCGCACGCGCGTCCAGTCGTGGTGCGATGCGTCGTCCGCATCCGCCGTCGAGTCGACATCTGCGGCCGCTTCCGCGGCAAGGTCCGCGCCTGCGACCGATGCGCGCGTCGTGTCGAGTTCCGCAGCGGGTTCCGCGGAGATCTCCGCCGACGCTTCAGCGGAAACTCCAGCGTATTCAGCGACCGGAATCGGTACACGGCCAAGTTCGAACGGCTCCGGCGCGTGCAGGCGCACGCATCCGCACATGCCCGCGGACACGAAGACGCCCGCACATCGAACGCGGCTCCAGAACGCTCCGCTCACGCCTTCCTCCCCGCCAATCGCGCGTAGGCGATGCCTGTGCCGACCAGCACCATCCCGCTTGCAAAGAGCAGCCCGATGCGCACGAGCATCGGTGCATCCGCCAGATCCACGACGTAGAGCCGAAGCACCACGAGCCCGAAGCAGCAGAGTCCCGCCCACCGCAGCGCTGTCACGCCACGGCGAAATCCAACGACGAGCTCGGCAACGCCCACCAGCATGAGGCTTCCGACCGCAACCGCCGCAGGCAGCGGACCGCGCACGATGCAGCCGACCAGCAGCGCGCAGAGCGGCGCGATCGCGAAGGCCCCCACCGCACCAAGCCCTGACACCGTCCATGAGCTCGCCCGCGGCCGGCCAGCCTCGCGCTGCGCGAGCGCGAGCCCCAGCGCCGTCGCCACCGCGCATGCCACGATCGCGCCGAGCCCGAGGAGCGGCGCACGCTCTGCAGCATCTCGCTCGAACACGCGCACGAAGCCCAGCAACGCTGCGACGCCAAGCATCGCGACCGCGAGGAGCATTCCTGCGTCAAGTACCGCCGGGACTCGAAGCACCCGGCCGATCACGATCGCGCACACCGCGGCCGCTGCGAGTCCGAGCGCGATGGCCGCGCCCACATCGATCCCGCTCACGCCCGTCTGCGAGCCCACGACCGCCGCCACGAACGCCACCGCTGCGCCGGCGGCCACGACCGCAACCCGCACGGCAACCATCCGCGCGCGACCGAGGGCCGCATGATGCGCGAGCAGCACCACCGCGGCGATCCACGGCACCACCACGGCGACCAGCTCCGGCACACCGCCTCCGCCCGGGCCCCACGCAGCGTCGACCGTCCGCGCCACCCACCAGAGCGACGCGACCGCGCACAGCGCCCCTGCCACCGCAACCGTCGCCAGCCGCGCGCGTGCGATCCACGGGACGACGAGCGCAGGCAACACGAGTAGCAGGCACCCGAGCACGCTCGGCACCGTGCGCACGCTGAACACGATCCACCCGAGCATCGCGATCGGCACGAGTAGCGCCGCCACCGCGGCCGAACGCGCCAGCGATGTCAGCGCCATCAGCGCCAGCGCGGCCGCGCCCAACGCCAACGTCTCGGCGGACCACACGAGCTCGAACGGCGCGAGCGCGCCCAAGGGCGGCGCGATCGTCGTGCGCGTCACCACGCCCTCGATCGCCAGGAACCCGCCGATCACGGCCGCGAGCGCGGCGAACGCGAGTCCGACGAGTTCGAACGAGAGCAGCGCGTACCGCCTACCAGCCCACGTTCCCACGGCCGCCGTCGCCACCAGCACGAGCGCGCGCAGTCCATCGCCCACCACGAACACCAGTCCACCAAGCCCGAGCGCAAGCGCCAGCGCCGCGAACGTCCGCGCGAGTATCCCGCACGCCTCCCCTATCGCCACACCCGATTGCCCGAGCGCAGCGCGCTCCTCGTCGTCGGCAGGCACGACCGCCATCGGCCGGAGCAGCAGCGCGCCCGCGAGCATCGCGGCGCCGGCCACGACCGGCACGAGTTCGCCGCCAGGCCAGAAACCGACCGGCACGACGACGAGCGCCAGGCTGGCGACCACGGCATTCACCATGTTTCCGCGCGCATCCACGCCTCGTTGCGCCGCCAGCGTGCACGAGCCCACGGTCATGAACCACCACGCAAGCACGAAGGCCGCGGCCTCGTCGAGACCATGCGCGTTCTCCACGACCGCGACCACCGGGATCCCAAGCACGACCGCCGCGCACACCGCCACGTACCGCGCCGCGGCGAACCGCGCGCCTCCCATGAAGTGCGTCACAAGCCCCATCGCCAGCGCGAGCGCCAGCATGATCCCGGCCTTCCGTGGCTCCTCGCGCAGCAGCCCGACGCCCGCGGGCATCGCATACACGCCGATCAGCGCCACGATCGCAACCACCACCGACCCACTGCGCACGCTCCACGCGCACGCGAGCACGCCCGCCGCGGCCGCGATCCACACCGCGGTCGTCCCGCCAAAGAGCCCGAGGCTGAACACGCCAAGCGCCACGCTCACCATCACCGAGCCAACGCCCGCAGCATCGAGTCCCGTCGCCGCGCCAGGTGCGCCCTTCCGTCGAACAACCTCGCCTGCGCCGAGCAACGCGAGTCCGGTCCCAACACCGAGCGCAAACCGCACCGCGGGCGAGAGCCTGCCGATCAGCCCGATCTCGATCGCGTAGTGCACCAGGAACCCGATCGCCGCGAGCACGGCGACCGCGCCAACGAGCGGCACCACGCGGCGTCCGATGAACTGCTCGACCGAGAGCGTCCCGCCGAGGGATGCACCGGACACGGCGCCCTGCGACGGACGCACCACCGCATCCGCAGCGGGCGGTTTCGACGACGGCTGCATCGACTGAGGCGAGTGCGCCGGCAGCGCGGGCGGTGGCGGCGGAGTCGGCGAACCTGCCGACGGCGGCACGCGCGCCTCAAGCTCGGAGACCCGCGCACGCAGCGCCGCGATCTCCCGCAGCAGCTCGCGTTCACGCTCGGTAGGTTCGTCGCCCGAGGCGGATGCCCCTGCACCGGAATCGGCCATGCCGCGAAGTGTGGCACGCCGTCTCAGTGGGCGCAACCCTCAGGCGCCCGCGATCCGACCCTTCCAGCCGCGCCGTCCCGTGCGGTCGAGCCACAGGCTGCGCCACTGCACCGCCGAGAGCACCAACATCGACACGGGATGCAGCGGCACGTTCCACCACGACTGGCGGAATCGCGCCGCGAGCAGCCCGCGCAGGCAAAGCGCACAGCCAATGGCCGCAACCGCAAGCCACGCACCCCGCCCCCACTGGCCCGACGCAAGCGCCAGCGCCACGATCACCCACGGCAGCACCTGCCCGATCGCGTGATACACCGTGATGAACACGAGGAGCCCGAGGCTTCCCAGCCCCTCGTAGGCGTTCTTGGCAAAGCCGCGCCACGTCTGCGCGAAGCCGCGGTACATGCGGCATGACACGCTCTCCGTGCCGTCGTAGAGGTCGGTCCGCAGGCCCGCACGGCGCACCGCACGCGGAAACTTCACGCCGTCGTGCATCGAGGCCTTGAAGCCCTCGTGCCCACCGCTCGCGCGATACGCCGGCCGCGACACCAGGATGAACTGCCCGCAGGCCGCGCTCGCCGCCGGATCGAGCGTCGCACGCATGCGGCCGATCGGCAGGTATCCCATCAGCACGAAGTGGATCAGCGGCACCAGCGTCATCTCGCCGAGCGAACCCGTGACCTCGCGCGGGACGGTCGAGACGAGCGCGCTCGACGAGCGCAGCGCGAACCCGAGCGCGCGCGCCACCGCGTCGGGCTCGAAGCGCACGTCGGCATCCGTGAAGAGGAACCAATCGACCTTGGCATCGTGCGCGAGCGCATGCTCGGCCATGCGAAAGCACGCGTGCTGCTTGCCGTTCCAGCCCTGCGGCAGCGCGCGCCGCGGCACGACCACCACGCGCGCGTCCTCGGCCGCCAGCCGCGCGACGATCTCGCCCGTGCCATCGGTCGACTCGTCGTCATACACGTACGCGCGCACATCGACCTCGCTCGACGCCAGGATCGAGCGCACGCACGCCTCGATGTTCTCGCGTTCGTTGCGCGCGGGCACGCACACCGCCACGCGGATCGACCGCGTTTCCGAAGCGATTTCCGCCAGCCCAGGCGCGGCGCGGTAGCGGCGCATGTTCACGATGCCAAGCGCCAGCGGCTGGAACGCCGCCGCCAGCGACACGCCCGCCACCCACGGCTGCTGCAGGAACGCCGAGATTTCAGCCAGATTCACGCCTCGCCTCCCCGCGCCGCACGCGCTTCGCCCAACGCACCGCTCCGCCTT
>JBIIRG010000162.1:0-7009 GCA_044341665.1 Phycisphaerales bacterium | reverse complement strand
GCGCTCGACGGGTCCCCACGAGAGGTTGCCTTCGGGATCGGCCGTGACCTTGGCGCGCTCGCCGCCGGGCACGACGATCTCGACGTCGCGGCTGCCCGCGGGAAGCCGCAGCGCGAGCGCTTCGCCTGGAATCAGCGAGCGGGTGGCGATGGCCTCGCCGATGTTGCCGAGGTGCTCGACGGCGTTGGCGACGAAGTTGACGAACGACCGCTGGAACGGCCAGTTCGAGTCGAGCGGATCGAACGCGACGTAGACGATGTGCATGTCGGCGCGGTCGTACGCGAGGACGAGCGGTCCCTCGGCAGCCTCGGCGAGCACCTGGAACGAGCGGTCGGCCTGCACCGCGGTGGCGCGCGAGACGAAGAGCTCGTCGAGCGAGGCCATGCGGAAGATCGGATGCTCGTCGCGGACGAAGCGCGCGTAGAGGCCCTGGTGGGTGCCAAACGGCGTGAGCCCCTCGATCGGCGGCGCTGCTCCGAAGGCGAGATAGCGGCCAGGCGGCAACGACTTGGGCGCGACCGCGTCGAGCACCACGACGTCGTAGGCGGGCAGCGTGCGGGCCTCGACCTGCGTGTCGAACTCGGCCACCGAGACCGACGCGAAGCGCTCGATGGGCAGGCCCTCGAGAAGCGCCTTGACGATGAAGCTGCCGCCGCCGACATGGAGCACCGACAGGCGCTTGGCCGGCGCGACGACGGCGAGCGCCGCATCGTCGCCGCGCAGCGCGTCGTCCTCGACGATGGCGACCTCGATCGCGGCGTTCGAGGCCTGCTCGATCGGACGGAACGTGACCTGTGCACGGCCGGGCGCGAATGCGCCGCCCGCGTCGCTCGCGGCGGGTACGTCGACCGGTTCTGGCGTGATCGCGCGCACCGAGCCATTGACCGCGAGCTGGAGCGTCACGGCGCGCCGCTCCGGCATCGGATTCGCGACCGACGCAAACACCTGGATGCGGTCGGGCGCATCGGGCGGCCGCTCGGCGCTGATCGAGGCAACGGCGCAGTTGCTCGCCGCGGCGCCGACGCGGTGGTAGATGATGTTCTCGCCGTCGCGCAGCGCGAGCTTGCCGATGTCGGCGATTCGGCCGTCGGAGTAGAGCTCGATGGTCGGGATCGCGCTCGCGTCAAGCTCGACGCGCTCGCCGCGCGCATCGCTTCGGTTCTGGCTGTCGGTGAAGGCGCGCGCGAGCTCGACGGCGTCGCCGATGCGCGTCGACTCGTCGGTCGGGGCGATGGCATCGATCGCGGCCTCGAGCGACGACACCGACTCCGTGAAGGGCGCGCGGATCTCGGCGCGCGAGGCAAAGGACACGACCATCACGTCGCTCGCGCTCAGCGAGAACCAGCCGCCGCCGAGAAGCTCGCGCACGCGCGCCTTGGCCGCGCGCTTGGCGAGCGTAAGGCGGTCGACGGGCGGATCGATCTTCCGGCCCGACTCGTCGACCGTCTCGATCGCGTTCATGCTCGCGGAGCGGTCGATCATGATCACATGACGGCCGCCTGCGGATCCGAGCCCTTCCGCCTCGGGCTGGGCGAGCGCGATCGCGATCGCGAGCACCGCGAGCACCTGGAGGAGGAGCAGCAGGTTGAATCGCAGCCGCTGGAACGGCGCGTTGGCGCGGAGATCGGCAAGCGACCGCGTCCACAGGAGCGTGCTCGCGATGACCCGCTTGCGGCGCCGGAGCTTGAGGAACCACAGCGCGACGAGCGGCGCGAGCACCGCGGCGCCGACGATCGCGCCCGCAAGCGGCGTGACCCAGGTCACGGCGAGCGTGGTGCCCGACAGCTGTGCGACGGCGTCGGCGATCGAGAAGAATGAACTCATCGCAGGAGCCCCCGCCGCCGCAGGTACTCGAGCATGAGCGTCTCGACGGGCGTCGACGTCTCGACCACCATGTGCACGATGTCGCGCCTGGTGCAGAAGGCACGCAGGCTTCCGCACAGCCGGTCGAGCCGCTCGCGGTAGACACGCAGGAGCTCGGGCGTGACCGTGACCTCGGTCTCGGCGCCCGTCTCGCTGTCGACGAGCAGCAGATCGCCCGTGACGGCACCCTCCCGCGTCGGGTCGACCACCTGCGGCGCGAGGAGCTGCAGCGCGTACACGTCGTAGCCTCGGCCGGCGACCATGTTCAGTCCCTTCTCGAAGCCTTCCGAGAAGAGGAAGTCGGAGAGCACCACCATCACGCCGCGGCCGATGCGCGTGGTGCCCACCAGCCGCATGGCGGGCTCGAAGCCCGAGGCGCCGCGCGGCTCGCGCTTGAGGAGCCAGCTTGCGACATCGGCCGCCTTGCGGCGCCCGCGCAGGTTCGAGGCGCGCTCGATGCCGTCGGCCGAGAAGCCGACGAGCGAGACGCGGTGCTGGTTCACGAGTCCGACGTAGGCCAGCGCCATCGCCACGCGCCGCGCGTAGTCGAAGGTGTCGGGCGAGCCCGTGCGCATCGAGGCGCTCGTGTCGACCGCGAGGATGAGCGACAGGTCCTCCTCCTCGAGGAACATCTTGAGGAAGAGCCGGTCGAGCCGGCCGAAGATGTTCCAGTCGACGAAGCGGAGGTCGTCGCCGTGGACGTACGGTCGGAAGTCTGCGAACTCGATCGACTGACCGCGGCGCTTGGAGCGGCGCTCACCCTGCAGCTTGCCCGAGAAGATCTTGCGGCTCACGACGTCGATCGCATCGAGCCTGGCCATGAGGCGCGAGTCGATGAGGTCGTCGAGCTTGCGCGGCGACTGGGTGGCGCTCATCGGGACCCGCCCTTCACGGGCGAAGGCGCGGCGACGGGCGCGGCGAGTTCCGTCGGCGTGCTCGCGATCACGCGGCGGGCGATCTCGTCGCTCGAGAGGCCGTGGCTTTCCGCCGTGAACGAGCGATGGATGCGGTGCCTGAGCGCGGCGCGCGCGACCTTGCGGGCATCGTCGAAGCCGACGGCGTAGCGCCCCGCCATGAGCGCGACCACGCGCGCGCACGACGAGATCGCCTGTGCGGCGCGCGGACTTGCGCCGATGCGGATGAGCTCGCGGTTCTCCTCCGCGCAGAACTCGCCGTCGGGATGGGTGCCGAGCACCACGCGGACGATCCAGTCCTTGACCTCGGGCGCCATGGGAATGCGGCGCGCGAGCTTCTGCGCCGCGATGATCGTGCGCGCGTCGACGACCTGCGACGGGAGCGCGAAGTCGTTCTTCGTCGTGCGCTCGAGCACCTCGCGCAGCGTCTCGCGGTCGGGCGGCGGCACCTCGACCTTGAGCAGGAAGCGGTCGAGCTGCGCCTCGGGCAGCGGAAACGTGCCCTCCTGCTCGATCGGGTTCTGGGTGGCCATCACGAAGAACGGCCGTCCGAGCGGGCGCGTCTCGCCGCCGATGGTGACGGAGCGCTCCTGCATGGCCTCGAGCAGCGCCGACTGCGTCTTCGGACTCGCACGGTTGACCTCGTCGGCAAGGACGAGCTGCGCGAAGAGCGGACCGGGACGAAAGCGGATCTCGCGGCGACCGGTCGACTCGTCCTCCACGAGGATGCTGGTACCCGTGATGTCGGCGGGCATCACGTCGGGCGTGAACTGGATGCGGGAGAAGCCGAGCCCCGTGGCCGCCGCGAGCGATCGGACGAGGAGCGTCTTGCCAAGGCCCGGCACGCCTTCAAGCAACAGGTGGCCGTCTGCGAAGAGCGTGACGAGGGCAAGGTCGACGACTTCCCGCTGACCGACGAGGCTCTTGCCGACCTCGCCGCGCAACCGCGCGAAGATCTTGCGAAACGCCTCGCAGCGACGGCGAGCCTCGGCGACGTCGTCGATGCCCGCGCCATCGATCTCGCGGACATCGGCGCCGAAGTTGGGGGCGTCCGCCGGGGAGCCCTGCGCGTCACGAGCCACGGTCGCCTCCTGCGCGCTCGCCAGAGTCGTCGTCTCCTGTGGCACGCCGCTTGGCGCGGAGGAGCCGCGACGTCGTGTCTTCCTCACCCTGCGGGTTGGCGTTCGGCTCGCGATCTCCTGCCGACGGCATCGGCTTCGGCGGAACCGCCGAGCCTCCCTCGCGGACGTCGCGACGCACATCGAGCGCGGGCCCCTCCTCGAGCGTGCGGCGCATCGCAGCCGAGGCGTCGGGCGTTGCCTCGCGCGCGCCACGCTGCTCGCGCGCCTTGCGCCACGCGGCGACGGTGCCGTCTCCCGCGGTGCGCACGGCCATCGCGTCGCGCACCTCCTTGCGTGCGCCCTGCCAGTCGATCGCAATGCGGCGCACCGCCACATCGAGCAGGAACAGCGCCGCCGCGATGATCGCCATGAGATCCCACATGCGGCGCTGGCTCTCTGGCACGGGGAGCCCGGCGCGGTCGAAGGCGTCGATCCCCTGCGGTACGCCAAGCGCAAGCACGCGGCCGCCGGTCTTGTCGGCGATCTGCTCGAGCAGCGCGCGGTTGTCGCGCACGGTCCGGAACTCCTTCGGATAGGGCAGATTCACCGCGGCCTGCACGGTGGAGCGGCGACCGTCCTCGCCCGTGCCCAGGCTGAAGTTGACGAGGTAGGAGCCGGCGTCGGTGACGGGAAACTCCGCCCGCCAGCGGCCCGGACCAACCTGCACGACGTTGAGCGACGCGACCTCGCCGTCCGGGCGGATCGCAAGCCCCTCGGGCTCGAGGTTGGTGGCGAATCCGCCCGCGGCGCTCGTCGCCTCGAGCTCCACGATGGCGGTCTCGCCCTCGACGCGCGTACGCACCGAAGCGTTCGACGGCACGGCCGGCCGCAGCAGCCAGCGCACCGACTGCTCCCAGAAGGCGCGGTATTCGCTCCAGTTCGTCCAGGCGCTCGTCCATCGCGCGCCCGCATCGGACGTGAACGCGATCGATCGGCCGAGGCCGTGGTTCCACCACGCGTAGATCGGGTCGACGCCTTCCTCGGTGCTGTTGGCAACCTGGACCTGCGACAGGCCCTCGCGCGGCACCGTCAGCACGTACCCCGAGATCTGCGGCACGCCGCCCACGCCGCGGAGCGGACCCGACGTCGACGGCACCACCGCCGGCGAGAAGTCGCCCTCCACGAGCAGCGATCGCGACACGACCGACGCCTCCTTGGTGAAGATCTTGGGCAGCGCCTTGGGATTGGTGACTTCGTAGAAGCGGCCGCCGGTGCTCTCGGCGGTGTACTTCATGTTCACGTAGTCCTGCTGCGTGCCGTGCCCGGACACCATCACGGTGGTGATGGTCACCTTGGAGTTCACGGCCCGCTGGAGCGTCGTCTTGGTGGGCGGCGCGGGGTCGCCGTCGGAGATGATGATGATGTGGCGCTGGCCTGCCTTCGAGTCCTCGAGCGCCTTGAGGGCCATCGTCACCGACTCCTCGAAGTCGAACATGTCGCCGACGTGCATGGCGCGCGCGGCGGCGATGGCCTTGGTCTTGTCGCCCGCCTCCTGCAGCGCGTGCGCCCACGTGGGGCCCGAGACGAGCGTGATGATCCCGATCAGGTCGAGCCGCGTGAGCGCCTCGATGGCGGCGATCGACACCTGCTGCGCCCAGTAGTTTCCCTGCGGCATCTCGCACGAGTGGACGACGAGCACAAGGCCGCCGCGCACCATCTGCCGCGTGGCGGGCGGGTCGAGCTTGACGGGCAGCACCGACGAGGTGTCCGAGTCGATCCAGCCGCCCGCGCCGAAGGACTGGTCGCCGCCGAGCATGAGGAGCCCGCCGCCGAGGTCGTGCACATACGCGCGGAGCAGGCGGTCGGTCTCGCCGTCGATCGTCCATCGCGGGACATTCGACAGCACCACGGCATCGAAGCCGGAGAGGAAGTCGCCGCCCTGCGCCAGCGCGTCGGGCTTGACCACGAGCGGCTCGAGCGTCGTCTCGCGCAACGCGCCGACGAATGCGGCGCTGTCCGCGCCGCCGCTTGGATCGACGACCAGCACCTGCCCCGAGCCGTCGACGAACGTGACCGCGGTCGCGCGGTTGTTCTCCGCGATCGCGTCCTGCGACTCATCGGCCGGCTCGAACACCGCCTCGAAGCGGCGCGTGCCCGAGCCCTCGAGCGGGAACGGCACCGAGATGGTCCGCGGGCCCGCGTCGAGCTCGACCGCAAGCCCGTCGCCGGGCGCATCTGGGTCGAGGTCGACCGCACGCCCGCCCTCGCGCAGGAATACCGTGCCGCGCGCGGCGCGCTGGCTCCGCAGCAGGAGCCGCAGCTCGGCGGTCTGCCCCGGTCGCGCGCGCGGCGGCGCCTTCAGGTTCTCGAACACGACTTCGTTCGGCGACTCGAACTCGATCGGCACCACATCGATCGGGATGCCGTTCGCCTTGGCCACATCCGCCTCGGCGAGCGCGTTGCCGATGTTCTCGTTGCCATCCGAGACCAGCACGATGCGCTTGGCCGTGTCGGGCGGCAGGATCGACAGCGCCTGCCGGATGCCCGCGGCGAGGTTCGACCCATCGCGGTCGCCGGAGTGCTCCTCGTCGGCGATGATGGAGCGGGCATCGGGCTGGCTCAGGATCTCCGCCTCGCGCCCCACGGTCACGGCACCCACGCGGTCTTCAGGCTCGCGCTTGCCCGCCACGAGCGCCTGCGCGAAGTCGCGCGAGCCCTCGAGCAGCGGCGCTGGAATCGAACGGCTTCGGTCGAGCACGAACACCGTGGTCAGCGACTCGCCGCGGCGCACGAACGACGGCTGCGCGATCGCGCCGACAAGCAGCAGCACGACGAGCGTGCGCAGCGCCAGGCTCGACCACCACTTCCACGCCTCCTCGCTGCGGCGGCTGCGCCAGGCGAGCAGGAGCACGGGGACGAGCAATCCCAGGAGAAGGAGGAAGATGGGGCGCTCGAAGTGCATGGATGTCACTGATCCTGTGGTTCGCCGTCACCCGTCGCGCGGGGAGCACCGTCGGACGCAGAGGTCTCCTGCGACCAATCGGGAAGCGTGAAGAACGCGATGCGCGAGTTGCCCTGTTCGCAGACCGCGAAGCGCTGCGCGCCGTCGCGCCCGAGCCCCGCCGACGCGATCGCCCAAGGATACTTGAGCCGACCAAGTTCGCGTCCGAG
>JBIIRG010000161.1:0-7042 GCA_044341665.1 Phycisphaerales bacterium | reverse complement strand
GAACGTTGCGAGCGTGTCCTCGTTTCCGTCGCCGTTCGCGAGCCAGTGCACATAGCTCGGGTAGACGGTCGTTGCGAAGACGCGGCGGATGCCGCGTGGGATCTCGATCTCCGCGGTGCCGAGCCCCGGGGGCGGCGGCGTGATGGTGTCGGCGTGCACCGCGGGCTGCCCCGCGTACATGGCCGCGCCGAGCGTGACCAGTGCAAGCGCGAGCGTCGGACGGTGCGTGCTGGTGATCGATGCTCTCGTCATGGTTCCTCGCTTCATGGACGCGCCCCCTCTCGTGTGCCGTAGAGCGCGAGGAAGTCGCTCGCATCGCGGCGGGCCGAGGGGATCTGCCCGAGCACGCCCGCAACCAGCTTCGCCTCGACGGCATCGAGGGCGCGCGACGCGACACCGTTCGTCTCGATCTGACGCCTGCGCTCGGCGTCGAGGTCGAGGTGACGATGCGCGAAGTACCAGTTCGAGTTCGCGACGGCGTGCGCACGGAGCGCGGCCGACGCGATTTCGAGGATGCCTCGCCGCTGCATCTCATCGTTGACAAACCGGCGCGCCGTCGCCGCGAGGGCCACGGCCGCCCACGCCTTGCGCTCTCCGACGCCGGGCTCGACCGAACCGCCGTCGCGAACGATCGCGAGCAGGCCGCGCAGCGACGACTCCACCGCGTCTTCAGCGATGACCGCGTCGAGCTCGAGCACGAGTGCGTCCGACGCGGCGGCGAACGACGCGCTGAAGGTCTCGTTGCCGTCGGGCTCCTCTGCGAGGGTGCGCGCGATGTCGCCCGCCATCCGCAGGTCCTCGCGCGCCGAGGTGGCGATCGGGCGCCACGGCTCGCAGTTCTGCGTGGGAATCGACGAGCGGAGCGCCTGGCCGCGCGTGCGGAGCGCGAGCGCGTGTGCACTGCGCGAGACAAACCCAGGATTCAGCGACTGCACGTACTCGATCACCGATGCGGCGATGCCGAGCGCGTGCGTCATCTGGCCCTGCAGGAAGAGCAGGTTGGCGAGCTTCGCATCGCAGAGCAGCCGCCAGTCGACGGCGATCCCGTCGATGCGCGCGGCATCGCGCAGGCAGCGTGCCGCCTCGACGTAGGAGCCGTGCGCCTCGTGGGCGTCCGACTCGTTGGCGAGCGCCGCGGCACGGCGCGTGGGCGTGTCGGCGACCGCGGCCGCGCGAACGGCAAGGCGAATCGCCTCGGCGTAGTCGCGCGCACCGCGCGCCGCCACGCTGTCGCCGTACAGCCGCGCGTAGTCCTCGGTCTTGTCCTGACGGATACCTGCGGAACGCCCGTCGCTCGCAGGCTTCATGAGGTGCTCGACGACGGCGTCGACCGGCCAGTCGAGCGCCTTGGCGAGACCGACGACGAGGTCGATCTTGGGCATGCCGCTCTCGGGCACGAGCCGACCGGGCTGCCGCCCGAGCGCGTGCGCCAGTTCCTTCACCGACCAGTTCCTGTAGGTGCGGGCCAGCGCCTGCAGTTCCTCGAGCCTTTCGCGGGCGAGCGCCTCGCGCGCCGCCTCCAGACCACCAAGTTCCTCTGTCAGCATGGATCCTCCGATCTGCTTCCTGCCACCGCCCCCAGAGCGTGCAGGCTTTGGACTTGTCCCGACATCCCACCGTGCATTGACGACGCGTCAAGAGCCTGATGTCGAGAATTGTTGATTTTGTTTCGTGCGGCTTGCTGCACAAGGGTGACAAAGCACGGATCGTGCATCGCCTCGGGAAACCACATCCCGATGCGCGCAAGTTCATCCGCGTCAACGCCATCGATCGTGTCGGCGTCGATCTCGTCGAGCGCCACGCGCGTCGACCACTCACGAAGCGCCACCCGCGTGCGCCGTCGAAGCAGGAGTCCGCGGACTTCATCCTCTGCACGCGCGAGTGCCTCATCGAGCATCAACTGGCACCGCACGATCGCGCGCAGTCCGACCCGATGGTCCCGCTTGCGCAGGACAAGTGCGGTCTCGCCCGCGATCGACGCTGTCCACGCGATCGAGGCGGGATCCGACGCGGCGTCGACCTCCCGCAGCAGGTCACACAGCGCGTGCTCCGATGTCGCACCGTCCGGGAGCGCGAGGACCAAAGCACTCTGCGACCAGCTGCGTGTGCGTGCGTCGTGCGCGGCCGATCGCTCGCACGGGACGGATGCGAACGACCCATGCATCGCGCGCAGCGGTGACGCGATCGCGCGCGGCGCCGCATCGGCGACGCGCCCCGTCCAGGCTGACGAGATCGTCACTTCGCCCTCGATCGCGTGCGCCAACGCCGCGACGCAGGCGGCATCGAGCTTCGAAAGACCGATCCGCACGGCGAGATCCACCGCCACCGATGCACCGTGGACGTCGCCCCGCGCCGCCAGGGTGCGCGCCACGACGAGCTGCGACAGCCCGAGGTCAGAGGGCTCTCGCGCCGCTTGCTGAAGCTCTGCGGCGAGACGCGACAGTTCGCCCACATCGTCATGGAGATCGGCCGCGACGATGGCTGCGCGCACGCACCCACGCGACCGGAGTGCACGCGGAGCCGTGGCGACCACGCCCGTCGCATGCTTCGCGTCGAGGCCGAGCCCCTGTCCGATCCTCGCCACGAACCCGATGGTCGGAATCCCGCGAAGCTCCTTGAGGCAGCGCGGATCGATCGCGGTTCCTCGCGCGGCTGCGCGCTGCGATCCGCCATGCGCCGCCGTCAGCAGCGCAAACAGCGAGCGCGTGCGCGCGGTGAGGTGCACGTGCAGGTCCTCTCCCACGGTGGGCGAGGTCGCGCGCTCGTTCGAAGTCGCTGGCTGCGGCATGCGCTGCAGACTCGCGCAGACCGCGCTTGATTCAAGGTCGATCTGCTGCGATTGACGGCAGTTCAGGTGATCGCGGAAGCCGCGGCGGCGGCTCCGTCCCGCATCGACCGCACGCTCGTGTCGTACGCGCGACACTTGCGGCGCACACGATGCAAAGCGCCCCGCCGCTCAGGGCGACGGGGCGCTGTCATGTCGAACATGTCGTGCGGACGCAGGGTGCGCCGCGAGCCCGGCGTCAGTACGCGAGGCAGTCGTGGATCGCCCGCGTGACGCGATGCGCGTCGGGGAGATAGTCGAGCTCGAGCTTGTAGTACGGCATCGTGGTGTCGAAGCCGGCCACGCGCTGGACGGGCGCCTCGAGTTCGAGGAAGCACCGCTCCATGATGCGCGCCGCGATCTCGCTGCCGAAGCCGCAGGTGAGCGGCGCCTCGTGCACCACCACGCAGCGGCCTGTCTTCCGGACGCTCGCCTCGATCGCATCCATGTCGAGGGGGTAGATCGTGCGCAGGTCGATCAGCTCGATCGAGCGGCCGTCTTCCTGGGTCGCCTTCTCGATGGCCTGCATGCACTGGAGGACGCTCGCGCCCCAGCTGACGATGGTCAGGTCGGTGCCCTCGCAGACCGTGCGGGCCTTGCCGATCGGCAGCGTGTACTCGTCCTCGGGCACTTCCTCGCGGAACGCGCGGTAGATGCGCTTGGGCTCGAAGAAGAGCACGGGGTCGGGGTCGCGCAGCGCCGAGACAAGCAGGCCCTTCGCGTCGTACGGGGAACTCGGCATCACGACCTTCAGGCCCGGCGTGTGCGCGTAGATCGCCTCGGGCGAATCGCTGTGGAGCTCGGGCGCGTGGATGCCGCCGCCGACCGGGATGCGGATCGTCATCGGCACGGTGAACGCGCCGCGCGTGCGGCTGCGCATGCGCGCGGCGTGCGAGCAGATCTGGTCGTACGCCGGGCCGAGGAAGCCCTCGAACTGGATCTCGGGCACGGGGTGGAGACCGCCCATCGCGAGACCGATCGAGAGGCCGATGATGCCCGACTCAGCGAGCGGCGTGTCGAACACGCGCTTCTCGCCGAAGCGCTTCTGCAGGCCCTCGGTGACGCGGAAGACGCCGCCGTTGACGCCGATGTCCTCGCCGAGCAGGACGATGTCGGGGTTCTTCTCCATCTCCTGGATGAGCGCGAGGTTGATCGCTTGGACAAGATTCAGGTTTGCCATGGTGTGGTCCAGGGATTTGGTCCAGGGTGGTGATCAGTGATTGGCGTGCGCCGCAGCGGCCTCGGTCGCGAGCTGCGCGGCGCGCGCCTGCGCCTCGAGCGGGAGCTGCGACGGATCCTGGCCGAGCGAGTGGGTGTGCATGGTGTCGCGCTGGACGACGAGGTCCTGCGGGATCTCTGCGTACATCGCGTTGAAGAAGTCGGACTTGTCGGGGGCGATGATGCCCTCCGCGCGGGCGACGGCGTCGGCGTTGTCCTTCTCGACGCGCTCGGCGAGCGCCGCTTCCTTGGAGTCGTCCCACAGCTTGCGCGCGGTCATGTACGTGCGCACGCGGATGATCGGGTCTCGCGCCTTCCAGGCGTCGACCTCGTTCTTGTCGCGGTAGCGCGTGGCGTCGTCTGCGGTCGTGTGGTCGCCAAGGCGGTAGGTGACCATCTCGACGAAGCACGGGAGACCGGTCGTGCGCGAGTACTCGACCGACTTCTTCATGGTGTAGACCGTCGCGAAGAGGTCGTTGCCGTCGCACTGCATGCAGGGCATGCCGTAGGAAATGCCGCGCTGCGCGAACGTCGGTGCTGCGCTGTTGATCTTCGACGGCGTCGAGATCGCCCAGAAGTTGTTCTGGCACACGAAGACGACGGGGATCTTGAGGTTCGAGGCGAAGTTGCAGGCCTCGTGGAAGTCACCTTCGCTCGAGGCGCCGTCGCCGAAGAAGGTGCACGCGATCCGATCCTCACCCTTGTAGCGGGCGGCCATGGTCAGGCCCGCAGCGTGCAGCATCTGCGTGCCGAGCGGAACGTAGATCGGCGTGACCCAGTGCGGCTTCGGCATGGCGTTGCCGCGCTCGTCGCCCATCCAGTGCAGGAGGATCGCTTCCTTCGGGACGCCGCGCCAGAACAGGCCGCAGTTCTCGCGGTAGCAGGTGACCATCCAGTCGTCCTTGCGGAGCACGTAGGACGCGCCGAGGCTGGTCGCCTCCTGGCCCATGTTCTGCGGGTACGTGCCCATGCGGCCAGAGCGCTGCAGACGGAAGGCCACCTGGTCGAGCTGTCGGCACGAGACCATCGCCTCGTACAGCTTGACGAGATCGGCGTCGGGGATCAGGCCCTTCCCGAGCGTCTCGTCGAAGTTGCCGTTCTCATCGAGGATGGAGACCTTTTCGATCTTGGTTTCGTAGGCGGTGGTGATCGGCATGGAGTGCTCTCGGAAGGGCGAAAGTGTAGCAGCCCGCCCTTTCCGCCCGCGGACGCTGAGAAGGTCCGCGAAGCGCGCGGAGCCGACGGCGACGGCGTGACTTGGGCGCTACGCGACCGTTCGAACCCAGGCTGGCGTCCCGAGGGCTCGCGCGAGCCGCAGATCGGCTGTCAGCAAAGGCAGTCGCCGTTCGATTGCGATCGCCGCATAGAGCGCGTCATATGCGCTCAGGTTGCTCAATGCCAAGCGTGATGCCATGCGTTTCGGACTCTGGTGCCAGGGAACCGACTCGATTGGTAGCTGTTCTACGACTTCGAGCGCGACGTCGACCTCCCCGAGTCCTTCGCGGGACTTCTTGAGTGCCGACGCGAGCTCTGGATAGAACAGCTCCGGAACGACGAACCTCCGATCCTGCGCCTCCGAGACCAACCGCAGGATCGCCTTCGACTCGGCGGTCGACTCGGCACGGACGAACCACTTCACAGCGACCGAGGCATCGATCACTGCACCGCCCGCGAGTTGATCTTCTCCCCCCATTGCGATCATGCCTTCCCCCTCGCTGCTTGAAGAATCTGCGCGGTGCGTTCTTCGCGGATCTCGCGGATGAGCTCCGCGGCTGACTTTGTGTTCACGGGCAGACCGCGTGCGGCCCGTTCAGCATCGGCCCGGGCAATCGCATCGCGCACGCGGTCGACCTCGGCCATGATCTCGGCGGGCGTCATGCGGGGCTCCGGCGCTCCGTCGGCCCCCTCGGTCTTGGCACGCGGACCTCTGTTGTTTTTGTCCATGATGAACCTCTCGTACTCGTGGTAGGGAATGACTGCCGCGACGGGCCGCCCGCGGCGGAGGATCAGCGTGTGGCCGCCATAGGTGCGCACGCGGTCGACCTCGGTGCCGAGCGTCGCGCGCAGCGCCGCCAGCGGGATGACGCGCGTGCGCGCCTCGGGCGCTGGTGCACGCGCGGCCTTGCCGACTTTTGACGCACCGTTGCGCTTCGTCGCCCGCGCGGCACTCCCAGAGGTCCCGCCCTTGCGCGTCTCCGTCGACTTCGATCGCTTCCTTGCCGCCATGATTGTCCTCGCGTTCAGCCTGCGTGATGCCCTGAAGTGTACCGTTCGAATTGTACACTTCGCGGAAATCCGCAGAGAATGCTGCAGATCAGCGGCCCGCTGCGTCCAGCGCCTGCGCAAGGTCGGCGATGAGGTCGCGCGGGTCCTCGAGGCCGATCTGGAAGCGGAGGAGCGGACCGGGCTCGGTCCATGGCGGCGCGACGCGCGATTCTCCGAGCTGGCTCGACACGACGAGGCTCTCGAATCCGCCCCAGGAGAAGCCCATGCCGAAGTAGCGCAGGCTCTCGAGGAAGCGCTTCAGGTGGTCGCGCCCGCGCGCGTGCGGCTTGAGCACGCAGCCGAACAGGCCCGTGGCGCCCGTGAAGTCGCGCTGCCAGAGCGCGTGGTCGGGATGCGACGGCAGCGCGGGGTGAAGGACCCGCGCGACCTCGCTGCGCGACTCGAGAAAGCGCGCGACTTCGAGGGCGCTCGCCTCGTGCCGCGCCAGGCGCACCTCGAGCGAGCGCATGCCGCGAAGGCACGTGGCGCAGTCATCGGGGTGCGCATAGTGCCCATGCGCCTCGGCGCACTGCTTCACGCGCTTCCAGTGCTCCTCGTCCCGCGCCACGATCGCGCCGAGCAGGATGTCGCTGTTGCCCGACTGGTATTTGGTGAGGGCATGGATCACGAGATCGACCCCGAGCTCGATCGGCCTGCAATGGAGCGGCGTGGCCCAGGTGTTGTCGATCATCGTCGTCACACCGCGCGCGCGCGCCACGCGGGAGATCGCGGGCA
>JBIIRG010000026.1:0-20643 GCA_044341665.1 Phycisphaerales bacterium | reverse complement strand
ATGCTTACGCCAGTCATGTTCACCCCACTCGGGGCGTTGGCGATGGCGAACCTGCATACCTGTGGTGAACATGACTGGCGTAAGCATGGCGAATGTGGTGGGCGCGCGAGGCGCGAGAGTCGACGCGAGAGCGGTTCGGTCTGCCGTGCGGATCACGCGCTCCAGAAGCGCGTGGAGGACACGTGGAGAGCACGCGGAGAGAACACGTGGAGAGCACACGTGGACAACACGTGGAGACCCCGTGGTACAGAAGATCCGGAGTAGAGAATGCGGCAGAGACGATGTGCGGCGACCCGCTGCAGTTCTGCGAGCAGGGCGCCGAAGCGCAAAGACCAGATCAAAGGTGTCTTCGAGAAAACCACTCAGAGCCGAGCCTCGTTCCGGAAGCGGCGCTCTCGCCGGGCCGAAATCGAGTGACGGATGAGACCCTGAAAGCGCGATCGACAGGCCCTCCGGCCGTGATCCTGCGTCTTCGGATTCATCTGCTGCGGGTGGGTTCGGGGATCATCTTCCTGATCCGAACCAGCGGAATACCGCTGAAATCCCGCGTCAGGACGGCGCGTTGATGCACCGACCGCGCAACTCTTCGCAACTTCACGAAGTGATTGTGCTCGGAGAGTGTAGCAGGAACCGCGAGTATGCAACACCTTCGGTGGAAAAATCGGCGCGATCAGGGGATGTGTGCGGCGGGAGGGGTCCGCCGCTACCGTGACGGGCATGAGTCAGGCGAAGGCCACCGCCCGCATCGCATTCCTCGGCGACATCAACGGCGCGCCGGGACGCATGGCGCTCGACCAGCAGCTGCCCGTGCTTCGCGAGCGGTTCCGCCCCGACCGCATCGTGGCGAACGCCGAGAACGCCCGCAACGGCTCCGGCCTCACGCCCGAGCTCTTCGAGCAGTTCCGCCGGCTGGGCATCGACGCCTGCACGCTTGGCGACCATGCGTTCCGCGAGGCGAAGATCATCCCATTGCTCGACGATCCGTCGAAGGCCGTCTCGCGCCCTGCGAACCTGTCCGCGCGCACGCCGGGCAAGCGGCTCCTCCGCATTCCCGCCGACGAGCGCTGCCCGCGCGACCTCTATGTGATCACGTTGCTCGGGCGCATTCACATCGGTTCGGTGCAGGCCAACGACCCGTTCGAGTGCGCCGACGCCATGCTGGCGGCGCTGCCGGAGCGGAATCCGCTTGTGCTCATCGAGGCCCACATGGAGGTCACGAGCGAGAAGGCGGCGCTGGCGCATCATCTCGACGGACGCGTGTCGGCCGTGCTCGGCACGCATACGCATGTCCCGACGGCCGACGAGCGCATCCTGCGGGGGGGCACCGCGTTCCAGACCGACGTGGGTATGACGGGCCCGCACGACAGCGTGATCGGCCGCAACACCGTCGCGGTGCTCAAGCACTTCACGACGGGCGTGCATGTGCCGTTCGACATGGGCTCGGGTGGCGAAGCGGTGCAGGGCGCGCTGGTCGAGGTCGATCTCGCGACGGGCCGTGCGCGCTCGATCGAGCGCATCAACCTGCCGGCGCGCGTGCCGCAGCGTTGAGGTTCACGCGCCCCAGCCGCCGCCGCCGGGCGTCTCCACGGTGAATCGGTCGCCCGCGGCGAGCTCGAGCGAGAGCACGGAGTCCTCGAGCGTCCTCGTGCGTTCACCCAGCATCGCGTGCTGCGCACCGCAGGCACCGGGCGAGGCGCCGAGCATGCCCATCGGTGCGATGCGGCGACGCGACCCGAAGAAGGAGAGCGACACGCCATCGCGGAACTCGTACTCGCGCACGAGGCCGCACCCTCCGCGCTGACGTCCCGCGCCGCCCGAGCCCTCGCGGATCGCAAAGCGCCGGATCACGACGGGCGCCCTGCGCTCGAGCACGTCGATGTCGGTCAGCCGCGTATTCGACATGTGCACGTGCACCGCGCTTGCGCCTGCGGACGCGGGACCCGCGCCCGCGCCGCCGCCGAGCGTCTCGTAGATGGTGAAGCGGCTGTTGCCGAAGAGGACGTTGTTCATCGTGCTCTGGCTCTCGGCCGCGAGCCCGAGCGCTGCGACAAGCGCGGCGACGACCGACTGGCTTGTCTCGACATTGCCTGCGACGACGGGGGGGCAGGCGAGCGGATCGCGCGCGAAGGCCGGGTTGAGCATGCAGCAGGGCACCTCGAGGTCGATGCTGCGCAGGAGCCCTTCGTTCATGGGAACGGCGCGATCGATGAGAAGCCGCAGCGCGTACAGGGTCGCGGCGCGTGTCACCGCGAACGGTGCGTTGAAGTTCTGCGGATGGCGGAGGACAGGGCTCGCGATGCGGATGGTCCAGCGGCCTGTCGCGGACTCGTTCGCATGCGTGATGCGCGCCTGCACGGGCGTTCCGTCGTCGAGGTGCACGGTTGCCTGCGCGGTTGTCTGCGGCGAGCCTGATGTGGCGGAGAGCGCCGCGGCGAGCGCCTCGCGCGCCGCTCGGTCGGCGCGCCGGAGCTCGCCCTCGCAGCGGACGCTGAAGCCGACGGTCAGCTCGCGTGCGAGCGCCGCGACCTGTGACACGCCGTAGCGCGTGGCCGCGACCTGTGCCTCGAGGTCCGCCAGGTTCTCATCCGGGTTTCGCGACGGATGCGGGCCCGAGGCGAAGCGGGCGCGGCACGCGGCGCGCTCGAACGTTCCGCCGCGCACCGCCAGGAACGGCTCGAGGACGACGCCTTCCTCGGCAAGCGACCGTGCATCGGGCGGGAAGGAGCCAGGACGGGTTCCGCCGATCTCGGCGTGGTGGGCGCGCACGGCCACGAAGGCCACGCGCACGCCTCCTGCGTAGACCGGCGCGATCGTGGTCACGTCGGGAAGGTGCGAGCCGCCGAATGCTGGATGATTGGTGACGGCGATGTCGCCCTCGGCGAGGTCGAGCTCCGACATGACCGCGCGGGTGCACACGCCCAGTGCGCCGAGATGCACGGGAAGATGGGGCGCGTTCTGGACGAGCGTGCCGTGGGCGTCGAGCACCGCGCACGAGAAGTCGAGGCGGTCGCGGATGTTCGGGCTGAGCGCGGTCCGCTCGAGGACGTTTCCCATCGAGAGTGCGATCGCCTCGAGGCGTGCCGCGAAGAGCTCCTGCTCGGCGTCGCTCGCACGGGCCGCTGCGGGCTCGGTGCGGGAGGCGATCAGATCGCCGGCGCGATCGACCGTCGCGCGCCATCCGCGGTCGAGCACGACGGTCTCGCCCGCGTCGGTGATGATCGCGGGGCCGAGCACGAGGTCGCCCTCGCGCAGGGATCCGCGCTCGATGCTGCGAGCGTCGACTCGTTCGCCTTCGGACAGCATCGACTGCGTGGACGCGCCATCCTGCGATGAGGTGGCGGCGGACTTGCCCGCTGCGTGCGCCGGCGCCGAGACGGCGGCCGAAGCAGCGGCCCATGCGGCGGCCCATGCGGCGGCCCATGCCGTGGCCTCGACCGAGACGACCTCGATCGCCCGCGGCGGCGGCTCGTAGCCAAAGAGCTCTCGGAAGCGCTCGATGAACCGCGCACGCATCTCGTCGGCTGTGGCAAAGGGAACCTCGATCGAGGCCTCCTGGCCCGACAGCCGGAGCGACGCACGCACGCGGGTGCGCTCGGCCGCGGGAAACCCATCGAGCGCGAGTGCGTGGGTCGCCTCGGCCGTCGCCTCGTGCGCGAGGCCTGCGAGACTCGCCGCGCAGTTGTCGAGCGTCGCGAGCACCATGCGCGTGGCGAAGCGGGCGGGCTCGGCGGCAAACACGCCCTGGGCGCACATGAATCCTGCAAAGCGGGGAAAGACCACCTGCGCGATCCCAAGCCGCGTGGCGATCGCGCAGGCATGCTGTCCGCCCGCGCCGCCGAAGGCGATGAGCGCGTGGTCTCTCGGATCGACGCCGTCGCGCACGCAGAGCGCCTCGATGGCAAGCGCCATGCGCGCGTCGGCGATGTCGAGGAGTGCCTGCAGCAGCGCGTCGCGCGACGACGGCCGCGTGCGGGCGAGCTCGCCTCCGAGTTCCTCGAGGGCGCGTTCGGCCGGCGCAGCGTCCAGGCTCATCGCGCCGACCCCGACCGCCATGCGGCCCGCGAGCAGATTGACATCGGTGATGGTCAGCGGCCCGCCGCGGCCGTAGCAGGCGGGGCCTGGATTGGCGCCCGCGCTTTCGGGTCCGACTTCAAGCGCACCGTCGCGCATCCGGCAGATGGAGCCTCCACCTGCCGCGACGCTGTCGATCGCCACGCTCGGCGCTGCGACCGTCATGCGATTGATGCGCGATTCGCCGCGCAGCGCCACCTCGTCGCCCGCGGCGCGCGACACATCGGAGCTTGTGCCGCCCATGTCGAAACCCACGGCGCGGCCGATCCCGTGGCGCCGCGCCACGGCGCCGACGGCGCGCGCGCCACCCGCAGGACCTGAGTAGAGCGTGTCGCGCGCGAGCAGGCGCTCGGCGCGCTGCAGGACGCCCGCGCTCGTAAAGACAAACGACCGCGCGTCGGGTGCCGTCTGCGTCGCATCGCTCACGAACGCTGCCAGGATCGGCTCGATCTGCGCGTGCACGCAGGCGGTCTCGGTTCGCGTGAGCAGTCGCGGATGCGGCGCGATCTCGCGCGCGGCGATCGCCCGCACGCCTCGCGCGCGGAGCTCGCGTGCGAGGCTCGATTCACGGTCGTTCGCGAGCGCGTGGGCAAGCGATACCACGACGGTCTCGCAGCCCTCGTCGGCAAGCGCGCGTGCAGCTGCGGCGCAGGACTCGGGATCGGCCCCGCGCAGCACCTGGCCATCGGCACACGAACGCTCGGGAAGCGCGCGGACGGCGGTCGCCACACGGCGCGTCCGAACCGGCACGCGCGCGAAGATGTCCTCGCGTGTCTGGTCGCCGATCTCGACCACGCCGGTGAGCCCGTCCGACACGAGCACGCCCACGCGGGCGCCACGGCCCTCGAGCAGCGCGTTGGTGCCTCGCGTCGTCGACAGCCTGATCTCGATCGGAGGAAGTGCGCGGTCGAGCGGCGTCCCCGTGATCGCGTGGAGTCCAAGCCGCGGCGCGTCGATCGGCGAACCGCCACGAACGAACCGCAGCGGCAGACCCGGGTCGACCGCGAGTGGCGCCGACAGCTCGATCCATTCGCCCCGCTGCGAGCGTACGGTGCTCTGTTCGCCCGCGGGCGCCTCCAGTTGCCAGCCGTCGAGCAGACCGTCGGGCAGGACAAGTCCCGCCGCCGGCCGGATGCGCGCGCGGTTCGCGCTTGAGGCGCGATCGACCGACAGCAGCGTGGCCAGGATCGATCCATCCGACGGCACCTTTGCCCGCAGGATCGTGCCGCGAGGATCACGCGCCACAAGGTCCGTGAAGGTCCCGCCTGTGTCGAGCGCCACCAGCCACGACGCGGCGCCGTCGCGGACGGAGTCTTCCATCATGCGATCGGTCAGGTGATCGGGAGTCGAGTCGGGCACGGTCGGCTATTCTGCCGCCATGAAGCGCGCGTGTGTCGCCATCCTCTCGGTGTTGTGCGCAGGTTGCGATGGCGAGCGGACATCGTCCCCGACGGGAGCGCCGCCGCCCGCGGTCGGGGCGGCCGAGTCGCCGCCCGCCGCACCCACGGAGCTCGGTCCCGTCCATCGCCTGACGGTCACCGACCTCGACGGCAAGGCCGTGTCGCTCGCCCGCTTCGCGGGGCGCCCGATGATCATCGAAGTCTGGGCGACCTGGTGCGGACCGTGCCTGGCCAATCGCCGCACCGTGCACGCACAGCGACCATCGATGCCCGAGCGCGTGCAGGTGATCGGCCTCAGCGTCGACGCCGACTCGGCGCGCGGTCGCGGCGCGGACCTCGTGAAGGGCTTCCTCGCGTCGAATCCCGCCAACGACTTCGAGGGCATGGCCTCGCCCGAGTTCATGGACTTCATCCGCACGATCAATCCGTCGAACTCGATCCCCAAGACGCTCTATGTCGACAGCAAGGGCCGCGTGGCCGACCTGTCGGAGGGCACGCAGAGCGCCAAGTGGCTGGCCGCGATGGCCAAGAACCTGAAGTAGCGGACTTCGAACTCGCGACGATGGCTGCAGCGATCGCCCTCACCGACCTTTGCTACGCGATCTTTGCCATCGCAACGCTGCCCGTGTGGCTGCTGCGCATGGCGTGGACGGGCAAGCTGCGCACCGACTGGCCTGCGCGGCTTGGGCGGGGCGCCGATGTGGCGCGGACCGGACGTCCGCGCGTCCTCATCCATGCGGTCTCGGTGGGCGAGGTCAACGCGATCCGCGGTCTCGTCGAGCGGCTCGCCAACGACCGCATGCAGCCCGAGATCGTGGTGAGCGTGACCACCGACACGGGCATTGCCCGCGCGCAGGCGCTGTTCGGCGCCAGGCATACCGTGGTGCGCACGCCGTTCGACTTCTCCTTCGCCGTGCGGCGGTGGCTCGAGCGCGCGCGGCCCGATCTGCTCGTGCTCGTCGAGCTCGAGCTCTGGCCGAACATGACCCGCATCGCGCGCGCACGCGGTGTTCCCGTGGCCGTCGTCAACGGGCGCCTGAGCGACCGCAGCATCCGCCGCTACCGCCGCGTGCGCAGGCTCGTGCGCGGCATGTTCGCGCGCGCCGACCTCGTGATCGCGCAGAACAAGGCGTATGCCGAGCGTTTCGCCGAACTCGGCGCGGGCGAGGTGCTCGTGAGCGGCAACATGAAGTGGGACTCGATCGCGATCCGCGATACGGTTCCCGGCGCCGAAGCGCTCGCCTCCGAGATGGGGCTTGCCGTGGGCGCATCGGCCGCGCCGGTGATCGTTGCCGGCAGCACCGAGCCCGGCGAGGAGACCTTGCTGCGCGAGGCGCTCGCCGATCCTGCGCTTTCCGACGTGCGCCTCGTGATCGCGCCACGCAAGCCCGAGTGGTGGGACGGCGTCGCCGCCAGCCTGCCCGGCTGCGTGCGCCGCTCGCGGAAGGAGCGGGGAGGCGCCGACACGCGCTTCTTCCTGCTCGACACGATCGGAGAACTGAGCACCGCCTACGCGCTCGCCGACGTGGTGGTGATGGGCCGCAGCTTCGGGCGGCTCTACGGCAGCGATCCGATCGAGCCGGCGAGCCTCGGGCGCGCGGTCGTGATCGGTCCCCGCGTGGCCGACTTCCGCGACGTCGTCGCGTCCTTCGTCGAGGGCGGCGGCATCCGACAGGTGCAGGCCTCCGACCTCCGCGCCACGCTCGTCGAGCTGATCCGCGACCCGCAGGCCCGCGCCGAGGTGGCGCGCCGCGGCCGCGCCGTCATCCGCGCCGAGCAGGGGGGTACCGCCCGCACGGCCGAGGTGCTGCTCGCGATGCTGGCGTCGCGGGCGTGATACCTTCCCACGACCATGCCCACCAACGGAGAAGTCGCCGCCGCGTTCGAGGAACTCGCCGTCCTGTCCGAGATCCTCGGTGCCAACGTGTTCAAGGTGAACGCCTTCCGCAAGGCGGCGCGCGCGGTCGAGGGACTTCCCGGGACGGCGACCGAGATGGACGTCGCCGCGCTCAAGGAGATCGACGGGCTCGGCGCGTCGACCGCGGCCAAGGTGGTCGAGTTCGGAACGTCGGGAAGCATGTCGGAGCTCGAGGAGCTTCGTGCGCAGGTGCCCGCGGGACTCAAGGACGTGCTCGCGATCCAGGGCATCGGGCCAAAGACCGCACGCACGCTGTGGACCGAGCTCGGCGTCGTCGACCTCGCGTCGCTCAAGGCCGCGATCGACTCGGGCAAGGTCGCATCGCTCCCGCGCATGGGCGCAAAGACCGTGCAGAACATGAAGGAGGCGATCGCCTTCGCCGAGACCGCGCGCGGACGCATCCGGATCGGCGAGGCGATGCCGCTTGCCGACGCGCTCGTCGCGGAGCTCGGCGCGCTCGCATGCGTCGAGAAGATCGCCTACGCCGGCAGCCTGCGCCGCGGGCGCGAGACGATCGGCGACCTCGACATCCTTGCCGCATCGAGCGACGCGACGGCGCTGATGAGCGCCTTCGTCGGCCGAACCGAGGTCGCGCGCGTGCTCGGCCACGGCGACACGAAGTCGAGCGTCCTCACGAAGTCGGGCGTGCAGGTCGACCTTCGCGTCGTGCCGCTCGATCGCTTCGGAGCGGCGCTCATGTACTTCACGGGCAGCAAGGAGCACAACATCGCGCTGCGCGAGCGCGCGATCGCGCAGGGTATGCGCCTCAATGAATACGGCCTCTTTCGCGAGAACGAGAAGGGCGAGGTCGCCGAGGGCGCCGTGCCCGTCGCCGCGTCGAACGAGCAGGAGGTCTATGCAGCGCTCGGGCTCGACTGGGTGCCGCCCACGATGCGCGAGGACCGTGGCGAGGTCGCCGCGTTCGCGAAGGGCGCGCCGCACCCCGAGTGCATCGAGATCGCCGACATCAAGGCCGAGCTGCACTGCCACACCATCGCCTCCGACGGATCGATGACGATCGACGAGATCGTCGCACGCGCGCGGGACCGCGGTTTCCACACCATCGCCATCACCGACCACTCGAAGAGCCAGTTCCAGGCGAACGGCCTCGACGAAGCGCGTCTGCGCGCGCACATCAAGGCGATCCACGAGGCGCGCGCGCGGTTTCCCGACATGCAGATCTGGGCGGGCAGCGAGGTCGACATCCTGTCCGACGGTTCGCTCGACTACGCCGACGATCTCCTCGCCGAGCTCGACTGGGTGGTCGCAAGTCCGCACGCCGCTCTCAAGCAGGAGCCGAAGGTCGCGACCGAGCGCCTGCTCAAGGCGATCGCGCATCCGCGTGTCCACGTGATCGGCCATCCGACAGGGCGCATCGTGAACGGCCGGCCCGGCCTCGAGCCCGCGATGAACGAGCTCTACGCCGCCGCGAAGGAGCACGGCACCGCGCTCGAGATCAACAGCCACCACATGCGCCTCGACCTGCGCGACACGCACATCCGCGCCGCCGTCGACGCCGGCTGCATGCTCGCGATCGACTGCGACGTGCATGGCCCCGAGGACTTCGGCGAGCTCCGCTACGGCGTGCTCGCCGCCCAGCGCGGCTGGCTGCCGAAGGCGCAGTGCCTCAACTGCATGCCGGCCAAGGCGCTGGACGCGTGGAGGATGCGGAAGCGGTAGGGGTGTGGCGGCGCGTCCGACGCCCGCCGCCCTTCGAGAGCGTCGCCGAGTTTCAAGAGGGACGATCTGAGCCACGCGTCGAGGTGTCTCTGCGCGCCGAGGCCTTCGTTGGAAACTGGAACGGATCGCTCGAGTGCGCGCCTGTCGTGGGCGGGACTACCCCACATCCCCGAGCCCCAGCGCCTCGCCGTAGGTCCCGAGCACCTTGCGGCGCAGGAGATGCTCTCCATCCTGCGCGAGCAGGGGGCTGCGTGCGATCCAGTCGCTGGCATCGCGGCGCGCGCGCTCGAGCAGGCCGAGATCTCGCGTGAGGTCCGCCACCTTGAACGGGGGCAAGCCGCTCTGCTTCGAGCCGAACAGTTCGCCCGGACCGCGGATCGCGAGGTCGAGCTCGCTCACGCGGAAGCCGTCGTCGGTCGAGCGGATCGCCTCGATGCGCGCGCGGCCGTCGTCGGTGGTCGGATCGGCGATCAGCACGCACACGCCGCCCTTCGGGCCGCGGCCGACGCGTCCGCGCAACTGGTGTAGCTGCGCGAGGCCAAAGCGGTCCGCATGCTCGATCACCATCACGGTCGCGTTCGGGACATCCACGCCGACCTCGATCACGACGGTCGCCACGAGCGCGTCGATCTCGCCGGCGCGGAACCGGTCCATGATCGCGTCGCGCTCGTCGGCCTTCATGCGGCCGTGCATCGCCGCGAGCCGCGCGCCCTTGAGCGCGCCAGCCTCGAGCTTGGCAAGGTGGCTCGCGACGTCCTTCAGGCCGAGATCGCCGCCTTCGACCGCGGGCACGACGATGAACGCCTGCTCGCCGCGGTCGATGCGGTCCTTGACGAACCGATACGCATCGTCGGAGCGCGACTCGCCTAGCACGCGCGTGTGCACGGGGGCGCGGTCCTTCGGCCTGTGCTTGATCGTGCTGACGTCGAGGTCGCCGTACACCGTGAGCGAGAGGGTGCGCGGGATGGGCGTCGCCGTCATCACGAGCATGTGCGGCGTCTGCCCGGCGGGCGCCTTGCCGCGCAGTTCGGCGCGCTGCGCCACGCCAAAGCGGTGCTGCTCATCGACGACCGCGAGCGCGAGCGCGTGGAACCTCACGTCGCCCGTCAGCAGGGCGTGCGTACCCACCACGATGTCGAGCTGGCCGAGCTCGACGAGGTCGCGCACGAGCGCGCGCTCGCCCGCGGGAAGGCTTCCGGTCAGGAGCCCGACGCGGACGTTCGTTCCCTGCAGGAACCGCGTGATCGACGCGCAGTGCTGCTCGGCGAGCAGCTCGGTGGGCGCCATCATCGCGGCCTGATGCCGGTTCGTGACCGCGACGAGCATCGACGCGAGCGCGACCGCGGTCTTTCCCGCGCCCACGTCGCCCTGGACGAGTCGGTTCATGGGCCGGGTCTCGGCCATGTCGCGCGCGATCTCGCGGAACGAGCCGAGCTGGTCGGGCGTGAACTCCCACGGAAAGCGGGCGAGGATCTCGCGCTCGACGGCGGCCGACATGGGCAGGGCAGGCGCACCCTGCGCCGCGCGCATACGTCGCTTGATCGCCACCGCAAGCTGAAGGAAGAGGAGCTCGTCGTACGCGAGCCGCGTGCGCGCGGCGGCAAAGTCCGCATCGCTCGCAGGCGCGTGCATGTCGCGGTAGGCGCGTCCGAGTCCGACAAGCCCGCGCTCCGCGAGGTATTCCGCGGACAGGAGCTCGGGAATCGCCGCGCACGCCGCGTCGAGCACCTTGAGCACCGTCTGCTCGATGGTGCGCGACGGCAGCGCCTCGGTCGACGGATAGACCGCGCGCAGCCGATCGGTGCGTGCGGCGGGGGCGCTGCCCTCGGCGATGTCCGACCACTTTGGGTTGGCGAGGTCGAGGTAGCCGCGCTCGAGCTTGGCCTTGCCCTCGATGATGCCCTGTCGTCCGGGGTGCAGCTTGTTGCGCATCCACGGCATGTTGAAGAAGACGATGCGTGCGGTGCCCGTGCCGTCCGACACCGTCGCCTCGATGCGCGGCATGCGGCCGAACGCGCTGCGACTTGCCACGACCGTCGCGCGCAGGGCGATGTTGGCGCTCTTCTCGGCGTCAGGCTTGGCCTCGAGCGCCGCGATGTGGGACGCGATGGTGTCCTCGCCGTGCTCGGCCTCGACGCGAAAGGGAAAGTGGCGGATGAGGTCACCCACCGTGCGCACGCCGAGCTCGTGGAAATGCCGCGCCCGCGCGGTGCTCACGCCCGCGGCCGTCTCGATCGCCTCGCCGAGAATGTCGCTTCGCTCCACCTTCATCGCGGGGTTCGTACTATACGACCCCGTGGCACGGCAGCCCTTCGATCCCTCGCGCGCTCGCGGCGACTCGTTCGCCGGCGGTCTCTTCGACCCGACGCCCGTGGCGAAGCCGGCCGCGGTGCCTCCGTCGATTGCGGCAGCCCCGTCCACGCCCGCAGCGACCCGCACGCCGGGCACATCCACGGGAGGCGAGGCGACTCCATCCGCCGCGTCTCCATCCATCGCGTCGCAGCAGAAGGACCTCACCGTCTCGCAGTTCAGCGAGCTCATCTCGCGCACGCTTGAGGACGGCATGCGCGGCACCTTCCGCGTGCAGGGCGAGATCGGGAACCTCTCCGAGCGCGGCCACTGGTACTTCTCGGTGAAGGATGCGAGCGCCGTCCTCTCGTGCGTCATGTGGCAGAACGAGGCGGCGCGCGTGGGTTTCCGACCGCGCGAGGGCGACGCAGTCGTGGTCACGGGGCGCATCAAGCACTTCGCGCCGCAGGGAAAGACGCAGCTCTACGCCACCAAGCTCGAGCGGCAGGGGCTCGGCACGCTCGAGCAGCAGTTCCAGGCGCTGGTGCGCGAGCTGCGCGGCCTCGGCTACTTCGAGGAGTCGCGCAAGAAGCCGCTTCCCGAGTTTCCGCGCCGCGTGGCGGTCATCACCAGCCGCACGGGCGCGGCGCTGCAGGATGTGCTCAAGACCGCAGGCGAGCGCTGCCCTGCGGTCGAGTTCCTGGTGATCGATGTGCGCGTGCAGGGCGACGGCGCTGCGGGCGAGGTCGCGCGGGCGCTGCGTGCGGTCAACGCCATGCATGCGACGCATGCGATCGACGCCGTGATCGTCACGCGCGGCGGCGGTTCGCGCGAGGACCTGTGGGCCTTCAACGAGCGCGTCGTCGCCGATGCGGCCCACGAGCTTGAGATTCCCCTGGTCGCCGCCATCGGGCACGAGGTCGATACCAGTGTGATCGAGCTGGTGGCCGACCGCCGCGCCAGCACGCCCACGCAGGCCGTCATGCTGCTCCTGCCTGATCTCGCCGGGCTTGCGGCACGGCACGAGGGCGCCGCGCGAGAACTCCGCAACGCCATGCGCTGGCGCATCTCCGCGCTGCGCGACCGGCTCAGCGACCTCGCAGCCTCGCCCGCGCTCGCCTCGCCTGCGCTGCGCATTGCGCAGGCGCGCGAGCGCGTCGCACGCCTCGACGCACGGGCGCGCGCCGCCATGTCTCGCGCCATCTCGACCGAGCGCCGCGCGCTCGACGCGGTCGCGTCGCGCCTGATCGCCAACGCGCCCGCCGCGCGGGCCGCGGCGGCGCGTGCGCACCTCGGCGCGCTCGGCCCGCGCCTGACGCGCGCCGTCGCCGCCACGCTCGCCACGAGCGCCCGCGAGCTCACCCATCTCGAGCATCGGCTCCGCAGCGCCGGCCCCGAGCAGACCCTCCAGCGCGGCTACGCCATCGTCACCGCCGCCGACGGCACGCTCGTCCGTTCGGTGTCGGCCGCCGCGGCTGGCTCCCAGCTCACTGTTCAGCTTGCCGACGGCACCATGCCCGTGCGCGTCGAGTCGCCGCAGCCGCCACGCCCGTCGACCTGATTTCCCGCCTCCTGCACCCAGCCCTTTCGTCATCCCCTTTCGTCATCCCCTTCCTCAAGACCCGCCACCATGGCCAAGAAGCCCGCCTCCACCGACCCGTCTGCTCCGGCATCGACCGCCACCGACCCCGCCATCGCCGCGCTCGGCTACGAGGACGCGGTGCGCGAGCTCGAGCAGCTCGTCGAGTCGATCGAGCGCGGCGACATCGGCCTCGCCGAGAGCCTCGCCGCCTATCGCAAGGGCGAGCAGCTCCTGCGTCACTGCAAGGGGCTCCTCGACAAGGCCGAGCTCACCGTGCGCGAGCTCTCGCTTGCCGACGCCGAGCAGGCTGCGGGCTGAGTCTGCAGCGCCACCCGCGAAAACGCCGAAACGCTCCCGCCGCGCCGCCGATCGCTCGTCATGTCCGACCCTGAGTTCAGCATCTTCTTCGCCAAGTGGGGTCCGACCATCGTGGGCGGGCTCTTCATCTTCCTCTTCGGCGCCTGCGTCGGCAGCTTCCTCAACGTGCTCGTCTGGCGCCTGCCCACCGGGCAGTCGGTCGTCACGCCGCCCTCGCGCTGCCCGAAGTGCGGCCACAGGCTGCGCTGGCACGAGAACGTGCCGATCCTCGGCTGGCTGCTGCTGCGCGGCCGGTGCAGCGCCTGCCGCATCCCGATCAGCATGCAGTACCCCGCGGTCGAGCTGCTGGTGGCGGTACTCTTCCTTGTCGCCTACATCGCGTGCTTTGCGCCCGTCGACCGCTCGGCCGGCAGCCCGTTCGCCGACAGCGCGAGCATCTGGTGGCGCATCCAGGGGTTCGGCTGGTCGTGGCCCGCCTTCGCCGTCGTCCTCATGGCCATCGCTGGCCTCGTGGCGATGACGATCGTCGACGCCAAGACCATGCTCATCCCGGTCGAGATCCCCACGGGGGTCACGATCATCGCCTTCGTCGGCTGGACGGTGCAAGGGTTCATGCCCGAGTCGCCGTCGCTGCGCGACCAGATGCCGATCCCGGTCGTGAGCTGGACGGTGGCGTTCGCCTGCGTCGGAACCCTCGTGGGCCTTGGCGTCTCGCGCTGGCTGCTCTCGACCGGCCGCCTGCGCGCGAGCTTCTCCGACTGGAACGAGTTTGCCGAGGCGCACGCCCGCAGCGGTGCCTCGCCCGACGAACCCGTCGACTATCCGCATGCGCGGCGCGAGATGCTGCCCGAACTCGCCTTCCTGCTCCCAGGCGTTGCCGGAGCGGGAGTTGCGTGCGTCATCGCCGCACTCGCTGGCTACACCTCGGGCGAAAGCGTCTGCCAGCCCATGACGCTCCTCGGCGGCTCCATGCTCGGGTGGATCGTCGGTGGCGCACTCGTCTGGGCGATCCGCATCCTCGGCACGCTCGGCTTCGGGCGCGAGGCGATGGGCCTTGGCGACGTCCACCTGCAGGCCGCCGTCGGAGCCGCCTTCGGATGGAAGGTCGCCGTCCTCGCCTTCATCGTGGCCGTCTTCATCGCGGTCGCCTGGGCGCTCGCCTCGTTCCTGCTGCGGAGGTTCTCCGGCCTCTTCCGCCGCGAGATGCCGTTTGGCCCGCATCTCGCCGCCGCCGCGATCCTCTTCGTGATCGCGCGCGGTCCCGTGATCTCGGCGATCGACGGCTTCTACGGCGGCCTCCAGTCGGTCGTGGCGCGCGCACTCGGCCCGCTGCCCGAGGCTGCTGAAAAATCCGAGCGCTCGCCGCCCGCCGAACTTGCACGCCCGCGCGATCGGCGTTGAAATGCGCTCCGCGTCGGTCGCCACGCCAAGGACGGATCCTCGGCAGACCGCGCAGCCACTCTGGAAGGGATGCCACCCATGCAAGGCAAGATGAATGGTCGTGTTGTTTCGTTGGTCGCCGTCTGTGCGGCCGGCTTTGTGCTGGTCGGCTGCGACGGCGCAAAGAAGGAAGTCGCGCTCCTCAAGGAGGAGAATGCGCAGCTGACGATGCAGCTCGACGAGACGCGCAACGCGCTCGACGGCGAGATGCAGGAGCGCCGCCGCCTCGAGCAGGAGCTCTCGAATACGAAGGAAGCCGCGGCAGCGAAGCCGGTCGAGGTCGCTGCGGCCGAGACCGCGCCTGCCGCCGAGTCGATGCCCGACCTCGGTCCCGACGTGACGGTCGAGCAGCGCGACGGCGCGCTGGTCCTGACGATCGCAAGCGACGTGCTCTTCGATTCCGGCGAGGCCACGCTCAAGTCGACCGCGAAGAAGACGCTCGACCGTGTGATCGCCGAGATCAACAAGCAGTACCCGAGCAAGCAGCTCCGCATTGCGGGCTTCACCGACCAGGATCCCATCAAGACGAGCGGCTACAAAACGAACTACCACCTCGGCTTCGACCGTGCGTTCAACGTCTCGAGCTACCTCGAGTCGAAGGGCGTCGACAAGGACCGCATCGAGCGCCTGTCGTTCGGGCCAGAGCAGCTCAAGAAGACCAAGAAGGAATCGCGTCGCGTGGAGATCGCGATCGTCGACAACTGAACGAGCGCGATCGCGGCGGCTGCCGTGACTGTCATGTAAAGGCCGCGCGAGTCGATCGCGCGGCCTTCTTCGATTTTGCGATCTCCGCAAGGCGATCGACGTCGCGCTGCGCTCGCAGAGGCCACGCGCGAGCCATCGCGACGCTTACGGCGACCCGAGCTGTACGCCGAGGCCCTCGGCGCGGATCTTGTCGACGAGCAGGTTGATCTTCGCGAGCGCCTCATCAAGCCGCTTCGCGGCGTCGGCAAGCCCCTCGTAGAGCGCCGGATCCTGCACCAGCCGCCCGACGGTGCCCTTGCCCGTGCGCGCGGCGCTCACGAGCTGCTCGAGCTCCTGCAGCGCGCCGCTCGCGCGATCGAGCACGGGAATCGCGCCCGCCCGCAGCGCCGCGGCGTCGGAGGCGAGCGAGTCGGCCAGCGAGCCGATGCGGTTCGCCGTCACGGTCGCATCGCGCATGAGCTCGCTCGCACCGTGCGCCGCATCGCGGATGTCGGTGCGCAGTTGCTCGTCGGTCAGCCAGGTCTGCGCGCCCTTGAGCGCCGCATCGGCCGACGCCAGCGTGTCGTTCAGGCGACGCATCGCGGTGCGCAGGCTCTCGGGATTGGGCGGCGCGCCGTCGGCCGTCGGCTCCACGAGCGAGTTGAGGTTGCTCGCCAGCTTGGCCAGCTCGCCAAAGCTCGCCACCAGCGGCGCGAACCGCTCGTCGAGCTGCTCCGCGAGCCGCGACTCGATCGACTGGACGCGTCCGCGCAGGATCGTCTCCTTGTCGCGCGGATACGTGCGCGCGGGCGACGCGAGCGGCAGGGCGGCCGTCAGCTCGAGCCGTGCGCCGCTTCCGAGCAGCGACGACTGGATGCTCGGCGTGCTCGGCTCGGGAATGCGCACGGAGTCCTCGATGGCGGCCGTCACCAGCACCGGCTGCGTCGGGTCGCTCCAGAACTCCACGCGCTCGATCGCGCCGATCGGTACGCCGTTGAGCGTCACCAGGCTTCCCTGCCGCAGGCCGCCCGCCTCGTTGAACGCGACCTTGAGCTCCCACCGCTGCGCGAACAGCGGCTGGATCTCGCCGAACAGGAACAGCAGCGCACCGCCGCCCCCAAGGGCGCCGATCGTGCACACGCCGACCATGATGTTCCGCACGCGCTCTCTCACGAACCACCTCCGAAGCCGTTGCCCGACGCGCCCACCGAACGGATGGCACGCAACTCTTCCTCGCTCGCCTCGCCCCTCAGGAACCGCCGCACGACCGGATCGGCCGTGTTGCGGAACTCCTCGGGCGAGCCCTCGAGGACGACGTTCCCTTCATGCAGCATGACCATGTGGTCGGCGACCTTGAACGCGCTCGCGAGGTCGTGCGTCACCACGATACTCGTCACGTCGAGCTGCTGCTTGAGCTTGAGGATGAGCTCGTTGATCACATCGGAGCGGATCGGGTCGAGTCCCGTGGTCGGCTCGTCGTAGAGCACGACCTTCGGCCGCAGCACCACCGCCCGCGCAAGCGCGATGCGCTTCTGCTGTCCGCCCGAGAGCTCGGCGGGATAGCGGTCGTACATCTGCTCGAGGCCCACGAGCCGCAGCACGTACCGCACGCGCGACTCCTCGTCGTAGGCCTTCCGGCCTTCCTGCTCGCGCAGCGGAAACGCGATGTTGTCCGCCACCGTCATCGAGTCGAACAGCGCGCCATGCTGGAAGAGGAAGCCGAACTGACGCCGGATCGGCCCGAGCCGTCGCTCAGAAAGCGTGTCGATCCGCTCGCCCTCGTAGTAGACAGCGCCCTTGTCGGGGCGCAGCAGCCCGATCACATGCTTGAGCATCACGCTCTTGCCGCAGCCCGAGGGGCCAAGCACCACCGTGGTCTTCCCGCGGGGGAACGCGATGCTGATTCCGCGCAGCACGCGCTGCCGCCCGAAGTTCTTGCAGAGCTTCTCGATACGGACAGGCGCATCGACGGCGTCGGCGGGGGCGGTGGGGGTGGGTGCCTGCGCGGCGTCCATCCCCGTATGATCGGCGCACCGATGCCTGATCCGCAAGTGGCGACTTCCCGCACGAATCCGAATGTCACCGTCACCCACACGGGGCCGGTCTTCCGCGTCGAGCGGTTCGCGATGGCCTGCGCCGACGGTTCGGAACGTGTCAAGGACGTGGTCCGCCACCCCGGCGCCGTCACCGTGATCGCGGTCCGCGGCGACGCCTCCGCGCCAGGCTCGGGCGACGCCCGCACCCTTGCCCGCACCCTTGTGCTGGTGCGGAACCGCCGCGTGGCCGTCGACCGCTGGCTCCTCGAGTTCTGCGCCGGCAAACTCGAGCGAGGCGAGGATCCCGCCGCCGCCGCAGGCCGCGAGCTCGAGGAAGAGACGGGCTACAGCGCCGGCCGGATCGAGAAGCTCGGCGCGTTCTTCACCTCGCCCGGGTTCACCGACGAGATCATGCACGTCTTTCTCGCCACCGAGCTTCGCCCCGTCCCGCAGCGCCTCGAGCCAGGCGAGGAGATCGAGGTCGTCGAGCTCGACGAGGCCACGCTCCGTGCCGCCATCGCCGCCGGCGAGATTCTCGACGGAAAGACGTTGGGCGCCTACCTTCTCTGGTCGATGAAGCGCGCGACCGGTCACGGAGGCGGTGCATGAGCAGTTGGGACGACCCAGACGAACGAGCACGCCCCTCGGGCTTCAGCGGCGACTGGCGCGGCTCGCGTCCGGTCTTCGACGACCCGATGTCGTGGTCGCTGCCCGTCGTGCGGGTCGCGCGCATCTCGGTGCGTGTCCACCTGTTCTTCCTGGTCTTCGTCCTCGTGCTCCTCACGCACGCCGCAAGCGTGACCTCGGATGGCGCGATCGGAGTCCTTCCCACGCTGCTTGGCCTCGTCGCGCTCTTTCTCGTCGTGCTCCTGCACGAGTTCGGACACTGCATCGCCTGCCGGAACTCGGGCGGCACCGCCGACGAGATCCTGCTCTGGCCGCTCGGCGGCCTCGCAAGCTGCAATCCGCCCGAGCGCCCGCGCGCGCACCTCTGGACCGCGATCGGTGGACCGCTGGTCAATGTCGCGATCATCGCCGTGCTCACGCCCGTGCTCGGATTCTCAAGCGGCGAGTGGTGGGGCTACGCCATCCCCGATCCGCGCAACCTCGGCGGCGTGCTGCAGTCGTCCGACTTCGGAGAGGACCTCGCGGGCTGGGGCAGGATGTTCGCCTTCTTCACGAACGCGATCGCCTGGTTCCTGCTCGCCTTCAACCTGCTGCCCATGTTTCCGCTCGACGGGGGCCGCATCCTCCAGGCCGTGCTCTGGGAACGCATCGGCTACACCCGCTCCATGCGCATCGCCTGCCGCGCTGGAATCGTCGGCGCCGTGGTGATCGGCGTGTCGGCGCTGGTTGCCGAGAGCACCATGCTCCTCGGGATCGCGATCTTCGGCGGATTCACCTGCGTGATGACCGCGCGGCATGTCGAGCAGCAGCGCGATTTCCTGGGGTTCGAGCCTGATCCCGCCGAGCTCGCCGCCATGGAGGAGGAGGTCGAGCTCGAGACGGCCGCGCGCCGCGAGTCGAGCCGCTCCGACACGACGCGCGAGAAGTCCCGCGAGCAGGCGCGCGACGACGCGCGCAAGGACGGCGAGGCCGAGATCGACCGCATCCTTGCCAAGATCGCGCGCTCGGGCATCGAGAGCCTGAGTGCCGCCGAGCGCCAGACGCTCCAGCGCGCGACCGACGAGCGACGCGACCGCGACGGGCGGGGCGGCCGCTAGCCGAGCGCGTTCGCAGCACGCCCGCGCAAACTGCGTACACTCCGCGCCCCATGGGACTTGCGGACCGAGACTACACCCGCGCTTCGGCGCCGCCGCGCCGCGCTGGCGGCGGCGGTGGTGGTGGCGGCCCCGCGTGGCTCGCCGGTCGCGTCCGCTCCACCTCCCCGCGCGGCGGCCTCTCGGCCAGCTTCATCCTGATCGTGCTGTGCACGTCGGTGTTCTTTCTCGACCTGGTGCTGCCCAAGACGACGGTGCAGACAAGCCAGTGGATCGTGGCCCCTCGGCTCGTCGAGGAAATCGCGCGGCTCGAGCAGATGATCGCGCCGCTCGAACGCGACCTTGCCGCCGCACGGGCGTCAGGCGACGCAGAGTCCACCGCGAAGCTCGACCGCAGCCGCGTCGAACTCAGCGCCGCCATCGAGGAACGCATTCGCATGCACGACGATGCCGTCGCTGCGTGGCAGTCGCGCCTCGAGCGCGAGGACTACGCGTACCGCGACGTCGTCCAGCCTGGCGGCGCGGTCATTCGCGAGGCGCTCGATCCCACCCTCCCGCCGATCGTCGACGCGCTCGCCGCCGCGCGCTTCGAGCGCGTCGGCCCCATCCGCGCGGCGCTGCAGTTCACGACCGCGCAGGCGTTGTGGATCCCCCAGAAGTGGGGCGCTGCACAGGGACTCGAGTTCTGGCGCTTCGTCGGCTACGGCCTGCTCCACGTCAGTTTCGTCCATCTCCTCTTCAACATGCTGGGCCTGTGGGTGTTCGGCGCGGTCGTCGAGCAGGCCTTCGGCCGCCTGCGCTTCCTTGCGCTGTTCACGCTCAGCGTCGTGGTGGGCGCGCTCCTCTACTTCCTGCTCAACATCGCAGGTCTTGCCACGCTCGGCGTCACCGGCGGCGAGTTCATCGTGCCCGGGCTGCTCTTCAACAACCCGTACCTCCCGCTCATCGGCGCGAGCGCGGGCGTGTACGGCGTCATCCTGGCCGCAGCCTGGCTGCGACCCGACGAGGAGATCCTGCTCCTCTACGTCTTCCCGATCCCGCTGCGCTACTTCGCGCTGGCCCTCATCGGAATCGCGGTCCTCACGCTCCTCCAGAACGGCCAGAACGCCGGCGGCGAGGCCGCGCACCTCGGCGGCGCCATCGCGGGCTGGTGGATCGCGCAGCGCCCGCATCTGCTCGACGACTTCTTTCCGTTCTTCCATCGCTTCGACGGCCGCCGCGCGCCGCGGCCTGCGAATCGCCCCGCCAAGCGTCCCGCGACCGATGCCGAGATCGACCGCATCCTCGACAAGGTGCGCGAGAAGGGCCTCGGCAGCCTGAGCGAGCGTGAGCGCGAGTCGCTCCGCACCGCGACCGACGAGCACAGGAGCCGCGATGACCGCTAGCCCGGCACGCCATCCGATCGGCTTCGAGATCATCGCGCGGTCGACGGCCACCCGCGCGCGCCGCGGCCGAGTGACCACGCCGCACGGCACCTTCGACACGCCCGCGTTCATGCCCGTCG
>JBIIRG010000160.1:0-7131 GCA_044341665.1 Phycisphaerales bacterium | reverse complement strand
GTCGGACTGCGCCGCGGATTCGCGCGAGCTCCGCGCGAACTCCGGCGAGAAGATCTCGGAAATGGGCCGCACCCGCACCGCGCGTGCCGGTGCAACCGAGTCGGCCGAGTCCCACAGGATCGCGGGCCCGACCTCCTCGACCCGCGCTCCGCCTGCGCGCGCGCCGAGCCAGAGCGGCCCGACGCAGCGATCGCGTCGGCCGAGTTCATCGCCCTCGAGGCCGAACACGCCGTTCGCGAGGGGCCTGATTCCCTCGATCACGCGCTCGGGATGCGCCCAGACGCGCGCGATCGCCTGCACGACCTCGCTCCGCTCGCGCGGATTTCCGATGTCGAAGCGGCGCCCGGGACAGTCGATCACGTCGATGCGCATCCGACCGTGGGCGCGCATCGCCGACATCGCGTCCGACGTGCTCGCGGCCTTCGCCCACGCGGCTGCGTCGCTGCGACGCTGCGCCACGAGCACCTGGCCCGACACATGGCGCTCGGCCTTGTAGCGCCGCTCGATCTTCTGCACGCAGCCGTCGGCGCCGAGGACGAGCCGCTCGCGGTATCCATCCTGCGCCGAATCGACGAGCTGCACGCGCGTCAGCTCGGCGGCGTTCCACAGCAGCGTCTCGGCGATCGTGCGGAGGTCGAAGACCACCAGCTGGTCCGGCTCGAGGAGCAGGAACACATCCGCGCCGGCATCGGGGCCGACGCCTGTCCCGAGCCGAACGCACGAGACGCCGACCGACGCCCAGTAGGCATCGTGGACGTCGACGGCATCGAGGCCCCAGATGCGGGTACCGGTGGCCGCGGAGCGTTCGAGCGTCGCTGTGGTCGTCACGCGGCCCCCTTCACTCCGCCGACGCCACCGCGCGGCACGATGCGACCGGCGCCAAGCAGCGGATGCGTGCGCACCCCCGCGTCACCGCGCTCGATCGCTGCAGCCACCTCGGTCGACATGCGCGAGATCGAGCCATAGCGGATGCAGTCGGCCTGCTCGGCGTCGTTGAGCACGAGGCCGAGGTACTCGGCGCCCGCGCTGCGGATCTCGCCGACCGACTCGGGAAGGCGCGTGCGCGTGCGGCCGCGCCGAAGCACCAGCATGGCGCCGTCGCAGCTCGCGGCAACGGGAATCGCCTCGACGCTCGCGGTCACGGGGCCGCCGTCGACGATGATGATGTCGAAGCGATCGCGCAGCGTGCGCAGCAGCCGGCGCATCGCGCCCACCTGCAGGTTGCTCGCCGAGATGTTCGGATCGAGTCCGATGGGAAGCAGCCAAACCCCCGGCTGCGCCTCGACGAGCTCGTTGTCGAGCGTGCCGCGGCGGATGACCTCGCGCACGCCGGGAGCGTTGAGCTGGTCGAGCATGCCGCTCATGGCACGGCCGATGAAGTCGCAGTCGACGATCACGGTGCGATGGCCGGCGCGCGCGTAGCTGATGGCAAGCGCCAGCGCGATCGTGGTCTTGCCGTCGCCCTGCGAGGGGCTCGTGACCATCATGGCGTATCCGTCTCCAGGAGTGCGACGGGCCTCGACCTTGTTGCGGAGACGATCGATGCAGTTGATGGCGAGCTCATGCACGAAGCCGTCGGTCGACGCGTTCGACATGTCGGGCACGACGCCGAGCCAGTGGAGCCCCTGCGCCTCGCCCACGAGCTGCGACGCGCGGAAGGCGCGCGGGCTGATGGTTCCGATCACGAAGAACGCAGCGAACGAGAGCCCCAGGCCACCGATCAGGCCAAGCGCCGCGAACTGCGCCCGCTTGTCGGAGTCGGGCGTCGGAAGCTGGCTCGCGTAGCGCGCGATGCCCACGCGTCCGCGGCGGATGCTGTCCTGCTCGCGCTCGAGCTCGGCGATGCGCGTGCCGAAGCTCTGCTCGGCGGCGCGCGCCTCCGACACGCGGCGGTCGCTTTCGGTGAGCCGCGCCATGAGCATGTTGGCCTGGTCGATCTCGGTGCGCAGCGTGGCGCGCTCCTCGGTCAGACGCGACTCCTGGCGGCGCAGCGCCGCATAGCTCAGGTCGCGACCCGTGCCCTCGGCCCACATGGTGCGGGCGCTCTGGCGCGCCGCGTCGAGCTGCGCCTGAAGGTCCTCGACCTCGCGCGCCGCCGTCTTGTAGATGCGGTGCTCGGGCAGGTAGGTGCGCGGGAGGGCCTGGAACCGCACCCGCGCCGACTCGAGGCTGCGGCGCCGCTCGACCAGCGACGCGTCGATCGCATCGAGTTCGGACAGCGTCGGCTCGAGCCGCATGTCGTCGGGAACCGGGCGAGGCGAACCCGCGCCTGTGCCGGCGCGGAGCTCCATCTCCTCCCACTGCCTCTCGATGTCACGCTGCAGCGTCGTGTTCGCGAGGATCTTGTCCTCGATGGCGCGCATCTTGGCCACCTTCTCCTCGACTACGGCCCCGAGGTTCGCACTACCGTACGGAGTGTCCTTCAGGACCGCGATGCGCTCCTCCATGTACTTGGCCGCATCGCGGCGCGCCGCGGTCATGAGCTCGCGCAGCGACGCGATCTTGCGGCTGTAGATGGTCTCCGCGCTCGGGCCATAGGTGTCGAGGTAGGCGTCGGTCACCCAGTTGGCCATGGGCGCAGGCACCGACTTGTCGGGCGACTCGAAGCGGATCTCGATCATGCTCGAGCCGCGCGGACTGCCGACCACAAGCCCTTCATCGAGCATGCGCACGCCCTCCTCGGGGCCATAGAGCTCGAAGAACCGCCGCACCGCCGCGAACTCCGCGGCGGCCTCGGCGGGACGCTCGGTGGTGGCACGCGCGGTCGGCTCGCTCCGCCGCGCGGCGTCGGCGACGGCCTCGAACACGCGGGGATCGTTGATCAGGACCACCTGCTGCGCGACGTACGCCTCGTAGTTGTCCATCGCCGCCGTCTCGGGCATGTCCTCGTCGAGGATGGTGTCGAGCTTGGCGTCGATCTTGACGTACGCCGTCGCCGCATACTTGACGGGCGCCAGCATGTACGCCGCGACGCCGAGCGCCACGCCGAGTCCGCCGCCGAGGGCCAGGCACAGCCTCCAGCGGTTCTGCAGGCGATCCTGCACCAGGTGCAGCGGATTCGGCGCTGCGTGCGCAGCGGGCGCAACCTGAGGACCAGCGCCGGAGAGCGTGGAGAGTGCGGTGGTGTCGTGTTCGCTCATGGTTCTTCTCCCTGTCCGCGGTCCCAGACGGTCAGCCTGGGCATGCCGTACATCCGAACGCTCCGTGCGCGTACCCCGTCCGACGCCTGCGCGCGGCTCGGTCCGGCGGCCACGTCGTCGGCCACCGCGCCCTTCAGCGCCTTCACGCAATCGACGGGCACCAGCTGCATCAGCTCTCGCGCCACGCGCTCGACCTCGGTCGCCGGCGGCCAGCCGTCCATCACCACCTGCACCTGCCCGACGCCGAGGCGCGAGATCTCGAGCTTGGCGGCGCGGTCGCGCAGTGCGTTCATGTCGCTCGTGTAGGTTCCTTCGGCCGCCGCATCGGGCAGCACGAAGAAGCCGACCACGGAGACCTCGCGGCGTGCGCCGCTCGAGTCGGTGGCGCTGAAGCGGTAGAGGCTGGCGTTGAACTCCTCGCCGTCGAGCTCGAGCGCGACGACGTCGTGTCCCTCGGGACGCGGCTGCCAGCCCGACGACGGATAGCAGGACGGCGGATGGTGTCCGTGCATGTCGCGGACATCGCCGCAGTGGATGAGCCCGAGCGTCGCGCGCGTGCCCGCTCCGAGCTCCACGTATCGACGGGAAAGCACGGCGGTGGGCATCAGGATCTCGGTCGCTCCCGCAGGCAACGGGCAGTCGGTACCGACCCAGTTTCCTGCGATGAACGGCACATCGGCCATCGCCACGCGGATCGCGTGCGCGCGCACGGCCGCCTGGCGGTGATCGCCGGTGTCCTGGCGCGACAGCAGCACGCCGGCGCCAAGCAGCGCCGCGAGGCACGCGATCGGCGCCGCGCGGTTCACGCGGTGCATCGTCCGAAGCATGGCGAGCGAGGGCTTCATGCCTGCAGGAACCTCCATGTGAACACGGGAAGATCGAGCCAGCGCATGAAGCGGATCAGGCCGAACAGCATGGCGATCGCGAGCGGCAGCATGAGCCATCCGGCCACGTCGTGGAAGTACTCGGCATCCTGCGCCGACGCGTAGGCGTAGGCGAGCGCCGTCGGCACCAGCCGCACGACGTTGCACACGATCGCGATGAGCGGGGCCGCGGCAAGGAGCGCGATGCGCGCATGGAGGCGAAGCGGGACACTGAAGACGAACGCGAAGAAGGTGAGCGCCAGCGCGAACACCATGCGCATGCCGTCGCATGCCTCGCCGACGAAGATGGAGCGCCCGGCGATCTGGATCGAGTTGCCCGCGCGCTCGGTCGCGATGCCGAGCACGTCGAGCACCTCCTGCGTGACGCCGACGGCAAGCGACTGGAGCGGCCCGGCGAGCCACTTGCGGACTTCCGCAGGCACGGGAATCAGGAAGAGCAGCGCGAGGAACGCGGGAAAGAACTGCCGAACGATCTCGCGTCCGGCGAGTGCGACCGCGCAGCTCACGACCGCCACGATCGCACCGAGGTGGATGGCCACGCGCGTGTCGGTCTGCTCGCCCCACCAGGCGAGCCCGACAGACGCCGCGACCAAGGGCACGGCCGACATGCTCGGACGCCGGGGGACGAAGCGAATCCGCGTGCGCCGCAGCCACGCAAGGTACAGCGCCACGAACGGCACCAGGAAGATGTACCCGTTGTCGGTGCGCCGCGCGGCCTGCAGGTAGATGTCGACCCACGCAGGCCAGAAGGCCGCCACGGCCGCCGCGAGCAGCGCGCCGACGATCCAGAGATCGCTGGTCCGCCAGTGGCGCTGCGACGTCACGATGCACCGCCTTCGGTCGCGTACTTCGTCGCCGAGCCGAGCGCGCCGAACACCTCGTCGACAACGAGGTAGCCACGCGGGACATGGCTTCCGGGCGGCACGATGCTGCGGGCGACCACCGCATCGGCGCACACGCGCGCACCCGGCATCACGACCGAGTCGACCACGAGGGCGCCTCGCTCGACGGCTGCGCCGCGGCAGACGATGCTGCTTCCACGCACGGTGGCGCCGGTCTCGATGATCGCGTCGGGCGCCAGCGCCGCAGCGCCCGCAGCCTGCATGAGCGCCACCGCGCGCAGGAAGCTGACGCGGTCGCTCACGCGGCACGACTCATGCGAGCCCATCCATGCGTGCACCTTGCGCCCTGAGGCGACGATCGCAGGGACCATCTGCTCCTTCAGGTCGTAGAAGCCGATGCGCGGCACGAGGGCAATCGCCGCATCCGAGAGCCACAGCACGCCGCACGGCGACCCATCGACCGCGGCGCCGACGAGGGCGCCCTGCGTCGGATCGATTGCAGCGAGAAACTTCGGGAGATCGGCGTTGGGCGGGTTCGACGCCTCGATCACGAGCATCCCGCCGTCGACGGCGTTGCGCGCCCCCGCGGCGATGCGCTCCTGCGCAATGTCGCCGAGCGTTCCCGCCGGACCACGGTGGCTCGATGTATCGACGCGGACCTCGATCGCGATCGGTTCCGTCGACGGACCCTCGACCGCCGCGGGCACAGGCGCCGGCAGCTCGGGCGGACGGAGTTGACGGTAGTAGCGCGCCTCCTCGGCGGTGGCGGCGGCGATCACCACCGTCCCGCGGAATCCCGCGAGCGCGAGGCGCCGGATCCAGCACTCCGCCAGGCTGCGCTCCGCCGTGATGGGAAGTGCCGCCGTCGGGATGCCCAGGCTCGTCGAGATGCGAGGCGCACGCGTGGAGGAGCTCTGGCCCGCCAAGAGCACCGCGAGCTGCGCAACGCAGGGCACGGAACCGCCGTCGGGCATGGCGCTCGCCACGGCCGCAGACGCACGGACATCGCTTGTGGTCGACAATGGACTCATCCCATCGATCTCCTGACGGCGCAACGCCTCCGCGCGCCCCTGCCTCCGCCGGACCCGCCGGCTCCCGCGTATCGACCCGACCCCGCGTGGAGTTGGGCGTTTCGCAACCTTCCCGCCGTGAATTCACACACGCGGCTGTGTCGCCGCGACGGTTCTCGCCCCCGCCCGCACAGATCCACCTTCCGACGCGACCTGCAGCCGCCGCCTCTCGTGCGCCCGCTCTGCCGCCGCCGACGCACGCGCCTGGTCGCGCTCGCGCTCGACCGCCATGCTCTCGGCAAGGAACGCGCCCATGGCGATGGTGAGGTACCAGATCATGGTGGTCTGCCCGAAGTAGCTCACCGCCATGAAGATCGCCATCTGCGCGAACACCGACGCGCCGACGCCAAAGACCACGAGGTGCGCGTGCGAGCCCGCAGGCAGCCTCCGCAGCCAGAATCCGCATGCGCGAAACGCAAGCACGATCGTCGCCATCAGCGCCAGCATCGCCCAGACGCCACCACGCACGCCCTCGAGGATGTACTGGTTGGTCACATCCTGCAGGCCCCAGCCCCAGTGCCGCGTGGAGATCGTGCCCACCAGCCACCACTCGCCGAAGTGCGCGATGGCCTTGTCGATGAGGTGGAAGCGGTGCCAGCCCGTGCTTCCGCCCACGAGATCGATGCGCGCGATCAGGTGCCAGATGCCGTGCGTCATCACGAAGTGCAGGACGAGCGCCGCCACCAGCGCGAGCATCCACGCAGCGCGCAGGTGCATCCAGAACGGGTAGGCGATGGCTGCGGCGAGTACGAAGAGCATGGCCGCAACCGGCGTGCTCGACGCGCAGCTCACGACGATGACCGCGGTCAGCGCAGTGCCGCCGAGCGCGATCCAGCGCCCGCGCGCACCATCGCGCCACGACGCGAGCCACAGCGGCAGGAGCGCCACGAAGTAGCACCCGGCGAGGATCGCGTGCGCAAACGCCCCCTGGCAGCGCAGGCGGCCTTCGCGGATATCCGTCATGAACGGGATCCCTCCGAACACCGAGAGCATGTTGCGGCCCGTCGACTTCTCGATTCCGAAGATGATCGCCGCGGGCAGGCACAGGACGAGCGAGCGGGCGGCGAGTGCGCGGATGTCGTCGATCGAGCGAACGGTCGCGCGCGCCACGAGGTACATGCCCAGCGTGTCGAACGCGCTTCCCACCTGCTGGACCAGGATCCCGACCTGCCCGGTGACCGCCGGCATCAGGAGG
>JBIIRG010000159.1:0-7178 GCA_044341665.1 Phycisphaerales bacterium | reverse complement strand
GAACGCCGGGGCGCTTGCCGACGACCTCGCGCGGCTCCGCGAGGGTCAGCCGATCGTTGCCGCACCCTCCGATTCGGGCTACCCCGTGGCGTTTGCGCTCCGCAAGTACCGCGGACAGCTCATCGGCCTGGTCGTTGCCGTCGTCGCGGTCGTCTCTGCGTTTGCCGTCGATGCGTCGCGCCAGCGTGCGCGCGCCGACATCGAGGCCGCCCGCACCAAGCGGCTGACCTCGATCCTTGAGAACGCGCGCGTCGGCCTCGTGCCGCTCACCGGACGCACGCGCGGCGATGTGGTCGACGAGAAGAAGGCGATCCCGCTCCTCGAGATGATGTACGCCATCAACCAGGAGCTGCTCGGCCCCGATGCGAACGAGACGCAGCAGTCGAGCCTGAACCTTGCGCGCGCCTACGACCGCATCGACCGGTACGCCGAGTCGGAGACGATCTACCGCGCCATGCTTGCGCACGCGCTGCGCAACGAGAAACGGCAGGGCGACTGGGCGTTCCTTCGCTTCATGCTCGCGGGAAACCTCATCCGCCAGCAGCCGCCCCGCACGGGCGAGGCCGGCGAGTTGCTCGCCCAGGCGCGCGCCTACTGGAGCGCCCTGCCGGATCCGCCCTACAGCCTGTGCAACGTGCTCATCGAGCAGTCGAATGTGGCCGGCCGCGAGGCGCGGTACGAGGATCAGTTCCGCCTGCTCAACGAGGCGATCGCCTGCGTCGAGTCGAAGGCCGGCGAGGGCAGCCAGCGCCGCCGCGAGGTCTGGAGCTTCATGGCCGACTACCACCGCGAGCGCCGCGACTTTGCCGAGGCGCGACGCTGGTACGCCCGCGCGCTGGAGGGGCTCCCGTCAAGCACCGATCCGGCCGTGACCGTCTGGCGCAGCGCCTGGCGCGGTGAAGTCCTTTGGATGGACCGCGAGGAAGCCCGGGCTGCCGGCACGACCCTCGATCCCGAGCGCGAGGCGGAGTTCCAGTCGATCCTGCGCGGGTTCCAGGAGCGCGACCCGGGCAATCCGCGGCTGCGGCACTGGGTCGATTCGCCGGCTGCACCGACGCCCCCGCAGCGGTCCGTTTCCACGGAATGACCGAGCGATGATCGGCGAGCACGCTTCTCCGAGCCGCGTCGGCGCGCTCCGCTTCGATCCGAACGGATGACGCAAGACTCTTCGGGTCCAGGCTCACATCATTCGCGCACCGTTGCGTACAACACCCACACATGAACTACTACGTCCGTACCGAGTCCGGTGCCGAGCATGGCCCGCTTTCCGCCGCGCAACTGCGCGACGCGGCAAAGGCAGGCAGCCTCAAGCGGGGCGACCTCGTGCGGCCCGAGGGTTCGGTCGACTGGTTCCGCGCCGATCGTGTGCGTGGGCTCGAGTTCGGAGCTGGTCCTGTCGCGCCGGTGTCGCTTGCGGTCCGCGAGCCGGAGCCGACGCCACCCATCACGGCGCCTGCCGCCGTCGCGGCCGCTCCCGCCGAACCGCGTCGGCCCGACGACGGCCTCATCCGCCACATCGAGCCGCTGGCGCTGCGCGGATTCAACGTGCGCAAGCTCGACGGCGAGGAGGTCGAGAGCGTCCAGACGCAGACCTTCATCGATGCGCTGCGGCTGTCGATGCCCGCGGCCGTGATCGGGCGGCGCGGAGTGCTGGTGGTCACCAACCGGCGCGTCTTCGTGGCCAACGCCACGGTCCTGACGAGCGCGCTGCAATCCTGCTACCTCGACCGCATCGATCGGATCGGCTACGGCAGCCGTACGGCGTTCCCCCGTCTCATCGCAGGCGCAGTCCTCGCGCTCCTCGGTGGCGGGATCATCCTCGGTCACTCGCTCGATGCGCTCGCGATGGTGGGCGGCTTCTCGGCGGGCATGCACGCCGCGGGAATCGCGATGCTCTTGCTCGGAGCCTTCCTTCTGCTCCTCGCACGCTACCGCGCCCTCGAGATCGGCGTCGCGTCTGGCACGCTGGTGTTCGCCAAGCGATCGATCGAACTCGACGCGCTCTCGCGCATCGACGAAGTGCGCGAGGCCGCGCTCACTTCGCGATCTGCTTGAAGATCGCCTCGGCCCACATCTCGTAGCCCTTGGGCGTGAGGTGCAGGAAGTCAGGCATGATGTCCTTGGAAATGGCCCCGTCGGCGCCAAGGAAGCGGTCGCCGATCGCGTGGATGCGCAGTCGCGACGTCCGCCCGTTTCGCTCGGCATCGTCCGCCACGAACGCCCGCAGCGCCTGGTTGATCTGGCAGATGTCGCCGCGCATGGCGTTGAAGCGCTCGCCGCGGGGGAAGATCTCGAGGATGTGCACGGTCGCCTGCGGGCACTGCTCCGCGAGCTTCGCCGCGACGGCCTTCACGCCATCGAGGGTTTCCTGCGCGTTGCTCGTGCCATGCCCGAGGTTGTTGGTGCCGATCAGGAGCACCACATGCTTGGGCGCAAGCCGGGTGAGCGGCGCCTGCTCAAGCCGCCAAAGCACGTTCTCGGTGCGGTCGCCCGAGTTCCCGAGGTTCAGCGCGCCGAGCGGGGCGATGTGCTTGGCCCACGCGTCCTTGCCCGGGTCTTCCCACGACTGCGTGATCGAGTCGCCGACGAACACCACGCTGACCGGCGACGACTCGCGCGCGCGGCGCAGGAGTTCTTCCTGACGCTTGATCGCCCAGTCGTCGGTGCGTGCGGCGGGGACGAGCGACGAGGGCTTCGTCGCGTCCTGTGCGGACGAGAGTCCGGCACCACCGCAGGCGAGGGCGACGCAGGCGACGAGAAAGGCGATCGGCAGGGCGGAGGTGAATTGCATGCGCGCAGCATAAAAGCACCGCGCCCGCGTGGCATGCACGCGGGCGCGGGAAAGGTCGAAGCAAGCGAACCGTGGAGCGGGGGAAGCCCCGCCCGGATCCGGCGCTTACTGGCAGGGTCCCCACGAGCCGAGCAGCGAGGCGAGATCGCCGCCGTCGATCGAGCCGTTGCCGTCGATGTCGGCAGCGCAGCCCGCGCAGGTGCCCCACGAGCCGAGGAGCGTGGCGAGGTCGCCGCCGTCGACGGCGCCATTGCCGTCGAAGTCGGCCGGGCAGGGCGGCGCCGAGGGCACGCAGGTGAAGCTCACCGTGCCTGCCCCGCCGATGTTCGCCTTGCTGCCGATGCGCACCCAGTACTGCTGCGAGTCGGTGGTCTCGAAGGTGACCGAGCTCGTGAGCGCGCTGCAGCCGGCGCTGTCATCGTTGCAAGTGAAGACAGGGGTCGCAGCCGTCGGGCAGCTGAGCGTGCCCTGGTAGACCACGATGCGCGTGTCGAACGCGGCCGTGCCGCAGGTCGACACCGTGGCGGTGCCGTTGCACTCGGGCACGAAGCGGAACCACACGTCCTTGTTGAGCGTGGCGCCCGCGCCATCGATGCAGCTGGCGGCGATCGTGGGAGTGCTGGTGGTCGCGCCGGTCGTGTCGAACGCGAACGAGCCGGGACCGACGGGGGTCGCGCTCACGCAGTCGTCGTTCCCCGGCGGCGGCGTGGTGATCGTGTACGAGAAGGTGTAGTTGTTGCGGGTATCGGCGCCCAGGAACACGCGCATCAGGATCGAGTTCGACCCCGTCGCGTTCGTGTAGGTGAACACCTCGTTGTTGGTGTTCGCGACGCGCGAGAGCGCCACCGCGCCGCCACAGGCGCCGAACAGCTCGAGATCCAAATCGCCGTTGGCGTGGGTGAACGTCATGTTCATGCTCATCGTGGCGCCGGCCGGGAGCGGGATCGAGTACCAGTCCTCGTCGAGGCGCTTGACGACCATGTTGGTGTAGGTGGTGCCGGCGCTCGTGGCCCGCGCTGCGGCGCACGCGTCATTCGGCTCCTGCGCGTCATCGGCGCCCACGGCCAGCGGCGTCGCGAAGCCGCCCGAGCTCACGGCGAGGTCCCAGCGGCCGTAGCCGTCATCCGCGGCGGTGTTCTGGCAGGAGCTGCCACCGCAGGTGAGCACGCCGTACATGCGCTTGTCGCTGTTGCGGTAGATCGCGCTGCCCGACGAACCACCCTCGGTGATTCCGTTGTTCCACGAGAGCGAGTTCCAGTTGGTGCCCGGATTGCCGCACGGGAACGATCCCGCGTTCTTCACGCCGAAGGAAATCGCCTGCGGCGCGCCGCCCGGGTGGTGAAGGCCCGTCGAGGCCGTGTTGACGGCCGGGTTCACGTTGGTCCAGCCGATCCAGAACGCCGTCGCGGGAAGCGTCGGGCGCACCATCAGCAGCGTGCAGTCGCTCGCGAGGTGCGTGACCGTCAGGTCGGACGCCGTGATGTTCGTTCCCGCCGAGACCGCTGCATTGCAGGTGGGCGTGCGGTAGAAGAAGTTGAACTGGCAGGCGTTGGCATCGGCCGTGGTGGAGATGCAGTGGTTGGCGGTCGATACGTACGGCGTCTCGTCCGCCGCGGTGGTCGCGGTGAGCTGGCCCGAGCACAGGAAGCCGTTGTAGAGAAGGCGTACGGTGCCGTTGGACTCGTTCGTCCAGTTGGCGAAGCACGAGGGCTGGTTGTGGCAGTTGCCCGCAACGCCGCCGTCGCCCGCGTTCTCGAATGCACCCGAGAAGATGTCGCGGTAGCCGTGGTAGTAGTCGACGCTCGCGAAGGGGAGGCCCTTCACGCGCGCGCCCGCTGGCACGAACCACTCGAGCAGCGTGCGGTTGCCGGGAAGGCAGAGTCCCCACGCGGTGCCGTTGTCGAACTGGCCGTCGTCCTCGATCGGTCCGACGGTCGAGTCGACCATGCCCGGAACCGACACGCGCAGCTGCTGGCCCGCGGGCAGGTTGATGCCCTTGAGCGCGAGGCTGGCGTTGGCGGCGTTCATCGACGCGACCTCGAGGCGCCAGAGCGAGCCGCCCGGAACCTGGATCCACTCTCCGTGCTCCATCGCGATGTCGGCGATCACGGGCACTGCGAAGCGGAGCGGCTTGGGACCATTGCCGTGGCCCTCGGCCTCGTCCTGGGCGATCAGGAAGTCGTGGTCCTCGGCAGGCAGCATGAAGACCGGTGCCGGAATCGCGTCGAGCCCGAGCTCCGAGGAGAGCGACTGGATGCGCTCCTGCTCCTGCCAAGGCAGGCCGCGCACGGCGTGGCCGTCGGCCTCGATGGTGACGAACTCACCGCCACCCAGCGCAGGCGGCGCCTTCTTGCCGGCGTCGGCAAGGGCGAGCGTCGTCGGAAGCAGAAGCACAGTGGTCGCGAGCAGCATCGGTCGCATGCAGATCTCCTGAAGGGTGTCGTCTCAAGGGCGGGGGCAAACGGTCGCGGGGCACAGCACGGCAAGGGGACAGCCTTGCCAACACAACAGCCGCAGCGCGGCCCTCGCTGCTTACGGGAACGTAGCCTCTCTGGATCCAAAGGCAACGGCAAACGGCAAAAGAACAGGACCCCGCGCGAGGCGGGGTCCTGAGAACTGCTGCGGGTGCGTCTCTGCATCCACGCGCGGCAGCGGTCAGACGCCAGCCGCCATCTTCTCGGCCTTCTTGCGGGCGTCGGCGAGCGTGCCGACGTACATGAAGGCGCTCTCGGGGAGGTCATCGCCCTCGCCGTTGCAGATGCGCTCGAAGCTGTCGATCGTGTCCTCGAGCGGGCAGGTGACGCCGGGCAGGCCGGTGAACACTTCGCCGACGTAGAACGGCTGCGAGAGGAAGCGCTCGATCTTGCGCGCGCGCGACACGGTGAGCTTGTCCTCTTCGCTGAGCTCGTCGACGCCGAGGATGGCGATGATGTCCTGGAGATCCTTGTAGCGCTGCAGGATATTCTGCACGCGGCGCGAGCACTTGTAGTGGCGCTCGCCGAGGACCTGCGGATCGAGGATGCGCGAGGTCGACGACAGCGGATCGACGGCGGGATAGATGCCCTTCTCGGCAATCTTGCGCTCGAGCACGATGAACGCGTCGAGGTGGCTGAAGGTGGTCGCCGGCGCGGGGTCGGTGAGGTCGTCTGCGGGAACGTAGATGGCCTGCACCGAGGTGATGGCGCCCTGACGGGTCGAGGTGATGCGCTCCTGGAGCGCACCCATCTCGGTCGCGAGGTTCGGCTGGTAGCCGACGGCGCTCGGCATGCGGCCGAGGAGCGCGGACACCTCGGAACCTGCCTGGGTGAAGCGGAACACGTTGTCGACGAAGAGCAGGGTTTCCTTGCCCGACGCGTCGCGGAACTCCTCTGCCATGGTGAGCGCCGAGAGGGCGACGCGAAGACGCGCGCCTGGCGGCTCGTTCATCTGGCCGAAGACCATCGCCACCTTGTCGAGGACGTGCATCTTCTTGCCGCTCGCATCGGTGTACTCGGCCTCCTGCATTTCAAGCCAGAGGTCGTTGCCCTCGCGGGTGCGCTCGCCGACGCCGGCGAACACCGAGTAGCCGCCGAAGTTACGGGCGACGCGCGCGATCATCTCCTGGATGACGACGGTCTTGCCGACGCCTGCACCACCGAAGAGACCGATCTTGCCACCGCGGACGAACGGGCAAAGGAGGTCGATGACCTTGATGCCGGTCTGCAGGATCTCGGTCTTCGGGTTGAGCTCGACGAACTCGGGCGGCTCGCGGTGGATCGGCGCCGACTTGGTCGCGGCGACGGGGCCGCGCTCATCGACGGGCTGACCGAGCAGGTTGAACACGCGTCCGAGGACGCCTTCACCCACGGGCACGCGCACGGGCGCGCCGGTATCGACGCACGCATCGCCGCGCTTGACACCGTCGGTCGACGCGAGGGCCACGCAGCGGACCTGACCGCCGCCGAGGTGCTTCGCGACTTCGCCCACGAGAGTCGTCTTCTGACCCTTCGTCTCGAAGTTCACGTGCACGGAGTTGTAGATCTCGGGCAGGTCCGACTCGGGGAACTGCGCGTCGAAGGTCGATCCGATGACCTGAATGACTGTGCCGGTGCTCGCCATGTGGGCTCCAACGATGCGTGTGCTGAACGAACGCACGGGCCGCGCGCGGAGCGGGGCTCGTGACCAATTTCACAGAGGGAGAGAAGATAGCCGCCCGAGACGAAGCATGCAAAGGGCGAAAGCGTGGAGCGCAGTCGGCTAGGCCCGGGTGTCGAGCATCCGTCCAAGGTGCGCTGCGGTCGCAACTTCCACGCGGTCCGCCGCGCGGGAGTACATCTGCAGGGCGCCGGACGGACTGCGGCTGGTCGAGGTCGCGGGGGTGTCAAAGCCCAGGCCCTGGGAAACCGGC
>JBIIRG010000158.1:0-7214 GCA_044341665.1 Phycisphaerales bacterium | reverse complement strand
CCGACGCGTCGGTGAACCGCGCGACTCCAGGGCTCTTCAAGGCGTTTCCCACCCCCGCCGACTTCATGCGCTCCACGCCTGAGGAGATCGAGCCGCACATCCGCTCGATCGGCCTCTTCCGCAGCAGGGCCAAGGCGATCCACGCCACCTGCACCATGCTCGTCGAGCGGTTTGGCGGAGAGGTGCCGCGCACCATGGAGGAACTGCTTCTCCTGCGAGGGGTTGCGCGCAAGACGGCCAACGTGGTGCTCGGCAACTGCTTCGGCGTGAACGTCGGCGTGGTCGTCGACACGCATGTGGCGCGCCTGTCGGGGCGGCTCGGGCTCTCGCGCGGCACCACGGTGGCGGCGATCGAGCGCGACCTCATGGCGCTCTTCCCGAGGGAGGAATGGTGCCTCCTCTCGCACCTGCTGATCTTCCACGGAAGGCGTGCCTGCAAGGCGCGCGGGGGCTCGTGCGCGACCGATCCGATCTGCCGGCGCCACTGCGCCGAGGCACGCCGCGCAGTGCCCGCGGCGAGCGCCAAGAAAGTGGCGAAGAAGCGTGGTACAAGTCGATGATCGGACGCCGCGCAGGCCGCGCGGTTCAAGGACAACCCATCGCACGGAGAGCGATTCGCGTGAGCACGCAGCACCCTGATCGTGAGCCTGGCTTCGAGCATCACATGCACGGGAGCGGTGGTCATCCTCCGTCGGCCCTCGATGGGCAGATGCCTGACTTCTCGGGGCGACACCTGCACTTCGTAGGCATCGGCGGCTGCGGCATGAGCGGCCTTGCCCTGATGCTCCTGAGCCGTGGCGCGCGCGTCACCGGATCGGACCAGACCGACAGCGACATGATCGATCGGCTGCAGCGGGCGGGAATCACGGTGCGCGTTGGCCCGGCGATGCAGTCGCTGCCAAGCGGCACCGAGCTCGTGATCGCGTCGGCGGCCATCAAGCTCGATCACCCCGAGATCCAGGCTGCGCAGTCCAAGGGCATCCAGTGGATCAGCTACGCTGAGGCGCTCGGCCTCGCGCAGCGCGGCATGACGGCGGTCTCGATCGCGGGCACCCATGGCAAGAGCACGACCACCGCGATGACCTCGTGGGTGGGCATCCGCTGCGGGCTCGACCCGAGCGTGATCGTGGGCGCGACCTGCGACCAGCTTGGTGGCGGCACGCGCACCGGGGCGCCGCGGATCCCGACCGGCCAGCAGCAGGACATGCCCGGCATCCTGATCTGCGAGGCGTGCGAGTTCAACCGCTCGTTCCACCAGCACCGCCCCACCATCGGCCTGATCAACAACATCGAGGAGGACCACCTCGACTACTACTCGTCGCTGAGCGAGATCATCGAGAGCTTCCGCGACTTCGCGCGGCTGCTGCCGCCCGCCCGCCGCGGCGGCAAGCTGCTCATCGCCGAGGACGGCGCGCACCGCCGCGAGATCGTCGCGGGCCTCGAGTGCGAGGTCGTGACCTTCGGCTTCTCGCCCGAGGCCGACTACCAGGTCTTCTACGAGCCCCACACCAACCGCGTGAGCCTGCAGTGGAAGGGCTTCCTCGTCCACGCGTGGACCAACCGGATGCCGGGCAGCCACAACGCGCTCAACGCGGCGGCGGCGGGCATCATCAACAACTGGCTCGGGGCCGACTGGGACGACATCGCCCCGGCGCTCGGCGAGTTCGGCGGCCTCGACCGCCGCAGCCAGTGGCTCGGCAACCGCGTGCTTGCGAACGGAGCCACCGTGCGGGTGTTCGACGACTACGGCCACCACCCCACCGAGTGCCTGAAGACGCTGCGCGCCCTCCGCGCCGCCGAGAACCCCAAGCGGCTCATCTGCGTGTTCCAGCCGCACCAGCACAGCCGCACGCGCTTCCTCCTCGACCAGTTCGCGACCAGCTTCGAGAGCGCCGACGAGATCATCGTCCCGCACATCTACTTCGTGCGCGACAGCGAGGCCGAGAAGACCCGCGTGAGCGCGCAGGACCTCGTGGACCGGCTTGGCCTGCGCGGCAAGCAGGCGCGTCACATCGGGTCGTTCGATGCGATCACGGAGTTCCTCGAGCAGCACTGCGAGGACGGCGATCTCGTCGTGACCATGGGGGCGGGGCCGGTGAACAAGATCGCCAACGACTTTCTCTTTCGCGGGGGATCGATGACCGAGAGCTCGAGCTCGCCGGCGGGACGGGTGGCATGATCGTGGCGAGTCCGTCGAGCCTCTACTCGGATCTCGACGTCGAGGCCACGCTCGACGCGCCGCTTGCCGGCCAGACGTGGTACGGCGTCGGCGGACACGCGGACCTGCTCATCCGGCCGCGGAGCCTCGAGGCGCTGACGAAGTTGATCCGCCGCTGCCACCGCGACGGCATTCCGGTCCGCGTGCTCGGCTCGGGCGCCAACCTGCTCGTCGACGACGAAGGCGTGGACGGCGTGGTGATCAAGCTCGATGCACCCGCGTTCACGGCGGTCGAGTTCAACGCCGACGGACTGGTCGAGCGCATGCGCGTGCACGGCGGTGCCAGCATGGAGCGGCTGGTGCTCGAGTGCGCGCGGCGCGGGCTGCGCGGCGTCGAGCAGATGGCGGGCATTCCCGCGTCGCTCGGCGGTGCGGTGCGCATGAACGCAGGCGGCAAGTTCGGCGCCATCGGCGACGCGATCGACGCGGTGGCCGTCGTGACGCCGGATGGCGAGCTGCGCGTGTATCCGCGTACCGAGCTGAACTTCGGGTACCGCGAGACCAACGTGCCCGCGGGCATCATCGCCTGGGCGAGCCTGCGCGTGAGCGAGGACAGCCAGATCGCCTGCCGCGACCGCGTGAAGGAGATCTTCGCGTACAAGAAGTCGACGCAACCGATGTCGGCCAACAGCGCGGGCTGCATGTTCCGCAACCCGATGATGCCGTCAGGCGTGCGCGAGAGCGCGGGCAAGCTCATCGACCAGGCCGGGCTCAAGGGCGCGCGCGTGGGACGCGCCTACGTGGCGCGCGAGCACGGCAACTTCCTGTCGTTCGACCGCGTGGACGACCGTGCCGCGGGCAGGACCGACGACATGCGGCGGCTGGTCGAGCTCGTCCAGGATGGCGTGCGCCGCGCCTTCGGCGTGGAGCTTGAGACCGAGGTCGTCTTCTGGCGACGAGGAGAGCGGCCGTGAGCAGCAACCCGAGCACTCCCGCGGGCGATCCGCCGACCATCGACATCGTGACCGAGCCCACGGGCCGGCGTCCGCGCGTGCTGGTCCTGATGGGCGGTCCCGACGCCGAGCGCGAGGTGAGCCTGATGTCGGGCGCGCAGGTGGTGCGCGCGCTCGAGGCGAGCGGCTGCTTCGAGGTGATTCCGCAGACGATCGTGCGCACCGACGTCGATGCGATCCTCGCCGAGCGGCCCGATGTCGTCTATCCGATCCTCCACGGCCCTTGGGGCGAGGGCGGGCCGCTGCAGGAGATCCTCGAGTCGATCGAGCGCACGCATGGCGTCGGATTCGTCGGCCCGAGGGCGCTGCCCGCGGCAACGGCCATGAACAAGATCGCGACCAAGTCGGTGGCTGCACGCGTGGGCGTGCGAACGCCGCGTGCGCGGCAGCTGACGCGGGGCGAGCCACTCGACCTTGCGGCGCCGCTCGTCCTCAAGCCGTCGAACGACGGCTCGAGCGTCGACCTTCGGATCTGTCGGAGCGATGCGGAGGCGACCGCCGGGCGCGCCGAGCTCGAGGTGCGGCGCGAGTTCCTGATGGCCGAGGAGTACATCGCGGGCCGCGAGATGACGGTGGGCATCGTGAACGGCGAGGTGCTGCCGATCATCGAGATCATCCCCAAGTCGGCGTTCTACGACTACGAGGCGAAGTACATCAGCGACGACACGCGCTACCAGCTCGATCCAGCGCTCCCTGCCGCGGTGGCCGAGGAGATGCGCGAGGCGACGAGGCGCGTCTTCTCGGCGCTCGGGCTGCGCGACGTGGCGCGTGCGGACTTCATGGTGGATGCACGGGGCGCGTGGTTCCTCGAGATCAACACCGCGCCGGGCATGACCACCCACTCGCTCGTTCCGATGGCGTCGCGACACCGCGGCGTCGACATGCCCGAGCTCTGCGCGTCGCTTGTCCGCGCGGCGATGCACCGTGCGCACGCGCCTCGCGCTGCCGTCGCGGTCCGCTGAGGCACGCCGATCCGACCGTCTGGCTCGATCCCGACCTCACCGCCCCACTCCTCAATCCTTCATCCTGCGCCGATCCGAATCACACGAGAGACCAGAGCATGGCCCGAAAGAGTTCCAAGAAGTCCTCGACCCTCGCCGACCTCTACGACCGCGTGTCGGCCTCGCTTCGCGCGAGTGGCGGCACCGCCTCGCTGATCGCGGTGGCGCTGTGCGTCGTCACGGCGATCGTGCTCCTCGCGACCGGCGTGCCCCGTCTGCGCAGCTACCTCGATGAACGCAGCTTCGTGCCCGCGGGCGAGATCACGGTGTCATTCGTCGATCCCCCGTCGTGGTGGGACGCGATCCGCGCCGACGAGATCCGCCGCATGGTCGCGAACGCGGTCGGCGACGGCTCGGCGATCGACCCCGCGCGGCTCGCGACCGCGCAGGAAGCGCTGCAGCAGTGCGGCTGGTTCCGCTCCATCCGCCAGGTGAGCCTCGATGCCGGCGGCGGGTTCGTCGTCGACGCGACCTTCCGCCAGCCGGTGGCCGCGGTCCTGCATGCGGGCCGCGAGTACCTCATCGATGGCGAGGCGTGCCGCGTCCCCGTCGAGTGGGAGCTCGGGCAGCGCCCCGCGCGACCGCACTGGATCTCGCTGCATCACGCGGCCGAGCCGCCCCCTGGCGCCCCGGGAGGACGCTGGTCGGGGCGCGACGTCGATGCAGGACTGGCACTGCTCGCCGCGATGCGCGACCGCCGATGGGAGTCGCAGGTCGCTGCGATCGACCTCGGATCGTTCGAGGGCGACGGACTCGTGCTGCGCACGGTCAACAACGGTCTCATCATGTGGGGCTACCCGCCCGGCACGTCGACCAGCGCCGAGCCGCCGTCCGACGCGAAGCTGCGCAACCTCGATCACCTCTTCGCCACCACCGGGCGCATCGACAACGGTGCAGGCCGCATCGTCGACCTGCGGACCGACGTGCCGTCGATCCGCGTGGCGGCGGAGGGCGGTGCCGCACCCTCGGCCGATGCCGCGGGTATCGTTCGATAGTCGCGCCGCCGCGCGGACCATCCGAGCAGCGAGTTCCGCGTGACCGACGCCCCCACCACCTCGACGCACGCACCCGATCCACCGACGGGCGCGACCACCGCGACCGCCGATGCGACGAGTCCCCGCGGGCTGCTCATTCCGCGCGGCTTGGTGATGCTGTCCGCGGGCTGGATCTTTGCGTGCTGGGTGTACCTGTTTGGTTTCCACCCGCCCGTGCAGCCGCAGGCCGCGAGCTACGGACCTTCGATCCATCTCCTGTTCATCCTCATGGGGGTCGGCATTGCCATCGGCTGGCCGCTGCTGCGGTTGTCAGGTCGCCCCTCGTCGGTACCCGTGGCGCAGGCGGCGCTTGACGCAGTGTCGGTGTTCGTGCTCATTCAAGTCGTGGTGTGGCCGCTGCGGCTCGTGACCAGCTGGACCCTGCCGCGCACCATCGTGGTCGACTCGGCGATCGCGGCGGCCATCGCGATGAGTGCCGCGCTCCTTGCCGTCACGCAGGGTTCGACGCGCGCGCGGGTCCGGTGGAGCGCGATGGCGTGCGCCGTGCTCGTGGTCCTGCTGCCCTGGATGCTCGACGCACTCTGGGTGGGGAGCGGCGGCACGGCCTACGGACCACTCGGCGGCTTCCTGCGCGACACGCTGGAGGCGGGCAGCGCGCCTGCGCTCCTTGCGCGATTCTCGGAGCCTGCGACCCTCGACCCGACCGACGCCGATCGGGCGCTGGCCGCGCGGGCGATCGCCCTTGCGCTTGTGGCTTGGATTGCAGTGGGCGCTGCGCGCGTGCGGCCGGGCGCAGCCGGCCTGCGAAACAGCCCTGCGAAACGCTGATTCGACCTGTCGGACGGTTCCCGCTATCCTGCCGCTCGCGACGCGGGAGCTCACTCCCGCGTCGCCCGTTTTCATCACCCGCCCGTTTGCGCGTCGACGCCGGGTCCGGAGCGAAGGCGGCTGTTCATTTCCAGCGACGCGCATGCATCGACCGAGGTCTCGTTCATGGATTTCATCACCGCCGAAGAGAAGGTCCAGCTCCAGGAGAAGCTCTCCGAACTGCGCCTGCTCGACAAGCAGCTCATCCAGCGCATCGCCGACGCGCGCGCGCTCGGCGACCTCCGCGAGAACGCCGAGTACCACGCCTCGCGCGAGGACAAGGCGATGAACGACGCCAAGATCAAGGAGATCGAGGAGCGCATCGCCACCGCGCAGGTGGCCGACGCGAGCGCGCTGCCGCAGGACATGGTGTTCGTGGGCGCCACGGTGCGCCTGCGCGACGAGGACCGCGGCGACGACGATCTCTACCGCCTGGTCGGCCAGGCCACGGGGCGGTTCGACCTCGAGTACGTCGAGGTGACGACCACGAGCCCCATGGGTTCGGCGCTCATGAAGGCCCGCATCGGCGAGACGATCCGCGTGGATCTCCCGCGTGGCGAGAAGCGCTTCACCATCATCGAGATCATTCTCTGAACGCGCTCAGGGGCGGTCGACCGTCAGCCGCGTGCCGCGCGCGACGTTGTCGAACGTGACCTCTGCGCCGTCGGCGAATCGGACGTGCACCGAGAGCGGCGCGCCGAGGGATGCCTCGGCAACGGGCAGTCCCACATGCACCTCGGGCGCGATATTCGACTGGAACGGGCCGCCGCCCGGGATCCAGCGGCGCTGCACGAGGTCGCCGCAGCGCACCGTGACCGCCGCGCCGACGGCCCGATGGTTGCCGATCCCCTTGCGACCGTCGCGCGGCACGACGATCAGCCAGTCCGCCCGAGCGGGCTCCGCGTGGTCGTTGCGAAGGACCTGCAGCGGCTCGTTGAGCCCGGCCACGACGACGTCGATGTCGCCGTCGAGATCGAGGTCGGCAAAGACCGCGGTGCGGTCGACACGCGGCGGAAGGCTCCACGCGCCCGCCCGCCCGACCACGTGAAAGCGTCCCCCGCGGCGTTCCATGAGGAGTGGACGCTGCGCGTACTCCGAGTCCATGAGGGCCTTGCTCGCCTGCGGGTAGACGTGTCCGTTGACCACGAGGAGGTCCTCGTCGGCGTCGTGATCGAAGTCG
>JBIIRG010000157.1:0-7220 GCA_044341665.1 Phycisphaerales bacterium | reverse complement strand
GACGTCGCTCAGCCTTCCTGCGGGCAAGCCGTTCCGCATCGGCGCGACCACGACGGTCAAGGCGCGGGGATTCCTCGGCGACCGACCCGTCACGCGCACCATCGTGCGGCGCTTCGAGGCGCTGCGCCCGACGCCGGCGCGTGCTTCGACGGGCGGCCTCGAGCCTGGCCTCTCGTGCGCGTCGTACGAGGTGCCCGAGTCGATCAAGTCCTGCGCCGAGATCACGACCGCGGGCAAGATGGTGGCGACGTCGATCGTCGCCACGCCCACCGTGGCGCCGAAGCCGCGCGAGGAGTACTTCGGGCTCGTCTTCACGGGCTCCATCGAGGTGCCTGAGACGGGGCTCTACCGGTTCTTCGTCGACTCCGACGACGGCTCGCTGCTGCGGATCGGCGATGTGACGGTGGTCGACAACGACGGACCGCACAGCGCCACCGAGAAGTCGGGCGCCATCGCGCTCGAGAAGGGCGTGCACCCGATCGAGCTCCGCATGTTCGAGGCCGCGGGGCAGGACCTGCTGCGCGTGTCGTGGCTTGGGCCGGGCATGACCAAGAAGGCGGAGGTTCCCGCCTCGGCATGGAAGCGGTCTCCGTGAGGCTCACCACGCTTCGCGCCGATCTCCTCCTGCTCGCGGCCGCCGTCATCTGGGGCTCGGGCTTCGTTGCGCAGCGGCTTGGCAGCGGACACCTCGATGCGTTCGAGTTCAACGGCCTGCGCTTCACCTTCGGCACGCTGCTGCTGCTGCCGCTCCTTCGCTTCGCGCCGTGGCCCACGCACGTGACGCGCGAGGCGTCGCGCCGCGCCACCATTCGCGGAGGACTGCTTGCAGGTGCCGTGATGATGCTGGCGGCGAACGCGCAGCAGCACGGGCTGACGAGCACGACCGCGTCGAACGGCGCGTTCATCACCAGCCTGTACGTGGTGTTCGTGCCGTTCCTGGCGATCGCCTTCAACCGCAAGCCGCTTGGCTGGGCCGTGTGGCTCGGCGTGGGACTCGCGGGAGCCGGGCTCGTCCTCCTCGGCGTGAATCCCGACTTCACCGTCAATGCGGGCGATCCGTGGGTGCTCGCGTGCGCGCTGCTCTGGGCGGTGCATGTCGTCGTGGTCGGCGCGTTCTCACGCGACGCCGAGCCGATCCGCTTCTCGCTCATCCAGCTGGGAATGACGGGCGTCGCGAGCCTGGTCACCATGTTCGCGCACGACGGGGTGCGGCTCGAGTCGATCGACGCCGCCAAGTGGGCGCTGCTCTATGCCGCGATCCTGCCCGTCGCAGCCGCGTTCACGCTGCAGGTGATCGCGCAGAAGCACGCGCCGCCGACGCACACCGCGCTCATACTCTCGCTCGAAAGCGTGTTCGGCATGGCGTGCGGCATCATGTTCCTCCACGAGCGGCCGACCGCGCAGCAGTACGCAGGCGCAGCGCTCATGCTCGTGGGCGTGGTCGTGTCGCAGGTGGTGCAGCCCGCAAAGTCGTCGGCCGACGATCCCGAGGTCACTTCGAGCGGATCGTGAGCTTGATGGCGCCCGTCGTCGAGCGAAGCTCCGACTGGCCGCTCGCTGCGCCGATCTCGACGGTCTTCGAGTGATCGCCCGCGTGCGGCACGCGTGCACGGCCCGCGCTGTCGCGCACGTCGATGCGGCCGCCGGTCGAGTGCATCTTGACGAGGCCATCGAAGTCGGCGCCCACCTCCACGCGCAGCTCGCCCGTGCGTGTCTCGGCCTCGAAGGGCAGGTCGTTGCCGTCGGCGAGCTCGATCGTGAGCGCGCCGTCGGTCGCCACCGCGCGCACTTCACCGCCGATCGCACGCAGCTCGACGGCGCCCGAACCAGAGCTGACATCGATGCTGCCCGCGTGGCTCGCGACGCGCACGTCGCCCTTCTTGGTCGCGATCTTGAGCTTGCCGGTCGTTCCCGTCACGGTGATGTCGCCCGCGACCGCGCGCAGGTTGGTGTCGCCCGCGCTCGGCATGACGATGCGCAGCTTCACGCGGTCTCGCGGCATCGGCTTTCCTGCGAACATCGGCTTGACCACGACGGTCTGGTCGGCCGCGCGCTCGGCGTAGAGCTTGGCGAGCTCGGCACGGCGCGCGACGTCCTTCTGGTCAAGGCCGTCGACCGTGAACTCCGCCTCGATGCGCGGTGCGTCGGCGTTGGCGTCCACGGTGAGCTCGATCGAGCCCGCGCTGATCTCGGCGAGCACGCGGCCCGCCTCGCTCTTCTCCTTCGCGGCTGCGATGTCGGTGGTGCGCGTCACGACCTCGGGCTCGAACTTCTGCGCGTGCGCCGCACGGCCACCGCACAGCACGACGAGGATCGCGGCGAGCGCGCAGGCAAACGAGGACACGGTGGGCTTCATGTGGCGAAGTCTCGCAGAGAAAGGAGTTTCCGACAGTGGTCGCGATCGAGTCACGCGCACCATATGTCTCTTATCGGCTTGTTCGCAACGCGAGTGAAGAGGTTATTCACCTGCGTGAAGTTCTGTCTGGGCGCCGCGCGGGCTGCGCCGAAACAAGGCCCGCCGCAGCATCGGGCCGCGGCAACCGCCAGGAGGATCCTGGCGCGCGACAGGAACCAAGGCTCACCAGACAGCGCCCCGCAGGTGGATGCGCCGGCGCAGGAAAGAACGGACACCATGAACGCCATCCCGAACATCGACCGCGTCTCCGAGCAGCTCTTCTCCTACCTCGTCAGCGGCGAGCGCCGCGCCGCCCGCGAGCTCGTCGACGCGCTGTACAACGCAGGCATCGCGCCCGAGACCGTCGCCAAGGACCTCTTCTGGCCGCTGCTCGACAACATCGCGATCATGTACCGCAAGGACCAGATCACGACGCTCAGCCATCACTACGCGACGCGCATGCTGCGCATGCTGGTCGACCAGGCGCAGGCGCGGTACACGAACAGCTCCTCGCGCAGCAAGCGCATCGCGCTCTTCTGCGGACCGAACGAGACCGAGGAGCTGGCGGGACAGATGGTGGCCGACCTCCTCGAGGCCGACGGCTACGAGGTCACCTTTGCCGGCGGCGGCGTGGCCAACGACGAGATCCGCGAGGAGATCGGCCAGCGCGAGCCCGACGTCCTGCTGCTCTTCGCATCGAGCGCGAAGGATGCGCCGTTCATCCGCGAGCTCATCGACACGATCCGCGAGAACGGCGGCCACCCCGACATGCAGATCGTGGTCGGCGGCGGCATCTTCAACCGCGCGCCCGGACTCGACGAGGAGATCGGCGCCGACCTTTCGGCCACCTCGCCGCGCGACCTGCTGGAGAAGCTCGTGTCCGACGGCTTCGCCCGCAACGCGCGCTGGACGGCGACGACCAACGCCCGCGCGCGCCGCGTCGCGTAAGCACGCGACAGCGCGTCCGCTCCGAACCCTGTGCGCACCGCGCCGCCCTCGTCCCGGGCGGCGCGGTCGTTTTTGCGGCGGCTCGAGGCGAGGGAGGGTCGTGGGTTCGAGCCTCTCGCAGAGAGCACGGAGAGCGCAGAGGGACGGAAGGGCTATCGAACGGCCCTGCGGTGAAGCGGCATGAAGCCGTTTGCGGAACGTCGCCAGGGTCCGATGTGCTTCCTCCTCCGTGTTCTCAGTGCTCTTTGCGAGAGAAGCCCCTCTGCCGCCCAACTGCGAGCGGGAATTTTTCTCGCGAGCTGAGAGATCCCCTCAGCCCCCGCGGAATGCCTGTGTCGCCACACGTTCCGGCGGCTTCGCAAACCCCCTTACAGAGGAGTCTCCCATGCGTCAGCTCAGCACCATCGTCCTCGGTTCGCTCGCCTCCCTCTCGGTCCTCGGCGCCGCCCACGCGCAGACCTACACCGGCCACAGCGCCGTCGCCGGCGTGACGACCTTCATTCCCGCCGCGAACGACCTCCCGAGCGGCGTCGATCTCCAGACTCTCGGGATCCGCGTGACGACGACGACCGGCGTCTCGATCCCGCTCACGCTCAACGCCGCGCTCACCGCCAACTACATCGGCGGCGGCATGAACATCAACGTCGCGCTGTTCCCGATCTCCGCCACGCAGACCCGCGTCAAGATCTCGAACGCGAGCGCTGCGGGGGCTCCGGGCGTTGCACGTGTCGAGTTCGGCACCGTCAACTCGCGCGCCGGGTTCGACATCGTCAACACCACCGTCCGCACCGCGGGCTCCGGCCTTGGGTTCGCGCCCGTCGCGACCACGCTGGCCGGCCCGAGCGCGTGGATCGCGAACATCCAGTTCACCAACCGCGTGGCCCTCGTCGGCGCGGCCGCGCAAAACGATCTCTACAAGACCATGGCCGTGCGCTTCACCGCACCGATGTTCAACGGCACGTTCGAGTTCGTCGTCGACACCGACCGCATGTACTGATCGAACGCCCCTCCTGATAGCCCTTGTCGATCGCAACGCGCGATCGAGGCCACGCCGTGACACTCCCCAGCGCGGCGTGAGGAGAGCCCCCGGTCGATCGCCCTCGATGATGGCCCTCATCGAACGGCGACGCCGGGGGCTCTTCGCGTTTTCGGGCGCCGCTTTCGCTACGCTGCGCCGCATGTCACAGGACGCTTTCCCCGGCATCGACGCGATCCCCTTCGTCGAGCGCTCCTCGAAGGAGCCCCTCGGTTTCCGCCACTATCGTCCCGACGAGCTCGTCGAGGGCAAGCCCATGCGCGACCAGCTGCGCTTCGCGTCGTGCTACTGGCACACGATGCGCAACGGGCTGTCGGATCCATTCGGCGCCGCCACCGCGCGCACGCCGTGGGACGACGGCAGCGACTCGGTCGACAACTGCCGCCGGCGCGCGGACGCGTTCTTCGAGTTCCTGCGGAAGTGCCGCATCGACTTCTACTGCTTCCACGACCGCGACATCGCGCCCGAGCGCGCCACGCTCGCCGAGTCGAACGCCGACCTCGACAAGGTGGTCGAGCACCTCGAGATCCTGCAGCGCGCCAGCGGCAAGAAGCTGCTCTGGGGCACGGCGTGCCTGTTCGCGCATCCGCGCTACATGTCGGGCGCCGCGACCAGCCCGCGCATCGAGGTCTTCGCGCACGCCGCGGCGCAGGTCAAGAAGGCGATCGAGGTCACCCACCGTCTCGGCGGCGAGGGCTATGTCTTCTGGGGCGGCCGCGAGGGCTACACCACGCTCCTCAACACCGACATGAAGCGCGAGCGCGAGCACCTCGCGCATCTCCTGCACATGGCGGTCGACTTCAAGAAGTCGATCGGGTTCAAGGGGCAGTTCTACATCGAGCCCAAGCCGCGCGAGCCGAGCGTGCACCAGTACGACTCCGATGCGGCAGCCTGCCTTGCGTTCCTCCGCGAGTTCGGGCTGCTCGCGCACTTCAAGCTCAACATCGAGACAAACCACGCCACGCTCGCCGGGCACACGGTCGAGCACGAGCTTGCCGCGTGCCGCATCGCGGGCGCGCTCGGTTCGGTCGATGCGAACTCGGGCACCGAGCACTGCGGCTGGGATACCGACGAGTTCCCGACCGATCCGCGGCTCACCACCAAGATGATGCTCGAGATCCTCGCTGCGGGCGGCTTCACGACGGGTGGACTGAACTTCGACGCCAAGCGCCGCCGCGAGAGCTTCGAGCCGGTCGACCTCTTCCACGCGCACGTGGCCGGCATGGACGCGTTCGCGCGCGGGCTCAAGGCCGCCGCCGCGATCCGCGCCGACGGACGCATCGCGCAGTTCGTGCGGCAGCGCTACGCGAGCTGGGACTCCGAGCTCGGCCGCCGCATCGAGAACGGCGACGCCACGCTCGAGGAGCTCGAGCGCATCGCGATGACGCAGAAGTCGTGCCCGGTCGAGAGCGGCCGCCAGGAGCTGCTCGAGCACATCCTGCACGAGCACATCTGATGCTGCAGCTCGACGACGCGCGCGCGGTCCTGCACGAGTGGGTGTCGAACCCCGCGCTACGGCACCACATGGAGTGCGTGGCTGCCTGCATGGGCGCATATGCCGAGGCGGTCGACCCGCCGTCGCGCGACCGATGGGTGCTTGCGGGACTGCTGCACGACCTCGACTGGGAGCGGCACCCGACGCAGGACGAGCATCCGCGGGTCGGCGTGGCGTTCCTGCGCACGCGTGGCGTCGACGAGGAGATCCTGCACGCGATCATGGCGCACGCCCCCTACACGGGAACCGCGCGCGACAGCGCGATGGCGCGGCATCTCTTCGCGGTCGACGAGCTGGCGGGCTTCATCGTGGCCTGCGCGAAGGTGCGCCCCGACGGCCTCGCGTCGCTCGAGCCGGCGAGCGTTCGCAAGAAGCTCAAGAACCTCGCCTTCGCCGCCGCCGTGTCGCGCGACGACATCGCAACGGGCATTGCCGAACTCGGCGTCGATGAGGATGCGCACATCGCGCGCTGCATCGCGGCGATTCGCGCGATGTAGCCGATCAGCCTCGCGCGTCCGTCCGTCGCGCCACGATCGCGCTTCCGCCGAAGCCGCCTCCCGTCATGCGCGCGCCGAGCGCGCCTCCGCGCATCGCATCCGACACAATGGCGTCGAGCTCGGGAGTCGAGACATCGAAGTCGTCGCGCAACGAGGCGTGGCTCTCGAGAAGCAGCGCGCCGAATCGCGCGAGCTCGCCCGCACGCAACGCCGCGACCGCCTCGTGCACGCGCGCGCACTCCTGGACCACATGCCGCGCGCGCCGTGCGACCGTCGGCGGGAGCGATGCGATCTCATTCCAGCGCTCGCGCGGCAGCTCGGCGAGCAGCGGCACGCCAAGGTGGCGCGCGGCTTCCTCGACATCCCTGCGGCGCGCGGCGTATCCACCATCGCGAAGCGCATGCCGCACGCCCGAGTCGACGATCTCGATCGCGAGCACGGCCGGCAGCGCGATCGATTCCCAGCGGAGGGTCGCGCAGTCGAGCAACATCGCTTCGCCCGGCGCTGCGTGCGCCACGCACCACTGGTCCATGATGCCGCACGGAGTTCCCGCGTGCACATGCTCGGCCCGCTGGCAGAGGAGCGCGATCTCACGCGGATTCAATGACACGCCTGCAATCTCGAGTGCGGCGCGCGCGATCGCGACCTCGAGCGCGGCGCTCGACGAAAGGCCCGCCCCAATCGGAACATCGCTCGCAACCGCCACGCGCAGCGGCGGAACCGCCACGCCCGCGCCGCGCAGTTCCGCAAGCACACCGCGGGCGTAGCGCATCCAGTCGCCGTCGCCGGTCCACTCGCTTGCGAAGCTGTCCTCCGACGCGGCGCGCGACACCGCCGCGAACGTCGATG
>JBIIRG010000025.1:0-21199 GCA_044341665.1 Phycisphaerales bacterium | reverse complement strand
CCGCAGGGCGTGGGCGAGCCGTTCTTCGTCGCCGAGAGTTTCGCGGGGCTGCAGGTGCCCCTCCTCGGAATCTCAGGCACCAAGGACGACCAGCAGGCAGGCCAGCCCGCGACGAACCGCAGGGAGGCGTTCGCGCTCTGGCCGGGTGACGGCCACTTCTTCGTCTGGCTCGCGAACGCGAAGCACATCGACTTCACCGACTCAACCGGTGGCAGCGGCCGTGGGCTGCCGTCGGCGACGCGCGACGAAGTGCAGCGCGTCGCGCGCCCCGCGACGATCGCGTTCTTCGATCTCCACCTCAAGCACGTCGCTGCGACATCGAGTCCGATCTCGGCTGCGGCGCTGGAGCCGCTGCTGGCTGGCGAGATCGATCGCGTCGAGGTCCTCTCGAAGTGAACGCTGCGGGCGGGCGCGATCGCGCGACTCGCGATCCGTCCCCCGCCGCTACCCTGCCGCGCCGATGAAGCGGAAGACCATCGCCCTGCTCCACCCCGGACTCCTCGACGCGATCAAGGACCTCGAGGCCATGGGCATCTGGGAGTGCCTGCGTCGCGCGGGGCGCCCGCTCGACGCGGCCACGCTCTCGTCCCGAACCTTGCGCAGCGTCGCCGCGGTGCACGCCGCGCTCGATGTGCTCGCGCGGGCCGATCTCGTCACCACGAAGATGGCGCGCGGCAGGCGGCGGTCGGTGGCCTACGAGGTGGCCCTCCAGGAGCTCTCCATCGTCATCGACGCCGGAGACGCAGCGCATCGCCGGCTCGTCAATGATGTCGCGTCGTTCATCAACTCGGAGATGTCGGATCTGCTCTTCAAGGTGCGCCGGCCCATCGGCTCGACCGGGCCGAACACGTGGCACTTCCATCACTGCGGCCCGATGGTGCTCGACGAGGGCGACCTTCGCGAGCTCAAGCGGCGCATCGCGCGCGTCGAGGAGTTCGTGCGGCTTCTCGGCGACAAGCACGGATCAGACCGCGGCGGTGCGTCGATGCGATGCAATCACGGCCTGGCGATCCGCATCGAGCCGCTCGCCGGGCATGTGCTGCCCCAGCCGCATGTCGAGTTCGTGTCGCCCACGACCGTCGCGGAACGCAGGTCGATCCGCGGCGTGGCGCACGAGGCGCTGACCGCGCGCGAGCGCCAGATCGCCCGCGCGCTGCGCGACGGCCAGCCGCGCGCCGAGGTGGCGAAACGGCTCGGCATCTCCGCCCTCACCGTGGGCACCCTCTGCAAGCGCCTCTACCGGAAGCTCGGCATCCGCCGCGCCGCGCAACTGCATGACTTCACGCTCGAGTAGGGAGCGTCGGGTGCATCCAAGCAGCGTGTACCCCTTTTAGGGTACAGGACGACGGACTTCCTCCCGCGCGCGGTCACCCGCCTTGCCGTCGGGCCGGAACCCCGTCACAGTCCGTGCACGGCGTCCACGCGCGCCGAACCCCGGGAGCCATCCATGAACGCCGCCATCCGCAGCATCCAGATCACAGCCATCGGAGCCCTCCTCGCCGCCGGCACCGCGCACGCCGACTGGTCGAACCTGAGCGGAAACGCCCAGTCGAACGGCCTCTCTGCCGTCGTCGGGCCGTGGGCAGCGGACGAGACATGGTCGCGAAGCGACATGTCCTGCCTCATCTCATGGGTGCCCATCACCAGCGGCAACCGCGTGTTCATGGTGCGGCAGACCTACGCGCAGGCGCCATACAACCCGCCGCCGGGCGAGGCGCGCGTGCACTGCCTCGACCTGCAGACCGGCGCGACGCTCTGGACCTTCGACTGCCCGTTCGAGCCCGGTGACTGGACGACGGTCGTCTATGGCGCGCGCGATGGACGCGTGCTCGTCGGGCGCGGCGGCAACGGCTCGAGCGCGTCGGCGCGCGTCCACTGCCTCGACGCGGCCACTGGGTCGCTGCTCTGGGTCTCGGCCGACGAAGTGAGCACCGGGTCCTACGACGGCGTGGTCTTCATGGACAACGGCGACCCGATCTTCGCAAGCAACACGACGATGCGGCGGCTCGACGCGCAGACGGGCGCGACGGTCTGGAACGTCACGCGCACCTGCAGCGTGAGCGGCAACTGCGGACCGGCGCGCGATGGCGACTCGATCTACCTCGATGAAGTCGCGCCCGGGGGTCAGAAGATCTCGCGGTTCAACGCCACCACGGGACAGCGCCTCTACAGCAGCCAGACGATGCCGGGGTTCCTCAACCAGACCTCCCCGTTCTGCGCTCCCGGCGGACTTGTGTTCTACCTCCGCGCGAGCAACGAAGGACCAACGAACGACAAGTTCTACGCCTTCCGCGACACGGGGACGGCCTTCGAGCTCCTGTGGACGGCGTCTGCGTACACGGAACCGTCCGCGCGTCACGCGATCACGCCCGACGGAGGCGTGACCATGCTCTCCCGCGACGGTCGGCTGCAGATCCGCGACCAGGTGACTGGTGCGTTGCGCGCGCAGTCGGATGCGCCGGTGCTGAGTCCAAGCGGATTCACGTCCTCGATGGTGGCGGTCGATTCGCTCGGCCGCATCTTCCACAACAATTCGAACGGCGCAGGCGGCTCCACGGCCGAGATCCGGTCGTTCGACCCGTCGCTCGACCTGCGATGGAGCATTGCGATGACCGGAGTGAGCCAGGGTGGTCCTTCGCTGGCGAGTGACGGCAGCCTTCTGCTCGCGGGTACTGGCGAGGTTCGCCGGTACTGGGCCGCGCCACCGTGCATCCCCCAGGATCTCGACTGCAACGGATCGGTTGGTCCGACCGACATTGCGATCCTCCTCAGCGCGTGGGGAGCGTGCGGCAAGGGAACGTGCGTCGCCGACATCGACCGCGACGGGCTCGTCGGCCCGGCCGACCTCGCCGCGCTCCTTGCCGCATGGGGCTGAGCGAACCGCACTCGCGGGCAAACCTGCGGTGCGAACAGATCAAGGCCGTTGAGGATGCCGAACGCCTGCGCATGCCTGCACCGTGCGAGGCATCTCGCCGATCGTCAGTCCATGTTTGGCTTGAGCACCAGCACCCAGTCCTGCGGCGACGGAACGGGCGGCGTCGACCAGCTTGCCTCGCCTTCGACGGTCCCGAGCGCGAAGCGACGGCCTGAGGCGGGATCGAACCAGAACGCCTCGTAACGCGAGTTCGGGTCGAGCGTGAGCACGCGGAAGCCGCTCCAGTTGTAGATCCCGCGCTTCGGGAGGTACGCGACCAGCAGTTCGCCTGCGATTCCCGCGGCAAACGCGCCACCGTCGACCCACTCGGGATGCGGCTGCATGCGGTGCCACGGAAGTTCCTCGAGCAGCTTCTTCGCAAGCCCGAGCTGCGCCGAGCCTGGGAACGCCATGCCCTCGCGCCATGTCGTGAAGTCGTAGATGGGCGTGATGCCGGGGTCGCCTTCGATGCTCGACTGCCAGATGCCCGCGGCGCCGTAGGTGTGGCCGGCCGCGCCCGACAGCATGAGCGTCCAGAAGAGATGACGCTGGGTGTCCTCGAAGTTCGTCTGCATGTGGCGCTCGTAGCACGCCTCGCCGCAGAGCGCGGGGCGCGCGGGCTTCTGCTCGAGCGACGCGCGCAGCAGGCGAAGCGTCTCGTTCGCCGTGTTCAGACCCTCGTGGCCGATCGCGACCATGTCGAAGTCGAAGTGCTCGTTTCCCGCGCGAATCGTGCTGCGCGGGTCGCCGGGCGCGTGATAGGTGAGCGGATGGCGGTACGGGTCGGTCGCGCGTACGTACTCGGCGAGCTCGGCCCACGGCCCGTTGCCGTCGCTTGCCTCGCCGCCGACGATCCAGACCACGGGCATCGCGCCGTAGCGCGCGATGAGATGCCGCCAGTGGCGCTTGAAGCCGTCGAGGCCGACCTGGTTGATCGTCGATTGACCCCCCGCCTGCGGGCGTCCCCACCCGCCGACGATCGCAGGGACGATGCCGTGCGCGATGAGCTTCGCGATGCGCGTGTCGGCCGCGTCGAAGTACGCAGGATTCACCGCGGTGAAGTCGAGCGTGGTGTACGGCATGCCCGCCTCGTTCTCCCAGCGCGGCTCGAGCATGTTCTCGTCGGGATACGGGCCGCACACGATCTGCACGACATTGAAGCCCTTCGCTGCGCGGTCGGCGCAGAGCGATTCGAAACCGTCCAGATCGATGCGCTTGCAGAGGCCTTTCCACCACGTGTCGCCGAGCCAGAGGAACGGCGTGCCGTCGGCGTGCTCGAAGTGGCGGGAGTCGTCGGAGACACGCAGGAATCCGCGGCGATGCAGCGGGTTGTCACCCGTGGCGGGGGTTGCGACGAAGGTTCGCGCGGGGGCCGCAAAATCGGCATTCGCTGGGTCGTTCGAGACAAACCGATAGCGATACTCGCCTGCTTCCGGCGGCGCGAACCGCACCTTCCACGTCCCGCCTCCGCTCCAGAACGCGGGCACTCGCCAGCGTGTGTCGCCCTTCTCGAAGATCGCGTCGACCTCGACATCGACAAAGGGGCGCGCGTAGGCCTTCGTCGTCTCGATCGAAGTCTCGAAGACGGTCCAAGCAGCAGTCGCGGATACGGCGCTCGCCGTCGCGCTCGTCGCGGCGAGCAGCCACGCAGCGATGGCCAGGAGCAATGGAAGCGCGATGTTCGGTAGGGCTTTGAATCGCATGAGTTGTGCTCCTCCGGGTTCCGCGGATGGTAACCCCCGCAGCCCGATCGACTACGCTGCGACGCGCCATGCCATCCACCCTGCCGCCGAGCATCTTCAACGACGTCGTCGGCCCCGTGATGCGCGGGCCGTCGAGCTCGCACTCCGCGGCATCGGTCCGCATCGGCCGCCTTGCGCGCGATCTCTGCGGCGGCACGCCCGAATCGGTGCTGATCGAGTTCGATACGGAGGGATCGCTCGCGACGACGCACGAGTCGCAAGGTTCCGACATCGGCCTGTTCGCGGGGCTTCTCGGCTGGGAAGCCGACGACGAGCGCCTCCCGCGGAGCGCCGCGGCGCTCGCGGATGCCGGCGTCGCGCTCGAGATCCGCATCGCAACGCTGCATGACCCGCACCCGAACACCTACAGGCTGACGCTTCGGCGCTCAGGAGTCGAACACCGGCTGATCGCGCTCTCGACGGGTGGCGGCATGATCGAGGTCATCTCGATCGACGGCACGAATGTCACGCTCTACGGCGACTACGCGGTGACGGTGCTCGACATGCACGACGACGGTCGCTCCACCGCTGCGAAGCTCGAGGCGCGCGGCGATCTCGACGCGGTGACGATCGCAGGCGGCAGCCCCACGCGCGTGATCGTGTGCGCCCAGCGCGCGCTGACCGACGCGGAGATCGCGCCGCTTTCGATGATCGCGCGCGCGCGGCGCCTCGCGCCCGTCCTTCCCGTGCGTTCGCGCCGCGGGCTGAAGGTCCCGTTCCTCCACGCAGGCGAGATGACGCAGCACGCGGATCCTGCGACGCGGAGACTGTCGGATTTCGCGCTCGAGTACGAGTGCGCACGCGGCGGCATCGGGCAGGACGAGGTGTTCGCGCAGATGCGCCGAATCCTCGAGGTCGTTCGCGGCGGCGTGCGCATCGGCCTCGCAGGCACCGAGTACGCAGACCGCATCCTGCCGCGGCAGAGCCATCGCTTCGCAGCCATGCTCGACGAGAAGAAGCTCCTCGACGGCGGTCTCCTCAACCGCGCGATCCTCTATGTGACCGCGCTGATGGAGGTGAAGAGCTCGATGGGCGTGTTCGTCGCCGCCCCGACGGCAGGCTCATGCGGGACGTTTGCAGGAACGTGCCTCGCCGCGGCGGAGTCGCTCGGGAGCGACGAGGAGACGACGCTGCGGGCGATGCTCGCGGGCGGGCTGATCGGCGTGTTCGTCGCGACGCGCTCGAGTTTCGCGGCGGAAGTCGGCGGATGCCAGGCCGAGACCGGCGCAGGTGCCGCGATGGCGGCTGCGGCGCTGGTCGAACTCGCGGGCGGCAACGCGGCGCAGGCGCTCTCGGCCTCGAGCCACGCGCTGCAGAACGTGCTCGGGCTCGTCTGTGATCCGGTCGCGAACCGCGTCGAGGCCCCCTGCCTCGGCCGCAACATCGCGGGCGCTGCGAACGCGCTCGCCTGCGCGAACATCGCGCTCGCGGGCTACGACCACCTGATTCCGCTCGACGAGGTGCTCGATGCGCACCGTGAGATCAGCGAGAGCATGGCGCGCGAGCTGCGCTGCACCGCGCTCGGGGGACTGTCGGTCACGCCGACCTCGAAGGCGATCGAGCTGCGCCTGCATGGAGGCGGCCTAGGCGGCGGCTGCGGAACGGGCGGCTGCGGTTCATGCGGCTGAGCCCCGCGCTCGACGCGCCATCGGACGCCGTATCGTTCGGCTGGAGAGCTCCAATGAAGTTCGCATGGAACGCCTGTCTCGCCGCCCTGCTCGCGCTCCTGTGCTGCTGCGCGAACGCGGCGCGGCTGCCCTTCACCTACGAGAAGGGCCCGGGGGGCATGTTCAACAGCGGCGTGCGTGCGATCCTGCAGGACTCGAGCGGCGCCTACTGGTTCGGCAGCCATTTCGAGGGCGTCTGCCGCTTCGATGGCGAACGAATCCAGTGCTTCACCGAGGCGGACGGGTTGAGCAACAACCAGGTGCGGTCGATCCAGGAAGACGCGCGCGGAGTGGTCTGGTTCGACACCGGCGTCGGCATCAGCTGCTTCGCCGGCGGTGCGATCACCTCGCCTGCGGCGCGCCGCTACGACGCGACCACGGCGTGGAAGCTTGACGCGGATGACCTCTGGTTCAAGGGCAACGAGTCGCATGGATTCAACCAGATGGAGCTTGAAGCGGGCGTCTACCGCTACGACGGAAGTGCGTTCGCCTACCTGACCTTTCCGCTTCCGCGCGAACGCGCCGTCGACGATGGATACTCCGTCACCGGCATATGCCGCGGCGAGGGTGGCAGGGTCTGGATCGCAACCTACGGAGCGGTGTTCGGCTTCGACGGCAGCACGCTCTCGATGATCGACGGTCGCCGCATGGGGCTGCGGAAGGAAGACGGCGACCCTCATGTGCGCTGCGTGTTCGAGGACAGCAAGGGAAGGCTCTGGATCGGGAACAACGGCGTGGGCGTGTTCGTGATCGACGACGAGCGTGTGTCGCGCCTCTCGGAGTTGTGCGAAGCCGAGGCGGCATCGGCCGATGCCGCGGCGCTCCCAATGCGCGTGTTCGCGCTCGGCGAGGACCGCGAGGGCGGCATCTGGATCGGGACGGTCGGCGGAGGCGCGTGGCGCTACGACGGCCGAACGCTGCGCCAGTTCGGCGAGCAGGACGGCCTGACGACGAAGGATGTCGTCTCGATCTACCGGGACCCTTCCGGCGACCTCTGGGTGGGCGGCGAGGGCGTGTTCCGCTTCAACGGAACGGGCTTCGACCGCATGCACTGACGCGAGCGGCGCGTTGACCTCGAGGACGGTCCGTACACTGCGGTCGGCCGACGGTGCCTTCCGCGTTCCCCCGGTCATCACGCATGGAACACTCGACCTCGACCGGCGTTTCCCTTTCCGCCTCGCATCACAGTGCGCGGTCGGGACCGAACCGGCTCTGGGTCATGGATCCTGCCGACCCGTTCCGCTCCGATGGCGCGATGATGCGTCGCGGCGCCGCGCGATTGGTGTTGGCCTGTGTTGCGCTCGCTGGGGCCTGCACACCGGTCGCGCGCGATACGGGCGTTGGTTCGAACGCGAACTCGAACGCAACCTCACACGCGACCATGGACGCAGTCGCGGACCGGCTCCGCGGCTTCGCGCATCTCGCCTCGGGCGAGTGGACCACCACCCTCATGCCGGGCGACATCCTGCGCGAGACATGGCGCCTGCGCGAGACATGGCGCTGGGAGCCGGACGGCCGGTCGCTGCGCGTCCTTGGAGTCGGCGGCACTCCCGATGGCAGGTCGTGGCGCGAGGAGCAGGTGTTCTTCGTCAACCAGGACAGCGGCGAGGTGCGCGTGCGGGGCTCGAACTCGTACCGCAATAGCGCGTTCGAGGGAACCGTCACCTTCGGCGATGGCACGGCGGAGGCGCGGTTCGTGCTGACACAGGACGCCGCGACGCGGCAGCTCGTGCGGCGCTGGCGGTTCGAGGGTGAGGATCGCTTCGAGACCGAGCTGCTGGAGTTCGTCTTCGGCGAGGGCCTCGTGCCGCTCACCTTATGGACCTACACGCGCGCGCGCGGGCCATCGTCGGTCACGCCGAGCCGATGATGGCGTCGACCTCGATCTCGATCTTCATGCGCGGATCGGCAAGCTTCGCCTCGAACATCGTGGCGGCGGGACGGATCTCGCCAAACGCAGCGCGCAGCACCGGCCAGGTCGCGGGAAAGTCCGCTGCGTTCGGCAGGATGTAGCGGACGCGCACGACGTCGCGCATCGACGCGCCTGCCTGCGCGAGCGCGGTTTCGATGTTGCGCAGGCACTGCGCGGCCTGCTCCGCGATGTCGTCGGAAATCGTCATCGTCACGTAGTCGAACCCCGTCGTGCCCGACACGAACACGCGGTCGCCGACGACGACCGCTCGCGAGTATCCGATGTCACGCTCGAACGGGGAGCCGGATGAGATGAGGCGACGAGGCATGCGGGAAAGGTAGCAGGCGAGGCCGCGAGGCTGGTTCAGTCCTTGCGCCGCGCGATCGTGTACCAGCACAGGAACTCCTTCGCGGCTTCCTCGCGCGACTTCCCTTCGGTGTAGCCAAGCGCGCCGAAGCATTCGATCACCCACGGCTGGTCGACGTCGTCGAACGCAAGCACCTCGAATCCCGCCTTCTCGAGCATCTCGCGCGGGAACGGCGAGAGTCCGTCGGCCCACGGTATGTACTCCTTCTCGGGCGGATTCTGCGGCGGGCAGATGTTGTAGATGAGGAACACGCCGCGCGGCTCGAGCGCATCGTGCACGCGCTTGAGGAACTCCTCGTCGCCCACGCCGAGATGGACGAGCCGCTTCGGATCGACCGTCTGCCCCGCCGGCGGGCTCGGATGGATGTAGCCCTTCTTGAGTGTGTTCTTGCTGGTGATGAGCGAGTATCCGCCGCCAACTGCGTTGCGGAGCGACTCCTCGGCCGGCCACTGGCCAGCGTGGATCGAGACGGAGCCCGTGCCCATCGCGCCCGTGTCGCCTGGCTCGCTGTAGAGCGCCGGAAACATCGGCTCAATATCGACGCCGTGGGCGTCGAATCCGCAGTGCGCGAGGAGCTGGAGCTGGCCGATCGTGCCGTAGCCGAAGTCGAGGACCTTCGGCTTGCCCGCGCGCATGACATGCGGTGCCGCGAGGTCGAGGACGCGCGCGTAGACGAGCGGCGAGCCGTAGCCGGTCTCGTAGTAGAAGTCGGGCGGATACTCGCGCGCCGTGAGTGTCGCCTTCTCCTCTGCGGAGAGCGCGTCGTACGCGCGCTTCGTGAGGGCGATCCCCTTCTCGCGGTTTCGATAGACGGTGCGCGGCGTGGGCTCCGCGAGCTTCGCCGTCGCTGCGAGGAACTGCTTGGCGAGTTCCGAGGTGACCAGCGGCGAGAGCTTCGTGGCGTCGGCCTTCATCTTCTCGGTGATCGGTGGCGGCGGCGACGGCTCTGCCGGCTTCGCATCCTGCGCGAACGCGGCTGTAACGGGAAGGAACAGTGCCAGCATGGCGAGGAAGTTCTGCTGCGGCATAAAGGGCTCCAGCTTGGATGATACCGATGTACGGCGACAAAAACGCGACGAGGCGCCCCTGGGATGGCCGGGACGCCTCGCCGCGATACATCCTCGATCAACCCGTCCAGCCTGAGAGCAGGACCGCCACATCAGGCGAGCTCACCACGCCATCGCCGTCGAGGTCGGCAGCGCCCGCAGTGCCCCACGCCGCAAGCAGCGCAGCGAGGTCAAGCGAGTTGACGCTGCCGTCGCAGTTGAGGTCGGCGGCCACGCAGCCCGAGGTGACCTCGATCACGCTCACGATGCTCGCGCCGTTCTCGTCGGTGTAGCGCACGGTCATCTGCGAACCCGCGAAGTCGGCGGGGATCGTGAACACCAGGCGTGCGCGGCCGGTCGAATCGGTGATCGCCTGGCCGATGAGCGCATTGTTCACCCGCGCCGCGACGCTGTGGCCGACATTTGCGCCAGAGGCGCGGAAGCTCTCGACGGACAGCTCGACGGCCTGGCCACGCGCGCCGCTCACGGTGGCAGAACGCAGCTGGCTGTCCTCGACATCGAGCGCCCAGAACCCGCCCACGGAGCGCCCCGTGACGCCGTCGGTCGCGGAACCGAACACGAGTCCGTTGCTGCCGACGCCGCTGGGGAACGCGTAGCGCTGGCCCGCGGGCATCTCGAGCGGCGTGAACACGCCGTTCGGCCACGCGACGGCCTTGATGCCGAAGGTGCCGCCAACCATGTCGTAGTAGTAGCCGGCGACGAGGCCGCTGCGGCTCATCGTGGTGGCCGACGCGCCGCTCAGGTACTGCGGGGGTACCGCCAGGATGTTCACGAAGCCGTCGGGTTGGACGACCGCAGGCGCGCGCGACGATCCGCCGTCGAAGTAGCCGTTGATGACCACTCCGCCGAGGTTGTCGATGGCGATGCCCTTCGTCTCGAGGCCGCCGCTCTCGATGAACGAGACGCCATTGTCGTCCCAGCGGAGCGCGGCCGACGGCGTGCCAGAGCCCACGGGCGACCGCACGGTACCGGTGATCACGCCGGAGGAGTTGATGCTGTTCGCAAGGCTCCACACGATGCCGTCATCGGTCTGGAAGTCAGGCACGGGCAGCAGCTCGAGCTCGCGGTTCACCCAGCGGGCGGCGCGGTAGTTGCCCTTCACGATCACGGAGCCGACGATCACGCCAGCCTCGTTGATGTCGTTGGCATAGCCGCCCTCGCCGAAATCAGGGAGCTCGAACCGCTCGCCGTTCGACCAGAGGACGGGGACTCCGTAGGGCCCTGACTGCTGGAACTCCGTGCCGATGATGTCGCCGTTCGAGTTGATGGCGACCGCGTACCCACCGCGTGGGCTCGGGATCTCGACAGGCGCCGATGTCGGGGTCTGCCAGATGACGGGCACATCCGCACCGAACCCCTCGCGCTCGATCCGCACTGAACCGACGATCACGCCCGAGGCGTTCACATCGGACGGCGAGCCGCCGAGACCGAAGTCGGCGAGTTGCTGAAAGGGGACATCGGCGTTGGCCGACGGAATGAGGGCGGCAAGGACAGCCGTGGAGACAATGCCAAACACACGAACCATGAGGACCTCCGGGATTGAAACCACATCGGGCTTCGCTGGCTGGAGAAGAGATGACGCGCGGACGCAGCCAGGACGGTCGCGCATGAACGGAGGTTCGCATGCACGGGCTTTGAAGATGCGGGGACGGCTGCCTGAAGTCGCGAGAAGCGCATCCTCATCCCCCGATTCTGTCATCGGGAAGGCGCTACCGCGACCGCGTGGGCGCCCACGAGAGGGAACCACGAGAGGGAACCACGAGAGGGAACCACGACAGCGAACGGTGACCCTGAATGATGACACGAATGCGCGACGGCGACGCAGATCACACACGCTTCGGCGCACCCTTGCTGCGATCGCGGAAACGGTGGCAGACCACTGCTCCCCACAGGATCACACCGGTCCCGGCCGCGCCCTGCTGCGCCGCCCGACGACTGCATGGAATCCACGCCCAGCCCCGTGGCGAGCGCCCACGGACAGGCCGCGGCTGCGTACGCTCCGCGCCCACAGGAGGTCGCGATGTCCAAGCCTGAACGGCGAACGGTGCTCGACTGGATCGAGTGGGTCGGCAACAAGCTCCCTGAGCCCGCGCTCATCTTCGTCATCCTGTCGGCGCTCGTCATCGGTGTGGCGGCCATCGGCGACATGCTGGAGTGGAAGGTCACGCCCATCCAGCCTCGGGTGGTGATGGAACCCGTGGTCGATGCGGCGGGCGCGCCGATGCTCGACCCGCAGGGGAAGCCCTTGCTCGCCCCCGCGAAGGACGAGTCGGGGAAGGTGATGACCGAGCTCGTCGCGACCGGCGCGCCCATCGAGCCGCGCAGCCTCCTGACGGCGGACGGCGTCTACTGGATGCTCTCGTCGATGCTCCGGAACTTCACGGGCATGCCGGCGCTCGGGCTGATCTTCGTCGCGATGCTCGGCATCGGGCTGGCGGAGAAGTTCGGTCTCTTCTCGGCGCTCATGCGGGCGCTCGCCTTCATCACGCCGCGCCGGCTGCTCACGCCGGTGATCGTCCTCATCGGCGCCAACAGCAGCGTCGCAAGCGATGCGGGCTACATCATCCTCCCTCCGCTCGCCGCAGCGCTCTACCTCGCCGTCGGCCGCAGCCCGATCGCGGGTCTCGCGGCCGCCTTCGCGGGCGTGGCGGGTGGTTTTGGCAGCGGCTTCTTCCCGACGGGCGGCGATGGCGCGCTCACGGGCTTCGCACAGGATGCCGCGCGTGTCATCGCGCCCGAGTACACCGTCAACTACCTGCACAACGCCTACTTCAAGGCGGGCTCTGCGATCGTGGTCATGCTCGCGGGATGGCTCGTCACGGACTTCCTGATCGAGCCTCGCCTCCGCCGCCAGCAGGTCGCGTCGAGCGATGTGAGCGCCGCGTCCGACATGGCCCTGACTCCTGCGGAGAAGCGCGGACTCGCAGCCGCGCTCGTCACCATGGCCGTGGTCCTAGGAGGGTTCGCCGCGCTCATCTTCATTCCCGGCATGCCCCTGCACGGCGTCGGCCAGCCGACCTTGAATGACGGCCGCGTGATCGTCCATCACGCCGTCGAGGTGCTGCCCGCCGATGCAACGACCAGCGCCGCCGCGCACGACATCCTCACCCGCGATCCGCTGCTCGTCGTCGAGACGGCCGCACGCGCGCGCCTCGCAGAGACGCCCGGCGACCGCTGGTCGCACGTGATCGTGCCCATCATCTTCCTGACCTTCCTGCTGCCGGGCGTGGCGTACGGACTCGTCGTCGGCACCCTTCGCACGCAGGGGCAGTTCGTCGAGGCGATCTACCACGGCATCCGCAGCATCGTGCCCGTCCTCGCGATCGCGTTCTTCATGGCGCAGTTCGTCAACTACTTCGCCTACACGCGGCTCGACCGCATGCTCGCCTACGGCGGCGGATCCCTGCTCGTGCAGGCGGACCTGCCGGTGCCGGTGCTGCTCACGCTGTTCGTGCTGCTCGTGGTGTTCGGCGACTTCGCGCTCAGCGGCATGCTCAGCAAGTTCGGCGTGATGGCGCCGATCTTCATCCCGATGTTCATGATGGTCGGCATCAGCCCGGAACTCACCACCGCCGGCTATCGCATCGGCGACAGCGTGGTCAACATCATCACGCCGCTCAACAGCTACCTGCTGATCATCCTTGCGGTGCTGCAGAAGTACAACCCACGCGCGGGGCTTGGCACCCTGATCAGCCTGATGATCCCCTACAGCGTCGCGCTGTTCCTCGCGTGGACGTGCTTCCTGCTCGTCTGGTGGCTGGTGGGCTGGCCGCTTGGGCCCGACGCGCCGCTTTCGTACACGCCCCCGCAGTGATGAGGACGAGGGCCTTCGTCGATCACGCCAGAGGGAGCCGCCGCAAGCGGCGACCGCTCAAACCAAGTCGGGGCAGCCGGATTCGAAACTCCGCAGGAGTCCGAAGCCGGGAACGCGGAAGCGAAGCTTCCGCGGACCTGCGGCGCGCCGCAGGCCCGACGCGCTGACCCGACCGAAGTGAGGAACGCAAGAGGCCGAAGGCCTCCGTCGATCACGCCAGAGGGAGCCGCCGCAAGCGGCGACCGCTCAAACCAAGTCGGGGCAGCCGGATTCGAACCGACGACTTCTTGCTCCCAAAGCAAGCGCTCTACCAAGCTGAGCTATGCCCCGCGGGGGAGGCGATTGTAACCACCGCCACGCTCTTCGGAGGACGCGGATTCCCCGCGGCGCGCCTCACTTCCGCTTCGCGCTGCGCCAGCCGGGAAGGCGGCGCGCCTGCGCGACCCACGCGGCGAGCTGCGCCTCGTCGAGCTTGTCGTTCTCCCGGATGTCGAGGTAGCGCGTGTGCGGGTCCTTCGACGCGCCCGGAGGGACAGGCGCGAGATCTGCGCCGCGGAAGAACGCCACCTTGATGTACTTCGTGAAGCAATGGACGCCGAGAAACCAGCAGTCGGGCTCGGTTCCGTACAGCGGCGAGTTCCACTTCACGGCCTTGACCACGCCGGGCGCGGCGCGCGTGATGATCGCATCGAGGCGGAGGCCCACCTCGCGCTTCCAGCCCGGCATCGCGTCGATGTAGGCCTGCACGGGGGCATCGCCGTCGGCCTTCGCGATCTGCGGATTGCCGCCGGAGAGCAGCCTTGGCGTGGCTGTCCCCTTCACACCTGGCTTTGCGGGCTGCTCCTTGCGTGGCATGCGCTGGCCTTGGTTGCAACGTGGTCTCCGGCAACTGCCGCATGCACCGGAGCGAACGCCGAGGATACACGCGACCGCACCACGCCCGCGGTACATTTCCGCACGAGGAGCCACCCATGATCGAACGCCTGCTCGAACCCTGGACTGCCGCGCAGATCCTGACCGCCGCCATGCTCGCCATCTGCTTCCTCCAGTCGGGCGTCGACAAGGTGCTCGACTTCAAGGGAAACCTCGCGTGGCTGAACGGCCACTTCGCGAAGACGCCGATGCGCGGCCAGGTCGCGCCGATGCTCGCGGTCATCACGCTGCTCGAGTGCGCCGTGGGCGTCCTGTGCGCGGTCGGCCTCGTGCAGATCGCGCTTTCGGGCGAGACGAAGACGGCGCTCTACGGCGCGGAGCTCGCCGCGCTCAACATCGTGATGCTCTTCTTCGGCCAGCGCATGGCGAAGGACTACGCGGGCGCGGCCACGCTCGCGTCGTACTTCATCCTCTGCGCGGGCGCGATCCTGCTGTTCGCGCGGTGACGCGCATGCAGACGCACGGCGACCTCCCCTGCCCTGCGTGCGGCTACCTGCGCCGCGGACTCGATCACGCGAAGGCGTGCCCCGAGTGCGGCGCGCGCGGATTTCACGGCGATCTCGTCGTGAGCGGAGAGCCGGAAGTGCACAAGGAGTCGCGCCGCGCGGGGCGTGTCGCGGATGTCGCGCGGTACGCTGCTAGCCTGCTGATGCTCGCGACGATCGTCGGGTTTCTCCCGCAGCGCAGCAGCCCGGCAAGCAGAGCGATCTCGATCGGCAGCATGGTGCTGTTCGGCGTCGCGCTCGCGATCTGGATCTCGGGGCGAGTCCGACGGCGGAGAGAAGTCGCCGCCGGCGGCACGCTCGAGCGCGTGGTGTGGGACTTCGAGGCGGATGGTGTCCGCGTGCGCGAGTTCGACGGGGAGCGCATCGTGCCCTATCGCGACATCAAGCAGGTCTGGCCGGTGCCCAACTTCGTGACGTCCGGGCGCACGAGGGTCCAGCTCGAGACCCGCGGCGAATCGATGCGTGCTGGCAGGTTGCCGACGATCATGCTGTGCGGCTCGTCGGCGGCGCAGCGGAGCGCCGTGAGCGAGATCAAGCAACGGGTCGCGGCCGCGCACGCCGCGTCGTGACCCCGCACACGAGCAGCGCGAGCGCGGGCGACGCGAACACCAGGAACCACCATCCCGGCGCTGGCCGCGAGCCGTCGAGCAGGAGCAGCGCGTGGAACGCGGCCAGGCTCGACGCGGCGATGACGCCGCCGAGGATCTCGCGGTGCCAGGCCACGATCATGCCGAGCGCTACCCCGATGGGGAAGAACGCGATGAGAAGCCATTCCATCGCCGACGGCGCCGCGCCGCCGCTCGTCGCGAACATGGCGAGAAACGCGAGGCTCACGAGGCTCGCCGCGCGCGCCGTCCAGCGAAGGACACGGATCGAGAGAGTCCCGCGATCGTCTGCGAGCATCCGCATGCGTCACTTCCTCACAGCAAGCCACCATCCGAGCAGCGCCATCGGGATGTAGGCCAGGCCGAGATCGAGCACATCGAACCAAAGCGGCGCGCTGGGGATCATGCGCGCCGCCTCGATGCCGCCGATCAGGAACAGGCATCCGACGACAAGCGACACGCGCAGTCGCGCACGCGCCGTGACCGCGATCATCGCCGCCACGAAGGCGCCGAGCAGCGAGCCGAGCGCGTGGGCGGCGAACGGGACCATCATGTCCAAGACCGTGTACTTGTCGATGTTCGCGTTGATCGACTCGATGTTGCCGACGTCGACGCCCTCGGGCGGCGGGAGTAGCGCCGCGCCCGCGTAGATGATGCCCATGTTGAGCGCGGCGCCCGCGATGAGCCCCGCGAAGACGCCCGCGATGGCGCGGAGCACGACGACAAGGCAACCGACGGCTTGGGGTGGAGTTGCGCGGGGGTCCATAGGCTCACGGTACCATCGAGGCGGAGGGCCGAGAACGCGGAATCCCGCGTCCGACCGCTCGCCCGCACGAGGCGTGGCAGTATGTTGCCCCGATGCGAATCTCCGCACGTTTTGCAGCAGTATCGGCGGGCATCACGCTCGCGCTGGTTGCCACGCCGAGCCCCTGCGCCGCGCAGACCTACGGCGGAGGCCTTGCCCCGGTGCCCGGCACCGCGATCGACGACGAGCTTCGCCCGCTGCTCGCGGCGTGGCGCCGGGTCGACATGAGCGGACTCGCGTGCGCCCACTGCCACGCGCCCGATGCGATGGACCTCGCGATGTTCTCGATCGCGGACAGCGACATCCTGCGCCGAGCGTCGTTCCATGTCGGCGCGAAGGACGCGCAGTCGATCCTCGCGCTCGTCCAGCGCATGCGCGCGCTGCATGTCGCGGCACCGCGGGACCGTTTCACCGCGCGTCCGCTGCAGCCGGGCGGCGAAGTCCTTCCCGGCGCGACGCACTACGAGCGCGATGCCGCCTTCGGCGAGCACCTGCGCGTCAAGTGGCCCACGCTCACGGGCGATCGCCTGCACACCGTGGCGCAGGCGCTCGCAGCCAAGAGCGAGGTCCTGACCTACGACGTCCGCAACGAGCCGATCGGAATCGCACTTCCCCGCTGGTCGGAGGATGGCTTCCACGGTGGCGCGCACGGCACGCTCAACGACTGGCTGCCAGACATCTCGCCGATTCCCGCCAACGAGTCCGATGCAGCCGTGCTCTTCGCGCTGCATGATGCGTACATCGCCGATCCGAGCCCTGCCAATCTCTGGGCGATCCAGGCGCACAACGACGTGTTCGGCGTGCCGAGCACCTTCGCGGGCTCGCCGTTGCCGGGCACGAACGCGGGGATCTTCGGCCGCCGCAAGCACGCGTCGATGCTCGCGGGCCAGCACCTGCTGCGCATGGAGCACGCGGGCGTGCCGATCGCGGTGCCCAACGGCGGCACGGTCGTCATGCGACCGAATGCGAACCGCTTCAACTTCCCCTTCAATGTCGCGTCGCGCATCAACCAGGCGGATCAGCGGCCGGCGATGGTCGAGTTCCCAACGCCGATCATCCTCGGCCTCAACGGGGGGCGCGGCGACAACGAGACGAACTTCCGCGCGATGCTGCAGCGCGAACTGCTTGTGCCGTGGTGGATGGTCGGGTTCATCCTCGAGCCCGGCATGCACTCGATCCCGAACTGGCACGAGTACTTCCCGCAGAGCCTGGTCGGGCACCGCGACTGGCGGCAGCCCGTGCTGATGCACCATGCATTCGTGACGACCACGATGCTGATGCATCGCACGTACACACCCGTGCCGAACGGGAACACGACGCTGACGCTGCCGAGCCTGCTGTCGTTCTGGACGACGGGCGCGAACCCGCAGTACACCTCCTCGCAGCTGGCACTGTGGGCGTCGCCGGCGCACGAGGCGCTCTATCGGCGCACGGCGGCGAACGCGATGCGCATGCAGCTGCTCCTCGCGACGCACGAGGCTGACACGGGATGCGCCGAGGGTCGCCTCTACCGCAGCTTCGGCAACACCACCGACCTCGACCTCAAGATCGAGACCTGGATCGCGGGCTCCGCAACCACGGATCCTGCTGCGGCGACCGCGGACGCTGCGATCGCGTGGGGCGCGTTCGACGCGCTGGGGCGCTGGAAGCGCGGCTGCGCGGTCACCCCGGTGGTCGGCAACGGCACGGGACTGAGCGTGATGACGACGGCCTCGGGATCGTCCGCCGCCACCACCCATCACCCGCTGCGGCTCGAGATTACGGCGCCCGCGTCGGGCACCACGCACTCGGTGTGGGCGGGCGGCACGTTCGCCCCCCAGACGAGCGGCGCGATGCGCTTCGATGTCGACCATGGACCGAACGCAACCACCACGCGCACGATGATGTGGGTGAACGGTCAGCTCGCCTTCAGCGAGCAGACGGGCGTGCCCGCCGTGCGCAACTGGATCACGCTCTCGGCGGGCGTTCCCGTGGTCGTGCGGATCGAGTACGAGCGCACCCGCGGCGTGGGCACCGCGACGCGCGTGCGCTGGGAGTCGTCGGCGGAACTCACGCGCACCGTCCCGTCGGTGCAGCTCTGGCCGCTGTCCGCCACGCCGCGCTACGTCCAGGGCGACCTCAATCTCGACGGAGTGATCGACGGCGCCGACCTCGCGCAGGTGCTTGTCCTCTGGGGCGACCCGCAGCCGCCGCTGCCCGACCTCTCGGGCGACGGCGTGTTCGGCGGCGACGACCTGGCGATCGTGCTCGCGAACTGGGGCGTCTAAGTCCTGCGAGCCATGCCCCACGAGTCGCGACCGGCTGTGCATGTTCCTGTGACACACGGCGACCTGCCCTGCCCGGGCTGCGGCTACCTGCGCCACGGGATCGAGCTCGAACGTGTGTGCCCCGAGTGCGGCGCGCGCGGCCTCGAGGGACGGATCATCGCGAGCGGACTCGCGATGCCGATCCAGCAAAAGCCGCAGCCTGCTCTCTTCTGGATCGGCGTGATCGCCGTCGTCGTCGGGCTGCTGGTCGCCGCGCTCGCCTTCGTGCTTCCAGGCAAGGCGGGCGATGGGCTGCAGCTCGTGCTTCCCATGCTTGCGCCGTGGATCACCGTCAGCACGGTGTTCACGCTCATCCACGGGGGAGCCGCGTGGCGGACGCGCACGGCAACGACGCGCTTGCAGCAGGAGCACTCACCTGAGCAGGTGGTCTGGGAGGTCTGGCCGGGCGGCGTGCGCATCCGCAGGCGCGGCGGCGAGCGGTGGATCGCCCGCGACGAGCTCACGAGCGTGATGGTCGACACGAGGTTCGACCTCGACCTGACCACGGTCAGCCTGATCGATCGCAGCAGCACGGAGGGCCTGTACGAACGAATCCACCTGCGCGGGCCGCTGGGCACTCGACGGAGCGTTGCGGCGGCGATCCGAGCGCTGCTCGAGACGCCCGTCGATCGTCCGTGATAGATTCCGACCGCGCCCACTCTGGCAACGCAGGAATACACACCGATGGATCAACTGAAAGCCTCCTACGCCGCGAAGTACGCCGACGCCACGCGCCTGCAGCTGCATCTTGGCGGCTGGGAGGTCAAGGAAGGCTGGACGATCGTCAATGTCGAGGATCGCGAGGGCGTCGATGTGCGCAGCAGCGTGACCGACCTGTCGATGTTTCCCGATGGGAGCGCGGTCGAGATCTACGCCTCGCACGTCTACGAGCACCTCGGCTACCAGGACGAGCTCCCAAAGGCGTTCGCAGAGGCCAAGCGGGTGCTGATGCCTGGCGGCCGCCTCCGCATCTCAGTGCCCGACATGGACGTGCTCTGCCAGCTCTTCCTGCATCCGAACGCGCAGGCGAGCGCCAACGAGCAGTACAAGATCATGCGCATGATGATGGGCGGTCAGATCGAACCGTTCGACTTCCACAAGGTCGCGTTCTCGCACAACATCCTGGTGGCGCTCCTCAAGCCGTACGGCTTCAAGGACTTTCGCCGCATGGATGACTTCAGGCTGTTCGAGGACACCTCAAAGCTGCGGTTCGCCGGCGTTCCGATCAGCCTGAACCTGCAGTGCATCCGGGGCGCGGACACGCCGCGGTAGTGCGCGGCGCGCTCGCACGACGGAGATCGCGGTCTTTCTCGGCCGGGCAGCCAGGCCGATGGGGATGGGTGGATTCCCATCCGCATCCGAGGGGAAGCAGGCCTTCTTCAGGCTCTCGCGCTCCGTCATAGGGTGAACGCTCCACTTTGCGCCGTCTGTCGCAACCTTGCGGCCTGGGGGGATCTTCCCGCCACGTCCGCGAGTAGGGTGACTTCCGTACGAGCGCGCGTCCCGCGCCCAGCCGTTTTGGAGCACACCCCCATGGCAACCATGAAGTTCGGTCATTTTCGCTCCGCCACGTTCTGCCTGGCGCTGACGGCGTCGACCACCGCGATCGCCGGCCCCGTGTGGGATGTCGACTACACGCAGGATGCGCGGCAGACGGCCGGCACGGCGCAGATCATCACGTCGTCGCTCTCGCCCTACATCAACATCTACGGTCGTCTCAGTGGCTACGGCTTCGTCGGCAGCGACTTCGTCGACATGTACCAGATCCAGATCACCTCGCAGACGCTCGTCAGCATCTCGACCGCAGGTGGCGAGCTCGGCGGCGAAGCGGACTTCAACACGCAGCTCTTCATCTTCCGCCGCAAGGGCGGCAACGGGAACAACGTGCGCGCGGCCGCGCTGCGCGCCAACAACGACGCCGCGCTCGGCAACCTCGGCTCGCGCATCGGCAACGAGTTCGACCCGACGAGCAACTACACGCTGCTTTCGCCTGGCTTCTACTACCTCGCCATCGCCGGCTACGGCACCACGGCCGTGAGCGCGAATGGCGGGCTCATCTGGAACGACATGGGCGGCGCGGGAAGCACCGTGAGCGGCAACGAGACGTTCCTGGGCAACTGGACGGGTGAGGGCGCGGTCGGCGAGTACCACATCCGCCTGCACGCGATCGGTGGCGGCGCAGTGCCAGCGCCGGGTGCGCTGGCGCTCGTCGGCGTCGCTGGACTCCTCCGTCGCCGTCGCCGCTGAACTCAGCGCGCCCGCGCAATGTCCTCGATCAACTGCTGGGCGGCCCGCGTGGAGCGGGCCGCCTCGCCTTTTCGAACCCGCAGGATCTCGAGCGCCTTGCGCGCGTGGCGGTCGGCGTCGTCGAGGCGGCCAATGCGCAGTTCTGCGCGGGCCATGCTGAACAGCGTGCGACCGATGCGGAAGTCATCGGGTGCGACGAAGGGCGAGATCGCCTCGAGCGTGGCGCGGAACTCCTCGAGCGCAAGCGGATCGTTGCCGCGGGCGGCGGCAAGGACGGCGCGGCCGTTCAGGACGCCCGCGCGGGCGATGGCGGC
>JBIIRG010000156.1:0-7254 GCA_044341665.1 Phycisphaerales bacterium | reverse complement strand
GGTGATCAGGATGGCGCCGGCGTAGACGATCACGAGCGAGAACGCCATGAACTCAGCCCCGAGCAGCAGGAACATGCCCGCCGTCGCGATGACCACGAGCATGAAGTAGAGCGCCGCGAAGACCGGCCGCGGATGGGTGACCATCCGCACCGCACCGGCGATCGCAAGGAAGCCGAAGATCACCGGGAACACGGGCGGGATGCCCTCCGCGCCGCCTGCGGGGGTGGCGCGCTTGAGCACCTCGACGAACAGCATCGCGAAGCCCGCAAGACCGATCACGGTGCCCGCGATCCGGAGGCCGCGGCGCCCCGGCTGCATGAGGAGCGCGAGGCCTGCTGCGGAAATCGCTGCGGCGACCGAGAGGACCACCGCAGGCGAAACGGCGGGGGCCGCTTCGAGCAATGTCAGCATGATGGTGGGGGGTGACGACATCGGAGGACTCTGGATCGGACGAGACTGGTGTCCGAACGGGCGCAGACTGCGCGGCAAACCCGAAGTTCTCGGTCATCACGTGCGGCGCGACCATCGCGCCCACGCACGCATCCGACGTAACCCGACGGGACCTTCGCTCGCGGAACCCTGCCCAACTTGGGCGATCGACAGCCGATCGCCGAAGGGGGGAATGTATGGGTCTCGGGAGTTTCCCGCAACCAAGGCGAAACCGCGGTCGCCCCTCGGGCGGTAGCATCCGACCCCATGCAGACGCCGCTTCGGCGCGCCCTTCCGAACATCATCACCATGCTGCGGCTCGTGCTGGCGGTGGTGTTCTTCGGAGTCCTGCAGCGGATCGATCGCACCGCGCCAGCCGCCGACATCGCGCTCCTCGGGGCGTGGGGCATGGGGCTGTTCGCGACGGCCGCGGTCTCCGACATCCTGGACGGATACCTGGCGCGAAAGTGGGGGGTCGTGAGCGCGTTCGGGCGCATCATGGACCCGCTGGTCGACAAGACCCTCGTCCTGGGCGGCTTCATCTACCTCGCGTCGCCGGTCTTCGCGCCGATCCCCGAGCACGGCATGATCGGCTCGGGGATTGCCGCTTGGATGGTCGTGGTGATCCTGCTCCGCGAGCTGCTCGTGACCGGCCTCCGCTCCTACATCGAGGCGCGGGGGATCCCGTTCCCCGCCGATTGGTCGGGAAAGCTAAAGATGTTCGTCCAGTCGTTCTGCGTCGGCTGCTGCGTGTATGTGGGAACCCGCGTCGACCCCTACGGCTGGCAGGTCTTCCTTCGCGACGCATCCACATGGGCGACGGTGGTGCTCACCGTGCTCAGTTCGATCACCTACATCCACCGGGCGATGCGGCTGCCCACGGAGCACCCATGAGCGCGCGACGAGGCGGAGCAAGCCCAGGCCCCGGGATGGGGCTTGGCACGTGGGTCGTCACAGGCATGGGGCTCGGGCTCCTCCGTCCCGCGCCCGGCACGTGGGGCTCGCTGCCTCCCGTGGTGCTGGCGCTCGTCCTTGCGCTTGGCGAGACCAACCCGAGGCACATCGACATGGCGCTCGCGGTCATGGGACTCGTCTTCGGACTCGGTTGCCTCGTCTGGGGTGACGGAGCGGAACGCACGTTCGGAAAGAAGGATCCTGGCGCCGTCGTGGCCGACGAGGTGGCAGGGCAGTCACTCGCCCTCATGTGGCTGCCGTGGTCGACGAACAACGCCCGCATCATCGCCACCTGCGCGATCGCGTTCTTCGCCTTCCGCTTCTTCGACATCGTCAAGCCGCCGCCCGCGCGTGGATGGCAGCGCTTTCCCGGCGGACTCGGGATCCTCATCGACGACCTCGTCGCGGGCTTCTACGCGCTCGTGACCACGCACGTCCTCGTGCGCGTCCTGTGGTGAGCCATGCGCGAGTTCGAGCTGCTTTCGCGGATCTTCGAGGACAACGGCGCGCTGCCCGCGCACGTGCTGCTGCCGCCAGGCGATGACATGGCGCTCCTGTCGCTCGGCAGCGCCACGACGTTGCTCGTTGCAGCCGACAGCGTGATCGAGGGCCGCCACGTGCCGTGGGGCATCGATCCCGCCGTCCTCGGCCGCAAGGCCGTGCTGCGCAACGTGAGCGATGTCGCCGCGATGGCGAACGCGCGGCCGATCGCGACCCTTGCAAGTCTCGTGCTTCCAGCCTCGGTCGAGCAGACAGGCGCCTGGCGCCTTCAGCAAGGTATTCGCGACGCGGCGCGCGCCTGGAACGCGCCGCTTGTCGGTGGGGATGTGGCCACGATGTCTTCGGGCGATGCACGTGCGCCCATCATCGCAAGCGTGACCATCCTGGCGGTGCCCGTGGACGCAGCGCGTCCCGTCGCCACGCGGAGCGCTGCGAAGGTTGGCGATGGCGTGTACGTGACGGGAACCATCGGTGGCGCCTGGGATCCTGCCACGGGTCTTGGCCGCCACCTCGACTTCACGCCGCGGCTCGCCGCCGCGCAAGAGCTCTTTCGTACGCTCGGCGATCGGCTGGGCGCGATGATCGACGTCAGCGATGGACTTGGGCGCGACCTCGGACACATCGCGACGCAGTCAGGCGTGGCGATCGAGTTCTCCCTCGCGCGCGTGCCGATCACGCCTGGGTGCGATCCGAAGAGGGCGATCGGGCAGGGCGAAGATTACGAGCTCGCCTTCACCGCGCGCGGCGAGGTCCCCGAGCGTGTCGGAGGCGTTGCCATCACGCGCATCGGCACCGTCGTCGACGGAGGCCCGCGCGTAACGATGATCGACGGAACCGATCGCATCGATGCGTCCATGCTCGGATTCGAGCACGATGGCGACGCACAGGGAGGCTGACACCGTGACATCGCGCGCATCGCTGCCAATCTCCTTCCACCTCCGGAACAGCGAGGAGACCGAGCAAGTCGGGAGCGTGCTCGGCGAACTCCTCCGCTCGCGGAGCGCGCATCCCGCCGGGCTCATCGTGTTGCTCGCGGGCGACCTCGGTGCGGGCAAGACCACCTTCACCCGAGGACTGGCGCAAGGTCTCGGCGTCGACGGCGGCGCCGTGGCAAGCCCGACGTTCACGCTCCGCATGGATCACCGAGGCGTCGACGACGCAGGCCGTGCGCGCGCGCTCGTGCACATCGACGCGTGGCGCATCGGCCCCGATGACCTCGAGTCGCTCGGCTGGGATGAGCTCCTTGCAAGCGACGCGATCGTCGCGCTCGAGTGGCCTGAGCGCATCGCGACCCATCTGCCGCCGCGGAACCTGCGTGTGCGGCTCGAGCACGCAGAACCGGTCGAGGAGGGCGGTGAAGCGGGGCGCACGCTTACGCTCGACGCAGCCGGCCTCGACGCACGCGAGTCCGGGCGCATCGCAGACGGCCTCTCCGTCCTCGTGCGCGCACCCAGGATCACGCCCCCCTGTTGTCCGGTCTGCGGGCGTGCCCCGGCGGGGGGGGAAGCGCCCTTCTGTTCCCGCCGCTGCCGCATGGCGGACCTCGGCGACTGGCTGCTCATGCGCCATCGCATTGCTGGATCCGAGACGCCTGAGTTCGACGAGTGAACCGGAGCGCGGCTCGTCCGTGAAGCGTCAGACGCGCTCGTCCGCCGGCGCGATCGCGAAGATCTGAAATCGGTGCCCGATGGGCTGCCATCCAAGCTCGCGGCAGATTCGGTCGCGCAGTTCGACGAGCTCCTTGCTGGTGAACTCAATGCGCCGGCCGGTCTTCATGCACACCATGCAGTCGCGTGGTTCCCGTCCGTACAGGAGCTCGTAATGCGACTGCTTCGCATCGAACAGCGACTGCGTGATGATGCCCGCGTCGAGCAAGAGCCTGATGGTGCGGTACACCGTGGCCTTCGACACGTCGTGTCCGCGCTGCCGCAGGTCGAGCAGCAGTTCCTCGGCCTCGAACGCGCCGTCGCGCGCGATGATCGCGTCGAGCACGTCGGCGCGCTCCTGGGTGTACTTCAGGTCGCGGCTCCGCAGGAATCGCCGGAAGACCGAGCACAGCGGCGCGAACGACTGCATCTGAGGCGTGTCGAGCGGCTCCGCGAAGAGATCGGCTGCAGCGGACGGAGTCTGGTCAGAGGAACGCGCTGGCTCGGACGGCATGGCGCGATCCTACGGGGTTCGAAAGTCGACGCGCGCTCGGGATCGCGCCGATAGATCACCTGCGTCGGGCGAGCGCCGGTCGGCGGCCTCAGATCGGCGGCATTCGGTCGTCCGCGACCGCGTTGAGGACAGCCCCCCTGCGTTCGTCTTGTGATGGATTCAAGGTCCTATAATTGCCGTTATGTAAAGTGGGAGCTCCCAGGATCGCCAGGGGGCCTCGGTCGACCGCTTGCCCCGACCGCGCAGCGCCATCCGGTCCGTTGCGGCGTTCAGCGGCCTCGGCTCATGGACCTCGGCTCATGGTCCTCGGCTCATGGTCCTCGGCTCAGGGCCTCGCTGATCCTCCGCGTGCGTTCCGCGTCACCGGCTGTCTGCGCCGCCTGAAGCGCGATCTCGAGTGAACGCCGTTCCAGCCTTGTCAACGGCTGCAGCGGGTTCGACCGTATCTCGACATCCTCGAGCGCCTCCATGGCGCGGGCCGCCTGGCCGAGGCCGAGCCTCGCGCGCGCCAGCGTGGTGCGCGCCGCAAGGCACTGCGGATGCGCGCGACCGAGTTCGCGCTCGATCAGCGGCGCGGCACGCTCGAGCACCACGACGGCCTCGGCCCACCGTTCCCGCTCGGTCAGGAACGCCGCGTAGTTGGCGTCGTTGGCAAGGGTGATGCGGCTGCTCGGTCCGAGCGCCCGGAGCGCCGCGTCGGCCGCCGCCTTGAACTCGCGCTCGGCGTCGTCGGCCGCGCCGTGCAGCGCGAGGCTCTGCGCGAGGTTGGCGCTCGCCAGGATGGTGCGCGCGTCCGCCGCGCCGCCGCGCTCGAGGAACGCATCGCGGTTCTCACGGTACAGCGCGACCGCGGCCGAGGCGTCGCCGAGGTCGAGCATCGCTGCAGCGAGGTTGTTGCGCGCCGACAGCGTGTCCTCGTGCAAGGGACCGAGGATCTCGGCGAGCGGACCGATCGCGTCGCCCAGGATCGCGCGGGCCTCGCTCGACTGTCCGAGCGCCAGCAGCACCTCGGCGAGGTTGTTCGCAGCCCGAAGCGTGCTCGGATGACGCGGCCCGAGCAGCGCGAGCTTGGCGCGGGCGAGCTCGCGCGCGATCGGCTCGGCATCGGCATAGCGCCCACGCTCGGCGAGCACGAGCGCGAGCTCCTGCTCGGTCTCGAGCCGGCTCGTCGCGGGGACATCCGGCAGCGCGCGCTTGCGGGCGAGCGCATCGCGCAGCAGCTCGTCGGCACGGACGATGTCGCCGCGCGCACGCGCGAGCGCCGCGAGGTTGTGGATGGCGTTGGCCGCGACGAGGTCCGCGCCGCGCGCAGCCTGTTCGAGGGGCTCGCGTGCCGCATCGAGTTCGCCCGACTCGACGAGCGCGTGGCCGATCGCGTTGTCGATGCCGCGGATCGCAGCGCCATCGACGGGTTCGCCGGCCGTGATCCGCAGCGCCCGCTCGCGCCGGAACTGCTCGAGCGCCTCCTCGAAGGCGCCGGTCGCGGCGTGAGCGAGTCCCAGCGCCGACCGAACCTCGGCCTCGACGATCGGATCGCGCGCCTGCCGCTCGAGCTCGAGCTCGGCCTCCAGCAGCACCAGCTTGAGCAGCCGTGGATCGAGCCCCTGCGCCACGGCGGGATCGAGCGCGGTCAGCATCGATCTGTTCAACCGCGCGATCTCGCGCCAACGATCCGCCTGCCGTGCGCTGCTCACGAGCCCGTACGAGAGACCGCCGACGGCGATGGCCAGACCACCCGTCACCGTCGCGATCGCGAGGAGCGCGGCTCGGTGCCTGCGCGCCAGCTTGCGAAGCCGATACCCGGCTGTGGATGGTCGGGCACGAACGTTGCCGCCAGACAACCAGCGCTCGAGGTCGTCCGCGAGCTCGTCGGGCGTCGTGTATCGCCGCGATGGGATCCGCTCCAGCGCGCGAAGGACGATCCAGTCGAGTTCGTCCTCGAGGGCCGTGCGCAACGCGCGTGAGGCGTTTGCGGGCAGGGAGGCGCTCGGGCGAACGATGCGGCCCTCGGTGATCTGCCGCTGCAGCTCGAGCGCACCCGCCATGCCCTCGCGTTCGGTGGTGAACGGGCGTGACCCCACGAGCGCCTCGTGCAGCATCACGCCGAGCGACCAGACGTCGACGCGTCCATCGATCTCCGTCGAGCCTGTCGCGATCTCGGGCGACATGTATGCAGGCGTAGCGGCCGCGGGCCCTTGGCGGGTCTCGGTGCGCAGGGCGTCGAACCCGACGAGCTTCGCGACGCCGAAATCGATGACCTTGGGCTCGTCCTGGCGAGGATCGTGATCGCGTTGCCCGCTGCCCGCAGGTGCGTCGGCACTCGCTCGGGCCGAGCGCACCAGGACATTCGCAGGCTTCAGGTCGCGGTGGAGGATCCCCTGCCTGTGGGCATATCCGATCGCCCTGCAGACAAGCACGAACATCCGCATTCGATCCTCGAGGCCGACCCCCTCTCGACGGCACCATTGGTCGAGCGGAACGCCGTCGACGAACTCCATCACCAGGTACGGCGCGCCGTCGGCCGTGTTCCCAGCGTCGAGGATGTGGGCGATGTGCGGATGCTCGAGGCGCGCCAACGCGATCTTCTCAGCCTCGAACCGCCTGAGCGCCGAGGTCCCGAGCGCACCGATCCGCAGGATCTTGACGGCCACAGGCCGCACGACGGGCTCGAACTGCTCCCCGCGCCACACGACGCCGAAGGCGCCCTCGCCGATCAGCTTGTCCAAACGAACACCACGGACGCGCGGCGGCGGAGCCTGCGGCCCCTTGTCCACGTTCCCAAAGAGGAAATCCGTCGCGCCGTGCGGCTCGCCTGGCTCCATACGTCGCATGGAAGGTACCCGCGCCGCCCCCTGCTTCCAACGCTCGACCGCTCGTGCCGCCGAAAAAGAGTCGGACCTGCCGTCACAAAGCGACGGCGGGCGTCATCGCCTCGCTGCGTGCCGCCCGCTCAGGACGCAGCGCTCGCGGCAGCGGATGCGACGCCGCCGACCACGACCGACGCGGACTGCCCCGCTCCCAATCGATCGAGGCCAAACGCCTCGTGGGCGATCGACAGCGCCCGCTGCGCATGCTCCTTGGCCAGGATGCACGAGATCTTGATCTCGCTCGTGGTGATGTTGTGGATCGGAATGCCCGCGGCACCGAGTGCGGTGAACATGCGGCTTGCCACACCCACGTGGCTCTTCTTGCCTGTTCCCACGACCGACA
>JBIIRG010000155.1:0-7303 GCA_044341665.1 Phycisphaerales bacterium | reverse complement strand
TGACGGGCGGCCGGTCGTAAGTGCGACGCACGCGTCGTGGTGGGCTTGACGCGCATCAATCACACCATCATTTTCGCGCGTTGAAAACGCGATCGCATTCAACTCGTGATTACCCATCAGGGCAATCGCGATGCCGTCGTCAACCATCTTTCGGACCATGCCATAGACGGCGAACGAGTTTGGTCCTCGATCGATGTAATCGCCGAGAAAGAGCAGTCGTCGCCCCTCTGGGTGCGTCCAACGCTTATGACGAACCTCGTATCCGAGTGTGTTCAGCAGTCCGCGAAGGCGACCGAAAGCACCATGAATGTCGCCGACGATATCGAGCGGTCGTAGGTCATCCGACATGCGTGTCGAGCATAGCACACGCCTTCGTTGACATTGACGCTGTGTTCTGCGAGAATCAGGAGATGGCCGATAGCGAATACGAAGAGAACGACGACTTCGATCGCGCGCGTCGCGCGTTGCCGCACCGATTCCGCTTCATCGGGCTTGTCAGGAATGCGTGGGCGCTTGACATTCCGAGACATCCGCTGCCACCTGCGTTCGCGGAAGCGCGCGCGCTGCTTCGGGCTGAAGGCGACTCGGCGATGGAGCGCGCGGTCGCGCTTCTCGCGCCGTACTTCGGCTGCGCGTTCGACGCTTGCAATGTCGATCCGGAGTTGGAGGACTTCCTTGGCCTCCGTGGCGACATGTACGACGCGGTGCGGGTGAATCTCGAAAGCGTCGAGTTTGACGAGCCGGAGGATGAGAGTGAGAGCGGTGCGAGCGGCGGCGAGGTTGGCGGCGAGGTTGGCGGCGAGGTTGGCGGCGAAACCGATGTCGCCGACGTTCAGACACTTCCGTTCGCCTCAGGCGCCGCATGGTTCGAGCTTCCCGCGGGGATCAAGCGCTCGACCGAGGAGATGAAGGCGTGGCAGGAGGCGAACTCGTACCTCGACTGCGGGCTGCGCTTCTTCTGGCGGATTCCGGGCGAAACCCCGCGCGACCATCCGCGCGAGTACGACCTTTCGGACGTCCTGCGGCTGTGGGTCGAGTTCGTTGAGGAAGGCGCGGCCGGCAGGGAGGACGATCTCTCCGCCGAACTCGAGGATGCGCAGGAGGATGAGCAACAGGACGAGCGGGAGGATGAGCAGGACGATGAGCAGGACGATGACGACGATGGCGAGTTCGAGGATGAAGAATCGGATGAGGATTCGGACGTGGATTCGGACGTGGATTCGAATGGGGATCTGGACGGGACCGATGGCGAGGATGGCGAGGAAGGCGAGGATGATTGAGCGACGGCACGGCGCGGCGCCGGGGAAACTTGCATGATGCGCGACACCATTGACCTCGTCGGCGACATCCACGGAGCGGTCGATCGGCTTCGACGACTCGTCGATCGGCTCGGGTATCGGAAGATCGGTGGCCGCTGGTCGCACCCCGACCGGCACAGGCTCGTCTTTCTCGGCGACTATGCGGATAAGGGAATGCGCGTCGCGGAGGCGATCGAGCTGGTGCGCGAACTTTGCGATGCGCGCGTCGCTTGCGCGATCGCGGGCAATCACGATACGAACGCGATTGCCTTCTGCATGCGCGCCGCCGACAGCGGGATCGATCCCGCAGGCGCGTGGCGTTCCGCGCTCTCCGCCACGCCGGCGAGGGAGTCCTGGGTTCGTCCGCATGAATCGAAGAATCTCGACCAGCATTGCAGAACGCTGCATCTTGACGAGGCGGCGTACACCGACGCGATCCGATGGTTCGCCACGCTGCCGCTCTGGCTCGAGCTGCCCGGCCTTCGCGCCGTGCACGCCGCGTGGATCCCGTCTGCGATCGCGAAGATCAAGTCGATCGATGATGCTCGATGGAAGTCGGGTTCCGCGTGGCTCGAGGCAGCCTCGATCGATGAGGCGATCGAGATGCAGCAGGCGCAGGGCGAACGCAGCGCGTTCACCGAAGAGGGGTGGAGGCTGCTGCTCGACCTCGGGTCCGAGCTCGAGCCGTCGACCGGCGAACCGGTCCGACGCGAGACGCCCCGCGATGCCGAACGGTCGAATCCCGATGCCAGCCACGCCGTCGCACTCGAGCGGATCCTGAAGGGCGTCGAGTGTCCGCTGGGCGGCGACCTGTCCGTCGAGGACGCATCAGGGCACGCTCGCAGGCATGTTCGCATCCAGTGGTACGACGCGGCGATCGGTCGGCGAGTCGCCGAGCATGCGCTCGTCCCGGACGAGCAGCGCAAGAGGATCGCGGAGCGCCTCGGCGACCGCGAGTTCGCGGCCGTCGCCGAGTCGATCCGTCGCAGCGATGAGAAATGTCCGCCTCTCGAGTCGCTCATTCCCTATCACGAGCGCGATGCGTATCCCGAGGACGAGAGGCCGGTCTTCGTCGGGCACTACGGATTCCCGGCGGCGGACGGCAGGAGGATCCTGCGGCACAACGTCGCGTGTCTCGACACCAGCGCATTCGATCCTGTGGCGGGCGAGCTCACCGCATACCGCTGGCGGGGCGAGCGCCGACTCGATGCATCGCATGTGGAGTCGGTCGCCTAAGGAATGGCGGGACGGCGACGGCCGGCGCTCGCGTTCGCATTCGCGTGCGCGCGCGCGTCTGCGTACGCGTCGGGCGGCGCCATCGTCGAGATGCGCGGCGATCGCGCGATCGGCGCGTCCTCGCGCCATGAAGATCGGAACGTGTAGGTTCCAAGATGCATGGAGGAGAATCGGTGCACTCGATCGCGACGACGCGTCCACTCACCGCGCACGGCGGCGTGCGAAGGCGGCGAGTCCGAGGAGCGCGATCGCGCCGGGTGCGGGCACGCAGTTGCCGTTGAAGTCGAAGGTCACCGCCGTCGGGGAAGTCGCGCCGTATGGCGTCGCCGAGATGACGATGTCCGCGGCGCAGCAGATCTGCGCATCCGCGGCGATGACGAACTGGCCGAGGAGTTGCTGGCCATTGACCGGGAGGAAGGGACCGCCCGGATCCGGCGACCACGACACGCCGCCGCCGAGGATGCCGGGGATCTGCGGGTTGTTGAGGAAGTCGCCCGGGAACCACGTCTGCACGCCTGCAGGCGCTCCCGAGCCATAGACCGGGATCGCGGAAGTCGTGGGGAAGCTCAAGGGCTCGGTCAGGCTGACCCATGAATCGGTCGCGCCGAACGCATTGTTGCTGTTGAGCGTGAACCAGCTGCCGCTCGTGATCGAGTAGGTGCCGGTGGTGTTGTTGTCGTTGTGGACGAAGCCGGTGAACCCCGTCGCCGAGATGCAGCGGAAGTTGTGCACGCCGGCGCAGTTGCCCCCGCCCGCGTCGAAGTTCGCCCACACGCGGTACACCGTGGTCGCACCGACGGGAGTCGAGGCCGGGCCCGCGACCGCGGTCACGGTGATGCCGGTGAACGCCGCGTGGGCGCTCGGGACGGTCGCTCCTGCGGCGAGCGAGGCGAGGGAAAGGAGGGCGACGGTCGGGAGGTGGGAGGACGGCTTCGCGATGTGCATGGGACTCGTCCGATTCGAATGCGAGCACTCGGCGCAAGGGCGTTGCCCGAGACAGCCGACATCGCGTCTCCGCATGAGGGGCGGAGATCTGGCAGCCCGAGCTCGAATCTCACGAGAAATCCGGAGCCGCTCGATCTGGTGGGTTCCACATGCAGATCTGCGATCCGGCGCGACCCTGCTTCAGCAGCTTCCCCACGCGGCGAGCAGCGCCGCGAGATCGGCCGCGCCGACCGAGCCGTCGCCGTCGATGTCGGCATCGCCCGCAGCCGTGCCCGTCGACCCCCACGCGCCGAGGAGCGCGCTCAGGTCGGTCGCGCCCACGAGGCCATCGGCATCGAGATCGGCGGGGCAGCACGTGCCCGCGGCCGCGCCGGGCGATGGCACTGTGATCGCACACGTCTCGACCACGAGGTACTCGTTCGCCTCGAGGTTGCCGTTCGCAGCGATCGCGACGGGCACCTGCTGCGCGCTCCTGAGCGAGCCGCCGTTCCCGGTCGCAAATGGCCCGACCGCGAGCGCGATTTCCGCCGGCACCGTGCCGAGGTACGCGGCGAGGTCGATCGTGCCTTCGACGACGCCGCCGTTCGCAGCGGTCGAAGCCTGCGGATTGCCCGCGCCGGTGAAGGTCGTCCCGAGCGCGTTGAACCAGCCTTCGTAGTCGTTGTCGTTCTCGTCGGCGAGGAACGCGCTCCACGACGCGACCTGCCCCGACTTCGACCACGGCGCGGCGCGCAGCGCGCCGACCGGCGCGCCGACGAAGACGAACACATCGTCGCCTTCGCCCGCGTCCTCGGTCGCGACGTAGAGCGTCGTGCCCTTGATGCCCGCCCAAAGCCGGCGATTCCCCGCGGCGTTCTGGGCGACCAGCACCGCGTCGGCGTCGACCGAGCCGTTCATCGTCCACTCGTTCGGCGGCTGCGAACCCGTCACCGTGAAGTGCCAGTCCGCGCCGCCGTTGTTGTCCCACGTGCCCGCGCCGTTGTTGAAGACGACGTCGAGCTGCGTCGCGCTCGCAAGCAGCGGCACGGTGGCGGTCCAGCGCTGCGTCTTCGCATTCCACGTCATCGCCGGATCGGGGCTCGCGACCTGCGACCAGTTGTTGAAGCCGTAGTGGAGTTTCACCGTCGCCGCGCCTGCAAGCGGGCGACCGGCGGGGTTGTACGAAATCGTTGCGTTTCCGCCCGCGACAAGCGGATTCGGCGTGACGGCGACGACGTCACCGCCGCCACCACCGCCGCCGCCACCACCCGAGCCGGCGCCGTCGCCGACCCACACGTGCTGGATGGGGCTCCTGCGCACGTTGCCGCGCGCATCGACGGCCTCGACGTAGTAGTCGACCAGCTTCGAGCGCACGCCGACGATGTCCGCGTACCACTGATCCGCGATCGCCGCGGGCATTTCGAAGAAGTTGATCGAGCCGTTGCTGTAGACGTTGCCCGCCGGGAACGCGCGGCGCGTCATGGCGATCGACTGCCACGCACCGACGCCCGCGCCGTCCGCGTAGAGCTCGTTCGCGTTGTCGGCGAGCGGATTCTGCCCGTCGTCGTCGAGGCGGTACTTCAGCGTCACCGTGCTCGTGCCCGAGACATCGTGCACGAAGGTCCACACCTTGAAGTCGCCGTTCGACTGGTACTGCTGGTAGCCGTATTGCGGACCGAAGTTGGTCGAGCCCGGATTCCACGGGAAACGCTGGGGAATCCACACGGTCGGGCCCGTCGCGTCGGCGGTGCCCGCGCCGATCACGGTGTTCGCCTCGAGGATCGCCTCGTTGCATGCGACCGTCGGCTTGACCTCCATGTCGAGGCTGGTGCCGTAGTACATGTAGCCCGAGTTCAGGCTGCCGAGGAAGAAGTGCCACGCGCGCTCGCTCGCGCGGCTCTGCGCGTTCGGCGCGAGGATCTGTGCGGTGCGCGTCGGGAGGCCCTGGCCCGCGTGGATCTGCTCGGCGGTCGAGACGTAGTTCTGCGCGGCGGTGATGACCGCCCAGTTGCGGATGTCCTCGGCCCAGCCGTTCGCGATGTCGATGGTGCCGTTTGCAAGCACGGGCGGCCAGTTCCAGTTCAGGAACTGCGGCGCGCCGAAGTCGCCGTCGGCGTTCACCCACGCGCCGTCCTCGACATGCACGACATCGGCGGCGGGGACGGGATGGTCGTTCAGGTACTTCTGCACGACGGTCGACTTGTAGCCCTGGCTCTCCGCGGTCGAGACGAAGTTCGGCACCGCCTCCATGTAGTACGAGTAGCCGCCGCCCCACGCGTTGTCGCCGTCGTGCGCGAACACGACGAGCATCGGGCGGTTCGGATCGTTGTAGGTCTCGAGCGCGCCGAGCTCGCCTGTCGAGATCGGGTTGTAGCCGTCCATCCACCCGAGGTGCTGCGAGCAGGGCACGACGGTGACGAAGCTCTCCGCACCTGTCTCGGGATTCACGTACTTCGCGCGATGCGGCGTGAACGCGAACGGCACAGCCTCTGCAGGCCCGCATCCGCGCGAGATCGAGATGCGGCGGTAGTTCGCCTGCGCGGGATTGAGCTGGTCGGCCTTGTTCGGCGGATCGCAGTTGATGCCGCCCGAGCCGTAGACCACGGGAAACTGCGCGCACGCGCGCGAGAGCTTCTCGCCCGACACGAAGCTCCAGTCGATGCCCGCCTCGGCGAGATACGGGATGAGCCGCGTCGAGAACGCCATCTCGCTCGGGAAGAAGCCCTTCGACGCCGCGGGCGCAGCGCCCCACGCCTGCGGGTAGATCTCCTTGTAGAGCGCGAGTTCCTTGCGGATCGCGTCGCCGTCGATCAAGGGCAGCAGCGCGTGGTGGAACGAGAACATCACCACGTCCATGCGCGGGAAATCAGCGCCCGGGGTGTTCGTCTGCCAGCCGCGCGACTCGCGCCACGGGCCGTGCCAGTTGGTGCCGTAGCCGAGCTGTCCGCCGGCCTCGGCGAAGCTCTGGATGTTCGCGATCAGTCCGCCGGAGAACGAGACCTGCGCGCCTGCCTCGGTCGCCCACGAGATCGCGCTCACCGTGTCGCGCGGCCGGTACTGGTACGCGGCGACGCGGTCGGCGAGGCCGAAGATCGCGCGCAGGTCGTTCTCGGGGTTCGTGGCGCCCGCGTCGCGCCTCAGGATCGACTGCCACGCGCGCTCGTAGCGCTGCGTGCCCGCCTGCCGATCGGGCCAGTAGATCGGCTGCTCGAGGTGCCAGAGGTAGGTGAAGTGCGTCTTCTCGGCGAGCGCCGGCGCGGCGAGGCACGCGGCGAGCGCGATGGGAACGAGCGTGGATTCGCGGGGCATCGGGAACGAGTTTGACGGAATGCCTGGGAGATTTCAAGCAAACTCCGGGCTGTTCCGTCAGCGCGACGGGTGCGGTCGCGGCGAGGCGGTCGGACCGCCGTCGGTGGCCGAGCGGATATCGCTGTCCTCGAGGGTCAGGACCGCGATGTGCTCGCCGAGCGCGTCGAGGAACTCGACCTCGAGTCCGTCGGGCTCGTACAGCCCGAGCACGGTGCCCTCGGCGCCGGCCTTGAGTCCGTGCGCGGGGATGTCGCGCGCAAGCGACACGATTTCAAGGAGTCTCGGGCGGCTCATGCGGAGGTCCTCTCTGGGAACGCGGTGACCAGTTGCGGAACGAACTCGTGACGCGGGATGATCCAGATCGTGCGCACGCGGAGCACCCCGCCATTCGGCCCGACAAGCACTCCGCTGACCCGCCATTTCTCGCCGAATCGCGTGGTGGAGTCAAGCGTCGCCATGTTGGATGAGGCCAATTCGAGCAGGTCCCTGCGGAGGCGCCCGATGTGGTTCCGGGAGTATCCGACGCTGCGGAAGAT
>JBIIRG010000154.1:0-7334 GCA_044341665.1 Phycisphaerales bacterium | reverse complement strand
GCGCCCGACCGCGCCACGGGCATCCAGCTCGTGGTGGCGTACGACCCGATGCGCCTGTCGCTCGAGACCGACCTCGATGTGCGCGACGCGGTGCGTTGCGACCTCGCGGGCGGTCCGTTCCAGCGCCAGATCTTCGAGTCGATCGACAACGGAATCGGCCTCCTCCGCTACGCGGCAGGCGTCGACACGGCGGACCTCGGCATGAACGCCGACGCGACGCTCGTCGAGATGACCTTCGACGTGCTCCCCGGCGTGTCGGAGTGCAACGTGGCCGACCTGATCCGCATCCTGCCGAGCTCGGGCGCGGCGATCACCCGCTTTAGCGTCGTGACCGCAGGCACGTCGGGCGCGCGGCTGCCGCGGCTGATCGACATGGCCGACATCGACCTCGACTTCGACGGACCCGCGTTCAGCGGCGTCCCTGGCGACTTCGAGATTCCCGTCGACGCGGGCTCGCTCGTGGGCGGAACGGCGCTCGAGCCGACCGTGAGCGCGACCGACAACTGCGAGGGCGCGCTGCCCTACACCATGCTCGTGGTTCGCGCGGGCATGGCGCCGCTGGCCGCGTGGCCTGCAGACAATCTCTTCCCGATCGGTGCGTCGACCGTGACGTGGACCTCGGGCGACTCGGCGGGCAACGTCACGAGCCACACGCTCACGATCACCGTCGGCAACTACCAGCACTTCAACGCGACCTTCACGCTCAACGGCGGGTTCGCGGGCGCGACCACGCGTCCCGTGCGGCTCACGATCGGCGGGGTCGACTACCCGTCGCAGAACGTCGGCTTCGCTGGCCGCACCGGCGCGATCACCGACCTGCGGGTGCCTGTGTCGGCGGGCTACGACTGCGCGCTCGCAAAGGACCTCACGCACGCGCTCAGCGACTCGGCGGCGCCGACGATCGTCGGCCGCGAGTATGCGGCGTCGTTCGCGCTCCTCCAGGGCGACTCGAACAACGACGACCGCGTCGACATCTACGACTTCAGCCTGTTCGTGACCGACCGCGGGATCGGCAAGGCCACCAACGCGCGCTCGAACTTCGACGCCGACACCGACGTCGACAACGGCGACTTCGGCTTCGTCTCGTGGACGTTCTTCCGCGAGGGCGAGTCGTGCGGGTCGGGCGGCGCGCTTGCCGGAGGACCGGTCGCGCGGGTGAGCGTGAAGGACCTGCGTCGCCAGGGCCTCGGCCACCTTGCGGAGGCCGACCTGAACGGCGACGGCTGGGTCGACGTGCGCGACATCGAGCAGTTCATGCGCGGCGCAGGACAACCGCCGCCGCCCACGTTCGCACCTACCGACGGACCGATCGAGTGAGTGAACGACGAATGCACGACGCGAACTGAGACGACGGACAACGACAGCAGCGGATTCGAACGGCGGCTTCCCTGAGAGCCGCCAATCGAGAGGAGAACACCATGAGCCTTCCTTCCACAAACCTCACCACGACGACCGGCGCGCTTGCGCTGGCGGTCGCTGCGTGCCTCGGCGGCATCGCCGAGGCCGCGAGCAAGGTGTCGGTTCAGCTCATCCCGAGCACCACGATCGCGCCGCCCGGCACCGAGATCGACGTGACGGTCCGCCTGAGCATCGAGACTCCCGAGGGCGAGACGCCCACGGCGGCCCTCGGCGCGCAGGTGGCGCTCGCCTTCGACACGACGCTCCTCGAGGCGGTGCTTCCCAACGCGGTGCAGAACGCCACGAAGGGACCGTTCACGCTGAATCCGTCGTCGACCACCGTCGACGCGGCGGCGGGAACGATGACCTTCTTCGTGCTCGATCCGACCTTCGCGGGCGTGACGACCTCGGCCGACATCGCGGTGCTGAAGATGCGCGTGAAGGACGAGGCCAACGACTGCGTGCGCGACGGGCTTGTCGCCTTCGCGACCGTGGGCGGCACCTCGACGGGGATCGCGGTGAGCGGTGGCAACACCGTGGTGCCCAACATGGGCGACCTTCCGTCGATCAACGTCGACTTCATTTCGCCGACGCTGACGGTGGTGCCGAACTGGGTCGATGTGCCGACCGACGCTGGATCCGTCATCGGTGCGGCGATCGAGGCACCCGCGGTGACCGCGCTCGACAACTGCGACTCCTTCGTGGACGTCGTGCGCCTGGTCACGCTGCCGAACGGAAGCACCACGGCCGACTGGCCCGCGGAGTTCCCGATCGGCCTGAGCTCCGTGGTGTGGACAGCCACCGATGACGCAGGAAACACCGTGTCCGAGACGCAGACGATCAACGTCCGCAACTACCAGCTGCTCGATGCGGTGATCTTCGTTCCAGGCGCGACCCGCGACAGCAATCCGACCGACCGCCAGATCCGCTTCAAGATCGGCTCGACCTTCCCCGTGGCGACGGCCACGCTCTACCCCGACATCGCGAACAGCCGCTTCGTAGGACTGGCGGAGAACGTGCAGGTTCCCGTCTCGTCGGGCTACGCCTGCCTGTGCGCGAAGGACCTCGCCTACTCGCTGACCGCGATCGACCAGACGATCCTCGACATGGGCACGCGCTACCAGGCCAACTTCACCTTCGTCCAGGGCGACGTGAGCAACGACGACATCGTCGACATCATGGACTTCGGCATCTTCCTGCTCCACGAGGGCCAGCCCTCGAGCACGGACGGCGTTGCGAACTTCAACGCCGACGGCTGGGTCAACAACGCGGACTTCAGCGTGATCGGCATCAACTACTTCATGACCGGGCTCGACTGCGGCGGACTGACCGCAGGCGCGCCGCGAACGCGAATCAGCATCAAGGAGCTCCGTCGCATGGGGCTCGGGGAGCTCGCTGCGGGCGACCTGAACGGCGACGGATGGCTCGACCAGCACGACCTTCAGCACTACCTCGAGCGCGGCGGATCGGCCGGCGCAGCCGGGGCCACGCTGGAGCGTGCGGACTGGTGACATCGACGGAATGAACACGAGCCGCGCGCAGTTGGCGCGGCCAGGACCACGAGTGGTGTGTGGCGCATCTGTGAGTGAACGACGAAGCGAGTGAGTGAGTGAACGTCCCCCGAGGAGCTGGCTCTGCCCCAGAGCGCTCGGACGGGAACGCACGGTTCGGTGGCCCCGAGGAGGACAGTGCCTCGGGGTTGGAGGGATCCGGACCGCGACCAGACGGCATTCGAAGAGGACTTTCCGATGAAGAGCAGCCCCAGCACCAACCTCAATATCCGCCGCGGGACGTTCGCGGGCACGACCACCGGCATGACGCTGATGGCCGCCCTTGTGGCGTCTGCGGCAGGAACCGCGCAGGCGCAGAGCCTGGTGGGCTGGGGCTCGAACGCACGCGGCCAGCGGAACGTGCCCGCGGGCCTGTCGGAGGTCGCGCACATCGATGCCGGCCTCGACCACACGGTGGCGCTGCGTCCCGACGGTTCGGTGGTGTGCTGGGGCTGGAACGCGCTCGATCAGTGCAACGTGCCCGCGGGACTCGGTCCCGTGCGCAGCATCGCGGGCGGCGACTGGCACACCGTGGTCGTGAAGGCCGACGGCACCGTGGCCTGCTGGGGAGACAACTTCAACGGCCAGATCGATGTGCCCGCGGGCATCAGCACCGCCATGCACGCGGCTGCGGGAACGCAGTTCTCCGGCGTGGTGCTTGCCGACGGCACGGTGCGCCTGTGGGGCAACAACCAGTACGGCCAGTGCACGCCGCCGTCCGGGCTCAACCGCGTGATCCGGCTCGAGCTCGGCGCCGAGCACGCGATGGCGCTGCGATCGGATGGAACGCTCGCGGGCTGGGGTTCGAACGGCTTCGGACAGGTCATTCCGCCCGCCGACGTGACGACCGTGCGCGATGTGTCGGCCGGCGAGGCGCACACCCTGGCGCTGATGCCAGACGGCACGGTGCGGGCATGGGGCTTCAACTTCTACAAGCAGATCGACGTACCCGCCGGGCTCTCGAGCGTCGTCGACGTCGCCGCGGGCGCGCAGTACAGCCTGGCGCTCAAGTCGGACGGCGCGCTGGTCGCGTGGGGCCGCAACAACAGCGGCCAGACGGGCGTGCCCTCGGGCACCGCGGGCACGTTCGACATCGCGGCCGGCCAGGGACACGGCTTCGCGGCGCTGCGTCCAAGCGGCCTCGTGGCTCCTTCGATCACGCTCGTGAACTCCGCGGGCACCACCTGCGGTGCGCCGAACGGCTTCATCGACGTCACGGTCAGCGAGGCGGCGACCTTCTTCTGGAGCGGCCCGAACGGGTTCTTCTCGAACAAGATCGATCTCACGGCGCTCGGCGCGGGCACCTACACGGCGACCGCGAGCGGCGCAGGTGGCACGGTCACGCTCGACGTCGTGGTGCTCGAGGGCGCCGACACGACTCCGCCGCAGGTCGAGCTCGACTCGACTGTGCTGAGCGCGGCCGTGAACGACAACTGCGTCGCCACGGTGCCGAGCTTCCTGACGCTCGTGGGCGCATTCGACAACTGCACGCCTGAGATCCTGCTGCAGCTCTCGCAGAGCCCTGCGGCGGGCACCGTGGTCGGGCTCGGCAGCCACCCGATCACGATCACCGTGACCGACTCGTCCGACAACGAGACGGTGGTGATGGCAACGTTCAACGCGACCGGCACGGCATACGCGTACTTCCCCGACGCCGACGCCGACGGCTACGGCGTGGCGCCCTCGCAGCAGTTCTGCAGGGCGACGGCGCCGAGCGGCTTTGCCCTGGTCGGCGGCGATTGCGACGACGCCAACGCGAACCGCAATCCGGGCCGCACCGAGGTGTGCAACGGCGTCGATGACGACTGCACCGGCGGCATCGACAACGGGCTCGTGTTCAACACCTATTACGTCGACTCCGACATGGACGGTTTCGGCCTGCGCGGCTCGACGGGCACCAGCGCCTGCGACCGCATTCCCGGCAGCGCGACCAACGACGACGACTGCGATGACGGAAACACGTCGATCAACCCCAATGCACAGGAAGTCTGCGACGCGGGCAATGTGGACGAGGACTGCGACAACGCGGCCGACAACGCGGACAGCTCGGCGCTCGAGTCGACCAAGTCGGACTTCTACGTCGACGGCGACGCCGACAGCTTCGGCGCGGGCGCGGCGGTGCGGTTCTGCGACCTGCCCGCGTCCGGCTACTCGGTCAACAGCACCGACTGCCGCGACGGCGACGCTGCGATCAATCCGAGCGCGCAGGAAGTCTGCGACACGCTGAACACGGACGAGGACTGCGACGGCGCGGCTGACAACGACGACGGCTCCGCTGCCGACGCCGGCAAGACTGACTTCTACGTCGATGCCGACAACGACAACTACGGCGTGCTGCCGGCCGTGCGTTTCTGCGACGAGCCTGCCAAGCACGCTCCAGTCGCCGGCGACTGCAACGATGGCGCCGCCGCGATCAATCCCGCCGCGACTGAGATCTGCGACCCACTGAACACCGACGAGGACTGCGACGGCGCCGCCGACGACGCCGACAGCTCCGCCGCCGACGCGGGCAAGACCGACTTCTACGTCGACGCCGACAACGACAACTACGGCGTGCTGCCCGCCGTGCGCTTCTGCGACGAGCCCGCCAAGCACGCTCCCGTCGCCGGAGACTGCAACGACGGCAACGCTGCGATCAACCCCGGCGCGCAGGAGATCTGCGACGCGCTGAACACCGACGAGGACTGCGACACGCTCGCCGACAACGCCGACGACTCGGCTGCAGACGCCGGCAAGACCGACTTCTACGTCGACGCCGACAACGACAACTACGGTGTGCTGCCGGCCGTGCGTTTCTGCGACGAACCCGCCAAGCACGCTCCCGTCGCCGGCGACTGCAACGACAGCGCCGCCGCGATCAACCCCGGCGCGCAGGAGATCTGCGACGCGCTGAACACCGATGAAGACTGCGACGGCTTCGCCGACAACGCCGACAGCTCCGCAGCCGATGCGGGCAAGTCGAACTTCTACGCGGACGCCGACGGCGACACGTTCACCGTGGGCACCGCGACCCGTTTCTGCGACCAGCCCGCTGGCTACCGCCCTGCTCCGTCGACGCCGCTCGACTGCGCCGACAACGACCCCACCCGCTACCCAGGCGGCATCGAGAACTGCGCGAACGACGGCACCGACAACGACTGCGACGGCGAGGCCAACAGCGACCTCGAGGCGGTCGACGCGACGCCGTACTACCGCGATGTGGACGTGGACGGCTTCGGTGCCGGCGTGGGCGTCGGCTCGTGCACCCCGATCCCGGGGCGCGTGACCAACAACCTCGACTGCAACGACAGCCTCAAGACCTACGCCGACGTCGACAGCGACGGGTTTGGCGCGGGGCCGATGGCGCCCTGCGGCGTTGAGACGAGCACCGACTGCAACAACAGCGACAACACCGTCTACCCGGGTGCGCTTGAGAACTGCGCGAACGACGGGGTCGACAACGACTGCGACGGCGATGCGAACTCGGACGCCGAGTCGATCGACAGCGTGAACTACTACGTCGACGGCGACGTCGACGGCTTCGGCGCGGGCACTGCCACCAAGAGCTGCACCGCGATCTCGGGCAGCGTGACCAACAACACCGACTGCAACGATGCCCTCGTGACCTACGCGGACGGCGACGGCGACACCTTCGGCGCGGGCCCGATGACCGCGTGCGGCGTCCCGACCAACACCGACTGCAACGACTCGGATTCCAGCGTCTATCCAGGCGCCCTGGAGAACTGCAAGAACCTTGCGATCGACAACGACTGCGACGGCGACACCAGCGCCGACGAGGCCGTTGACAGCGTCGACTACTACACGGACGCCGACGGCGACGGATTCGGCTTCGGCGAGCCCGTGGCAAGCTGCACCGCGATCGCGGGCCGAGTGACGAACAATTCCGACTGCAATGACGCGCAGAAGCACTTCGTCGACGCGGATGACGACGGGTTCGGATCGTCCGTGTGCGAGCCGTGTGGTGCGATCACGAACAATGCGGATTGCGATGACACGAATGGGGATGTCTATCCCGGCGCTCTCGAGAACTGCGCCAACCTCTCCACCGACAACGACTGCGACGGCGACACCAGCGCAGACGAGGCCGTTGACAGCGTCGACTACTTCACGGATGCCGACAGCGACGGTTTCGGATTCGGAACCGCAGTCGCGAGCTGCACTCCGATCGCAGGCCGGGTGCCGAACAATGTTGACTGCAACGACGCGCTGGTCACCTACGCCGATGGCGACGCTGACGGCTTCGGCGCGGGCCCGATGTCCGCATGCGGTGTCACGACGAACACCGATTGCAACGACGCGGACATCCTGGTCTACCCGGGCGCCGCGGAGCTCTGCGCGAACCTCGGCACGGACAACGACTGCGACGGCATCAACACCGAGGAAGAG
>JBIIRG010000153.1:0-7340 GCA_044341665.1 Phycisphaerales bacterium | reverse complement strand
GTACGTGTCGCTCTCGAAGTCGACCGTCGACGCGAGGTCGTAGCGGCCGAACGCAAGGTCGCCCGCGCCTGTCAGCTCGAGCGAGGTGCCCGCCTCGCCGGTCCGGACGTCGATCTCGGTGGCGCCGAGCGGACGGTCGAACACGCGGCCGCGCGCGGCGGCGATCGTGGCCGTGAAGTCGACGGGCTTGGCCGTGCGCGGCTCGAAGCGGAAGCGCATGGGAATCTCGGCGTCGATCGCCGAGAACGCGGTGCCCGCCTCGAACGATGCGTCGGCGAGCGTGGCGCGCCCGCGCAGCTGGTAGATGTCGGGGTTGTCGGCGCCGCCGGTCGCGGGCCATCGCAGCGCGATGTCGGGGAGGTCGAGCGTGAACGCGCCCTTCGTCGTGAGCCGGAGCGTCTCGCAGGAACTGTCGAGCGGCGGCGGCAGCTGCTTGCGGAGGGACGGCGTGAGGGTCGCCGCGTCGAGGCGCATCGAGGCGCTCAGCCGGTTGTCGCCGTCGCCCGTGTAGGAGCCCCGCGCGGTGAGCGCGCCCGAATGCGCGTCGACGAGGCTCGCGTGGAGGTCGAACTCGACCTTGTCGCCGTCGCCTGCGATCGTGTCGGTCTCGGCGAAGGTCATCGCCACGCGCTCCTCGGGCTGCCCGACCGTGAGCGTGCGCGGGCGGATCTCGAAGCGCTCCTCGGCGCCCGACTGGTAGCGCGCATCGAAGCGGCCCGTCGCGGCGCGCCCACGCAGGAGGTCGAGCACGCCCTTGGCGCGGGTCGTCAGCAGCTCGCGCACCAGCGGCGACTCGACGCGCGAGCCCGTGATGGCGGCATCGAGCGGGCTCGTGTCGGCGTCCTCGGTCGACAGCGGACCCGAGAGGCGCAGGATGCCGTCGTCGACATCGCCCTCGGTGAGTCGGTACTCGAGGCTCTCCGCGCGCACGCCGCCGTCGGTGACCGCGATCCGGCCGGCGATGCGCTCGGCGCGCACGCGGCTCCCGTCGAGCGTGAGCTCGATCGACTGCGGCGTGAGCGTGCCGCTCGTCGACGTGCGGTCGGCGCGCACCTGCTTGCGGATCACGCCGTCGATGGCGCCGCTCGGCGCGAAGCGGCGGAAGCGCGCCGCGGCCACCTCCGGGTCGGCCGCGAGGTAGCCCTCGAAGGCGCGGCTGATCGGTACGCCGCGCAGCTCGAGCGCGATGTCGCGGTCGGGTCCCTCGAGGTCTGCGAATCCCGTGGCGCTGATCGATCCATCGCCGTTGCGGCCCTCGCACCGCTCGATCGTCACGCGCTCGGGCGTGAGCTGCAGGCGCGCTGAGCACTCGCTGAGCGTGAACTCGGGCGGCCACGGCAGGCCGAGTTCCTCGAGCTGGGCGCGGCCCTCGTCGGTCGGCGACGCGGTGCCTAGCGAGAAGTCGACCGTGAAGGCGAAGCGCTCGTCGCCCTGGTCGTCGCTGTCGACCAGACCGTCGAGCTCGATCCAGCCTGCGAGCCCAAGCGACGAGAGCAGCTCGCCCGCAGGCGCAAGCTCGGCTCCCGGCCAACCCGCTGGAATCTCGTCGCCCGCGTGCGGGATCGCGGCCAGCAGCGCGCGGTTGACCGCATCGCGCCGATCGGTCACGCGGATGAGCGGACGCAGCCCGCGCTCGCCGTCGCCGAGGCGCGGGATGTCGACCCGCCCCGACACCGTGAACTCGCCGCCCGCCGGGGTGATCGCCTTGATCCCGTCGCCGAGGATCTCGATCGACTCGTCGAGCACACGGAAGGAGCCCTGCTTCAGCCGCAGGGGATACGGGAAGCGCCCGAACACGAGCCCCGCGTCGCGCACGGTCACGTCGCCCGTCACGAACACGGGCTGTCCGAAGCCGGCCGGCGAGTAGACGCGCATCGCAAAGCCGCAGCGTCCGCCGAGCGCGAACGGCCCCGCATCGAGCGAGCGCTGCAGGCGGGCGCGCGTCGCCGCGTTGGCGTCGATGTCGGGGAGCCGCGCCAGTTCCTGCCGCTGCGCCACCAGCGCGCCGGCGTCCGGCAGCAGTCCCTCCTCCGACAGCGTGGCGGCGGCGCGTGCATCGAAGAGGAGCTCGAGCGCCTCGCGCGGCGCCTCCTCGAAGGAGTTGAAGAGGCGCTCGTCGATCGGGGCGTCGTCGCAGCGGATCGAGAGGTCGATCTCTGCTCCGGTCGAGAGGCCGTCGAGACGCCCCTCGATGAGCGCGGTCGCGCCATCCGCGCCGCGGCCCGTGAGCCGCTCGACGACCAGGTTGTCGTCTCGGTAGCGGAATACGCCCGTCACATCGTCGAGCCGGTACGGGAACTCCTCGAACGCACCGGCGCCCCGCGACAGCGTGAGCGTCCCGCTCGATGCGAGCGGTGCGGCCGTGCCGTCGGGCAGTGGCGCGCCGCGCTCGAGCCTCGTCTCGACGTCGATCGTCCACGAGGTGATGTTGAAGTCGGAGAGGATCTTGGTGACCGCGCGCGGCAGGAACAGCGTGTCGGGCGCACCGGCGCGCTCCTCCGGCGAGCCGAAGCCGCGGATCGCGAGATCGATCGAGAAGGGCGCGATGCGCGCCGCCGACGCGAACCACGCGTCGCGCGCGTCCCACTCGAACGCAGGCAGCGACTCGGTGGGCAGGCGCATGGAGATCGCGCCTTCGAACGGCACCGCCAGCACGCGGTTCGCGCCGCCGGCGGCCTGCGCCTCGTCTGCGCCGAGCTCGCCGCGGATCTCCTCGAAGCGGACCTCGCTGCGCTCAAGCCGCAGCGTGCCCGAGCGCACCGTCATGCGCGGCGCGGCGCGCAGGTCGACCGCGGCGCCACGCGCAAAGCCGCCCCACGCGCCACCCGCGTCGGCCGCGCCATCGCCGCTCAGCTGCTCGAGCGGAAGATTCATGGCGAGCCCCTCGAGGTCGATCATCGCGCTCGGCTCGCGGTCGGGCGCGTAGTCGAACTGCGCGCGCGTCACACGGCCCTCGAGGCCGAGCTTGCTGGTCCAGGTGCGCACCGCGATCGGGGCCACGGCCAGCTGGCGTCCGTCGATCGCGAGGTCCTCGACCGCCAGCGCGATCGCGCGCGACGCGGGATCGAACGACCCCTCGATGCCCGCGATCGACAGGCGCCCCTCGGCGTCGGGCCGCCCGCGGAGCGTGAAGCGGAAGGCCGAGTCGTTGTCCTTCGACGGCGTGAGCACTCCGCGAAAGCGCAGGTCGCCGAGGCGCTTGTACTCGCCGCGGTTCACCACGCCGTTCTCGATGATGAGTTCGTCGATGCTGATCTCGCCCGGGCGCGGTGGCGCGCTGTCCTCGTCGTCGGCAGAGGCCTCTGGCTCGAGCGCGAGGAACGAGAAGTCGCCCGGCCGGTCCGACGCCTCGGCCATGCGGAGCTCGAGTCGCCCCGCGTGCACCGACTTCACGCGGAACTCCCCGGTGAGGAGCGCGAGCAGCGAGAAGCGCACCTCGATCCGGTTGCTGTACACGAGCTCGCCCGCGCGGCCCTCCCAGCGCGGCGCGCGGATGCGGAGGTCCTCGAGCACCACCGAGTTGAGCCCTCCGAGCGCAAGGCGCGACGCCGTGACCTCGCCGCCGATCGCGGCGGACGCGCGCGGAAGGATCATCGCCGCCAGCGTGGCTGGGCGCGTGAGGTAGACGAGCACTCCGGCAACCACCACGAGCGCCAGCGGCAGCACCCAGCGGAGCCATCGTCTCCGTCGGATGGGCATGAAGGCGTCGGCGGGCATGGGGAGCGGGATTCTACGGTCAACGCGGCGTGTCCCGCGCCTGCGGGTCGCCTCGGCGAGGTTCCCGTATGATCGGCGATCGAGGCACCATCCCTTCGCGGCGATCGACGGACGCGTCCGACGCGGCGGGTGGGCGAGCGACCCGCCCAGGCCGGGAACGGAACCCCGGGACAAGCCCCCGAGAACTCCGCGAGAGACCATGTCCATTCCCGAGTTTCCCACAGGATCCCGCGGCACGGCGCTCGTCACCGGCGCCTCCCATCGCGTGGGGCGCTCTATCGCGCTCGAGTTGGCCCGCCAGGGGTTCGGGCTGCTCCTCACCTACCGAACCCGCCCCGACGACTGTGGCGAGACCGCACGCCTGGCCATCGTCGAGGCTGCGGCCGCGGGGCAACGGATCGAGGTCCGCTGCGATCCGCTCGACCTCGCCGACGCCAACGCTGCCGCCGCCTACGCCGGTCGGGTCGCCGCCGCCGCGGGGGACCGGCCGATCGACGCGGTCGTGCACAACGCCTCCGCCTACGAGCCACACGGATTCGGCGCGATCACGGCCGACGACCTCGGGCGCATGCATCGCATCGAGGTCGTGTCGCCGCTGCTCATGACGCAGGCGCTTGCGCCGACGCTCGCGCGCTCGGCCCTCGCGGGCGGTGGGGCGGTCGTCCTCTTCAGCGATGTCTACGCACTGGGACGCGCGCGCGCCGGATTCACACCCTACATGCTCGCGAAGGCTGCGGTCGCCACGCTGGCGCGGCAGCTTGCCGTCGAGCTTGCGCCTGCGGTGCGCGTCCACTGTGTCGCGCCGGGTGTCGTGATGTGGCCGCCCGACTTTCCCGACGAGACGAAGCGCGTCATCCTCGCGCGGACGCCGCTCGGGCGCGCCGGGACGCCCGAGGAGGCCGCGCGGCTCGTCCGATTCCTCGTGCTCGAGGCCACGTTCTCCACCGGAGACACGATCGCCATCGACGGCGGGCGCGCGCTCCGCTAGCCGGTGGATGTCGATCACTCCCATCGAAGGATCACGTCGACGACTCCCCCGACGGCTCGCCTCATGCGTGCAGCGGAGGCGGCCCTGAGACGCGGGCTCGCTGGGCTCTCAATCGCTCCGCTCGTCGTTCTTCCCGGGCGGACGCGCGTCCGTCGCGTCCTCGCGCGAACTGCCCCGCGCTGCAAGTGCAGCCCGCACGCGCGCGGCATCCGAGGCGCCGCCCGGCATCGCCTCGAGCAGCGCGAGTTCTGCTGCCGCGCGCGCCGCGTCGCCCGCGTGGTGGAACGCAAGCACGGCCTCGGCGCGGACGAAGCTGTCCGCAGGATTCGCGCGCACGGCGAGATCCCAGGCGCGCGCCGCGCCCGCGGCATCGCCCGACTCGGCGAGTGCGCGCGCATGCTGCTCCGCGATCGCTGGCTTGGCGCGCTCGGCATCGTCGAGCGCCGAGAGAAGGCGCGCCGCGTCGGCAGCGCGTCCGTCGCGCCGCAGCGCGCGCGCGAGGATCAGGCGGAACTCCAGTCGATCGCGATCCGCTGCGACCGCGCGCTGCGCGGCCTCGACCGCCGCGCTGTACTCAGCCGACGCGAGCAGGATCTCCGCCTCGAGGCCCTCGTTCCAGCCGTCGTTGGCGCTCGGTACGACTCGTCTCCGCGCGAGCAGCGCGCGCGCGCGCGCGCCATCCCCCGCGCCGAGCGCAGACAGCGTCGACTGCAGCAGGATGTCGGCGTCGTCCGGCGCGAGCTCGAGGGCGCGATCAAAGAGCCGCCGCGCGTCGTCGTGACGTCCGGCGCCTGAGCAGAGGAGCGCCGCGAAGGCGACCCGTGCCGCATCGGCGGTTGCCTTGCCGGCCTCGCTCGCGGCGCCATCGGAGGCGCTCATGGCGCGCACCGCCCATTCGGCCGCCTCGGCCGCGAGCGCCGTGCGCTCCTCGCGCGTGACGCTCGCGTCGGGAAGCTGCGACCACGTGAAGCAGGCGCGCGCGCGCAGCTCGCCAGCCGTGACTGCGACCGCGGAGCCTGCGGGTGCGCGCTCGCTGAACCGTCGCGCCAGCAGCACGGCCTCCCGTGCCCGGCCTGCGTTCAGGAACTTCTCGATCGCATCGGCGGTGTCGATCGCCTCGCGCGACGACAGCAGGGCGGGAGGTTCCTCGCCCGCGCGCGCTGCAGGAGCCTCGCCGCCGCTGCACGCGCCCAGCGCGGCCAGCACGGCGACGCAGGGCGTCAGAAGCGTGGAACGGCGCGCGGCGCGGCGAAGGGGCACGCGCCGAGTATCGCAGAAACCGCTGCGAAACGCGCGCCTTTCGCGCGCACAACGCAAGTAGAATCGCCGCCTTATGTCTTCAGGCACGACGCACGGATCCGCATCGCCCGCCACCGAACTCCCCAAGGCCTACGTGCCGGCGGACGCGGAGGACGCCGTGCGCGCCACGTGGGACGCGACGCGTTGCTTTCACGCCGACCCGCGCGCGGCCGGCGACATGTACGCGATCTTCATCCCGCCGCCGAACGTGACCGCGGCGCTTCACCTCGGCCACGCGTTCAACAACTCGCTGCAGGACCTCCTCACGCGCTACCACCGCATGAAGGGCTGCAACACGCTGTGGATGCCCGGCACCGACCACGCCGGCATCGCCACGCAGACCGTCGTCGAGAAGCGCCTCCTTCTGCAAGGGAAGAAGCGCACCGACTTCACCCGCGAGGCGTTCGTCGAGAAGGTGCAGGAGTGGAAGGACGAGTACGAGGCCACCATCCTCGGGCAGTTGAAGTCGATGGGCTGCTCGTGCGACTTCGACCGCACGCGCTTCACGATGGACGACACCTGCGCGACCGCGGTGCGCCACGCGTTCTTCACGCTCTTCAAGGACGGCCTCGTCTACCGCGGCAAGCGGCTCGTCAACTGGGATCCCGTCACGCAGACCGCGCTCGCCGACGACGAGGTCGAGATGGAGGAGGTCGACGGCAGCTTCTGGTACCTCAAGTACCCGCTCGCCGACGGCTCGGGCCATGTGACCGTCGCGACCACGCGTCCCGAGACGATGCTCGGCGACACCGCGGTCGCCGTGAACCCGAAGGATCCGCGCGCCGCAGCGCTGCGCGGGAAGAAGCTGCGACTGCCGATCGTCGGACGCGAGATCCCGGTCGTCGAGGACGACTATGTCGTCATGCCTGCGTCGATGGGCGGCGACCCTGCCGACCCGAAGGCGCAGTTCGCCACGGGTTTCCTCAAGGTCACGCCCGCGCACGATCCGAACGACTGGGACATCGGCCAGCGCCACGGAGTCGCCGCGATCAACATCATGGCGCCCGACGGCTCGATCAGCGACCGCCACGGCTGGATGGATGTCTCGCCCGAGGCGAGGCAGTTCGTCGGCCTTTCGCGCGAAGAGGCGCGCAAGAAGATCGTCGCCTGGTTCAAGCAGAACAACCTGCTCGAGGACGTGAAGCCGTACCGCCACTCGGTCGGCCACTCGTACCGGTCGCATGTGCCGGTCGAGCCGTACCTCAGCGACCAGTGGTACGTGCGCGTGACCGACGACCGCCTGCGCGGCACGGCGCTGCGCTCGATGGCGAAGGACCAGGTGGAGGGTTCGCTCGAGGCCTCGGTCGCGAATGGCCCGAGGATGGCGGGCGACGGC
>JBIIRG010000152.1:0-7372 GCA_044341665.1 Phycisphaerales bacterium | reverse complement strand
TGGTCGGCGGCGGCCTCGACGTCGAGTCGGCCTCGATCGACGCCGACAAGCGCGATGGCCGCTGGCCGAGCGACCACGCGATCGTGCGTGCGGAGTTCGTGTGGCGGGCGCGCGAGTAAGCGGAGGCGGACGCCGGGCACTCCATCGTGAGGTCTGGATCGACATTGACGATCCAAGTCGACCACTTCCATCGAAGGCTGACGTCCAACGTTCCGCAGTCTCCGTCGGCTTCGTCGCCGGGCGACGGACGGGCACCCGAGGGGGGTTGAAGGCTCGGGTCGATCGCTGCCAACCGGCCTCATTCCTCCGTGCTCTCCGTGAGAGCCCTGGCCCCACTCCACCAGAGGTCGTCGCCCCCAAACGAAACGCGCCGCGGGTCTTTCGACCCGCGGCGCGCTTGAGCACTAGAGCGCCCGCCGTCTCACGCTACGGACAGGTACCCCAGCTCCCCAAGAGGATCGAAAGATCGCCACCGTCGACAAAGCCCGAGCCGTCGACATCCGCACCACCTGCCTTGGCGGCGGGCTGGCTCCACGCCGCGAGAAGCAGCGCGAGGTCGTCGCCCAGCACCATGCCGTCGCCGGTGATGTCGGCGTTGCACGGCGCGGCGGCGCATGCATCGAGCATGCCGTCGCCGTCGGCGTCGAGCGACGGAGTGCGCGTGATCTCGCACGAGTCGATCAGGCCGTTGCGGTCGCAGTCGCCGAACCACGGATCGGTCACCACCAGGCTCTCCGCGAAGGTGAGCATCGGCGATGCGCACGACGCGGTGCGGCCCTCGGCTCCGATCGCGGGGATCGTGTGGCCTTCGGGCATGGGCAGCGACGGGTGGTCGAACGGAGCGCGTGCATCCCGCACGCGCTCGTCGGTGAAGGTGCGGAGGAACGCCGCGAGATCCGCGATCTGCGCCTCGCTGAGGCCGAGCGCGTGCATCGACGGAGCCAGCGTGTCGAGGTTGTTCTCGTGGAAGTCGCCGCCGCGGTTGTAGAAGCGGATGACGTCTTCGAGCGTGGCCGCGCGGCCGTTGTGGAAGTAGGGGCCCGTGAGCTCGACGTTGCGAAGGCTCGGCGTCTTGAACGAGTTCTCGACCGCCGGAGCAAGGCCGAACGCGCCCGGCACCACGCCGAACTCCGTCATCGGTCGTCCCTCGTTGAGGCGGACCGCCGCGGACATCGGCACGCCGTTCGGCTGCACGCCGCCCGCGCCCCGATCCTCGCCCATCGGGCGCACCGCGAGGTTGTAGAAGCCTTCGTCATAGATGCGGAACGGCATCGAGCGCAGCGTGCCGCGCTGGACACCATCGATCTTGAACGGATAGTCGCCCGTCGGGAAGCCGTCGAGCCCGAGCTCGATGGTCATGCGGCAATTGATGACCTCGACGTCGACCGAGAGCACGGTAAACGCACCGAGTTCAGGGAACGGCTTGTCGATCGCGTACGAGAAGTTGCACGGGAACAGCGAGCGCGGCGCCAGCGGCACGTGCGCAAGGTGGCCACCGTACGGATCGTAGAGGTCGATGCCACCGCCGCCGAAGGTGAAGTTGAGCGGCTGGGTGCCCGGCAGACCCGAGTAGGGCGGCTCCTCGAAGGTGGTCGCGAGCGCGAGGCCACCGGGCAGGTTCTCCATGACCGCGATCGGCAGCGGGGCGAACGGACCGGCTGGTGGCGGCGGTTCATCGGGCAGGTTGTCGGCATCGAAGGGGAACGGATCGACCGTGTCGGGGATACCGTCGCCGTCGTCGTCCATGTCGCCGTTGTCGCCGATGAGGTCGCCGTCGAAGTCGCGCCACTCGTTCGGGTTGTTCGGGAAGAGATCGATGTGGTTGGGGTACCCGTCGCCGTCGTTGTCGGGCGCGTTCGGATACACGCCGCGACCCGGCAGGCCGACGAGCCCGGTGCCCTTGCCGCCGTAGGTGGCCACCGAGAACACGGGGCTCACATGGCACTCGCGGCAGTTGGTCTCTGGCACGGTCGAGGTCGGATCGAGCTGCTGGTCGAGGTTGTAGAAGAGGCGCAGGCCGCGCAGCTCCTGGTCGGTGAGGAGGCCAGGCGCGTTGCCGAGCGGTCCGTCGAGCTCGATCCACTGGTCGTAGCGCGAGTCGTCGGAGACGAGCGTCGTCTCGTACAGCTGCACCGCGAGGCCGAAGAAGAGCGGCATGTTCTCCTCGGTCACCGAGGTGCCGCTGGGCGTGGTCGCATTGGAACGCCAGCGCGGCTGGAACGCCTGCTCGATCATCTCGCGGTAGGTGGCGTTCAGGCCGCCCTTGGTGCTTGCGTGGGCACCGAGCACGCTGTCGGTCGCGCTGACCGTCTGCGTCGCGAGCGCGCGGGAGTCGAGCAGCTTGCGCGCGACATCCATCCAGCCGCGTCCGTGCGCCGCCATCTCGACGGGGCTGTTCACCGGTCCGACGGCCTGCGAGGCGAGCGACGCGTGGTCGATCATCACCTGCGTCTGCGAGACGGCGCCCGTCTTGGCATCAACCTGCCACACGCGCGCGTCGGGGTCGGTCGGTCCGAGGCCGTTCACGCCGTTGAACCACGCGTTGGCGCGGCCATCCCAGAACTGCCGCACGTAGAACGCGGCGTTGATGACCGAGGGCGTGTTGCGGCTGGTGACCTGGCGCTCCTGGCCCTGCGGCGACTGGAACACCGGGTCGTGCAGCACGGTCACATTGTCTTCGTTGACGCCGTTGCTGATGAAGGTCGAGCGAAGGATGCCGGGCGAACCGACGACATCGTCGACGTTGCGCACGATGGCGCTGAAGCGATCGGCGGGATTCGCGAACTGCACCGTGGGAAAGTCGCTCAGCTGCGGCGTCTGGCCGGGCGCGAGGCCAGCGCTGAAGCCGCCGTCGGCACCGGGATGCGTGATGCCGCGCGTGCGCGAGTCGACGCCCGCCTGATGGTGGCACGTGGCGCAGGCAGTCTGGCCGTCGGTGCCGAGGCGCACATCCCAGAAGAGCGCCTTGCCGAGGCGGATGGCCGCCTCGCGATCCGCCACGTAGTCGTTGAGATTGATGGGCTCGGGCACGGGAGTGCCCTTGAGCGAGCGTTCGAAGAACGCAGTCTGAGCGTGGACGGCCGCATGCATGCACAGCACAGCGACAGTGGCCAGCGACGTCGAGAACGCCGAGACCACACGACCACTCCGAAGCAACCGCCCGGAAGCCGGAGACATGTTCACACCTCTTCGTGGGTCTGGACGACGTGCCGTTCCCTGGGACGAGCAGGGCTCAGGCTGTGCGTACCCACGGGACGCACGCGACAAACGTACGCCCGAGCCATGCGGAGTCAAGGCGCGCATGCCGCGAACCCCGCGTATTGCGCGTGCGCGTCGGGGGCGGTTGCGGCACACCCCGCGAAAATGCAGATCGCCCCGCGGCCTTATCGACCGCGGGGCGATCAGGGAAGGTCCGGACCCGGTGTCATCGGGGCCGAGTCGGACCAATCCGCTCCAACGCGTGAGGCCGGCATCCCGTTGGTCAAGACCTTCGAGGGTCAAGACCTGCGGGAACCCCTGCCGACCCAGCGAACACTTCTGGTCCCACCGAGGACCACTCTTGGCGCCGGTGGAAGGAGACGTCGGTGTTCGCACGCGCGTGGTTTGAGCGCACGCTGCGCGATGCTGGGTCGTCAATTCCCAGCAGGCGCGCTTCAAGACGTTTGGTGCGCGATCTTGTCTCCTTGAAAGACCTGCGGTGCTCGCGCGTCCACCACGGATACGCGCGACACCTCCGTAGCAGAGCGGCTGCACGCAAGCCTGATACAAGCATGGACTTAAGTTTGTCGAGATTCTCTGTGCGTGCTGCGAATGCGAACAGGACGGCGTTGGCCCGAACCCCGCGAGGCGGGGCGCTCGATGTCATTCAGGCGCGGATCGGTGGCGTCGTGCTCGGGCACGTCGTGCGGAACGGGTGGCGCCGACGCGGTCGACGGCCCTCAATGAAACGGGCCCGCAGCACGAATGCTGCGGGCCCGCGCGGAAAGTTCTCGGATGCGTCGCTTACCAGCGCGGCGACTCGATCGGTTGGTCGACCTGACCAGCCGAGGGAGCGTTCGTGCGGTACTGGCCCTGCATGGCAAGCGCCATGTCGGCCGAGTCGACCCAGCCGTCGCCGTTGAGGTCGGCGACCGCGAGATCACCGAGGCCTGCGCGGCGGAGGTCCTTGACCGACACGCGCTCGAGCGGAGCGTTGCCGGTGAGACCGCCGCCACACGCATCGCCGCTCACCAGGAAGCTGAGCGCGATGAAGGTGAAGTCGCTGTTGTTGACCACGCCGTTGCGGTCGTAGTTGCTGCGGCTTGCTGCATCCTTGTTGATGCCGCGGTCGGCCACGAAGTTGCCGAAGTCGAGGACGTCGACGTTGTTGTCGTCGTTCGAGTCGCCCGCGCGAAGCGCGAACGCCGCCGCGGTCACGTACCGACCGCCCGACACCGAGAGCGACTGCGCCGACGCCAGCGTGTGCGAGGCGTCCTTGACGCTCACGCAGCTGTAGTCGTTGCGCACGGGCACCTGGACCTCGATCGCGCCGCCGTTGGCGCCGTTGAACGACACGGTGGCGGCGGTCACGAAGCCATTGCTCATGCGCACGCGGATCGGCCGCGTGAACGAGCTGCCCGCGGTGATGCCGCCCGCGAGGTCGACATCGAGCGCGAGGATCTGGTGGTCACGCACCTCGATGGTGCGGCTGACGGTGCTGGGCACGCCGCGCGCATCGACCGAGCTCCAGGTCACGGTCGAGATCCCGACCGGGAAGCTGGACGGCCACGCCGAGGCGTTGGGCAGTCCGCTCGAGGCGGGGAAGCTGACCGAGACCGACACGGGGAGGCTGCCGCAGTTGTTGGCTGCGGTGACCGACGGCGCGCTGATCGCGGCGCCGAGCAGGGTGCCTGCATCGGCGGCCACCGACGTGTTCTGCGCGGGCACGCCCGTGAACGCGATCGCATCGAGCGACGAGACGTTCACGAGGTGGACCGTGGAGAACGGGATCGGCAGCGACGAGCTGCTGGCGGTCGCCTCCGACGAGATGCGGTTCGCGAAGCCCGTGGGTGCGAGGCGCACCACGGTGTCGAGATCGCATCCGGCCACGAGCGTGCGGAACGTCAGCTGGGCCACGTTGCCCGTAGTGACGCCCTGGTTCGTGGTGAAGAAGTCGATGCCCGTGCTGAAGGTGACCGAGTTGGCGTTGGAGGTGGCGAAGATCGTCTGCGGGAACGCCGTGCCGCCCACGCCTGCCGCGTTCGGCACGTACTGGAGCACGGCCGGATCGAACAGGATGCGCGCCTGCACGCCCACCGCCCGCTGCGGGAGGGTGCCGAGGTTCACGGACACCGTGAACGTCTCGCCCACGCCGACGGCTGCGTTGCCGTCGATGACGAGCGACACGCCGCTCGAGAGCGCAGCGACCTGCTGCGCGCTCATGCCCGGCATGTCGGCGTTGATGATGCCGCCCGCCGCGAGGCTGGTGGCGATCTCGCCGAGCGCCGACACGCTCATGCTCGCGTCGACGGTGACGGTGCCGCTGATGGCGACCGCGCCCGCGCCCGACACCGCCGCGGCCATCTGGGCCGAGCTCATGCCGGTCGCGACCACGGTGACCTCGCCCGCAGGCGCCTTCGAGACGAGCGCCGCGATGGCGGTCGTTCCGAGCGACGACGTGACGGTGAGGTTCTCGACGAGCACGACGCCCGCGATGTTGCTACCCACGGCGTTGAGCTGCGGGGCGCTCATGCCGGTCGCATCGACCGAGATGCTCGCGCCGCCCGTGAACGCCGTTGCAGGCGCCGCCTTGGCGAGGAGCGCTGCGATGCGCGCCTCGGTCATGGCCGAGCCGATGCTGAAGGTGCCGCCGATGCCCGCTGCGCGGATGCGCGCCGCGTTGTCTGCGACCGCATCGAGCTGCGCCGCAGACATGCCGGTGCCGTCGACCGTCGCTGCGATCGCGTTCGCGAGGAACGCGCCGATCGCCTGCGGGGTCATCAGGCTGTCGACATCGACCTTGGCCGCGTTGAAGGCGTAGGCGTCGTTCAGATCGATGGTGCCGTCGTTGTCGTCGTCTGCGTCGCAGACATCGCCAAATCCGTCGCCGTCATTGTTCTCCTGACCGGGGTTGGCCGTGCTCGGGCAGTTGTCGAACTGACCGAGAACGCCGTCGCCGTCATCGTCCTGCACGTTCTCGACGAAGCTGCGCAGGGGCTGGCGATTGATCTCACGGCCGTCGATGCCCACTTCGGCAAGCGTGGGTGCACCCGGGAGCGGGAGCTCGGGGTGGTCGAACGGTCCCTGCTCGAGGCGCACGCGCTCATCGGTGAGCGTGCGGAGGAACGCAGCGAGGTCCGCGATGTGCGACTCCTCGAGGTCCATGGCCACCATCGCCGGCGCGATCGACTCGATGTTCTCCTCGTGGAAGTCGCCGCCGCGGTTGTAGAAGCGGATGACGTCCTCGAGCGTGGCGTAGCCGCCGTTGTGGAAGTAGGGGCCCGTGAGCTCGACGTTGCGGAGCGTGGGGGTCTTGAACGCGTTGTCGACCTGGATCTCGAGGCCGGTGATGTCGGGCATCTGGCCGAACTCGGGCAGGAAGCCGTTGATCGCCGCGCGGCGCGAGGCGGAAAGCGGCGTGCCGTTCGGATGCAGGCCCGCGACGCCCGGATCCTCTCCCGGCGGACGGACGGCGATGTTGTAGAAGCCCTCGTCGTAGACGACGCCCGGGATCGACTTGAGCACGCCGCGGGCGACGCCGTCGATGGTCAGCGGGTAGTCGCCGTAGGGGAAGCCCACGATGAGGAACTCAAGCGTCATCTTGCAGTCGATGACCGAGACGATCGTCTCGACGAACGCATCGACGCCGAACTGCGGGACCGGGGTGACGGTCTCGGCCGCGTAGACGCAGGGATAGCTGTTGCGCGCCCCGAGCGGGATCTGCGCGAGCAGGTTGCCCTGTGCGTCGCGGATCTCGGCGCCCTTGCCGAGCAGCGGGAAGTCGAGCTCCTGGATGAACGGCTCGATGCCCAGTGGCGGCTCCTGGAAGACCTTCGTCGCGAGGATCTCGGCGGTGATGTCGGGCATGAACGCCAGCGGCATCGGTCCCATGCGGGGATCGGCCGGCGGCGGCGGTCCGACGCCTGGCTCGAGCGGCGCCGGGTCGATCAGGTCGGGAATGCCGTCGTTGTCGTCGTCGAGGTCGGCGTTGTCGCCGATGCCGTCGCCGTCGAAGTCGCCCCATTCGGCCGGATCGGCGGGGAACGCGTCGATGAGATCAGGCACCTTGTCGCCGTCACCGTCGGGGGTTCCCGCGGGGAACGCGCCGATGCCGGCCTGCACGTGGCCGCCGATCTTGCCGTTGTAGGTGGCCACGGTGAACATCGTTGTGATG
>JBIIRG010000024.1:0-21620 GCA_044341665.1 Phycisphaerales bacterium | reverse complement strand
TGCTTGACCACAATGGGGTTCGTCGCCGGGTCGGTGCCGATCTGGTGATAGCGCGTCTCGCGCGAGTACGGGTCCTTGACGTCGCGCAGGCCCGAGTAGAAGAAGCTGCGTCCCTCGGGCATCCAGCCGCTGAAGCTGACCTTGCCCGTGATCTTGTCGTCGAGCCACTTGCCCGAGGCGACGTCGAGGATGTGCAGCTCGCTCATCTCGCTGCCCTTCTGCGAGGTGCCGAAGGCCATGAGCGTGCCCTGCTCGTTAGGGCGCCACCAGTCGAGGCTGGTCAGGCCCTTCGCGTCGAGCGCGTTGACGTCGAGGAGCACGCGCGGCTCGCCGTCGCGCGTGGTGCGGAACTTGACCACGGCCTGGTTCTGCCGGCCCGTGCGCTCCGAGTAGAAGTAGCCCGCGTCGGTCATGGCGGGCGCGCCCACGGCGCCGAGCGTCATCCACGGCTCGAGCGCCTTCGCGAGCGCGTCGCGGCACGCGAGCTTGTCGAGCTGCGCGCGCGTGTAGTCGTTCTGCGCGGTGGTCCACGCGGCGACGTCCGAGGACTCCTTCTCGAGCGGCTCGAGCCAGCGGTAGTCGTCGATGATCTCGACGCCGTGGATCGTGTCCTTCACAGGAACGGACTTGGTCGGGGGAACGGCGGCAGCGGCGGGGAGCGTCGACAAGACGGCGGTCGTGATCGTGAGTGCGGTGTGCATGGAGACTCCGTGTGGCGCGCCATGGTAGGGCGTGTTGTCGTTCTGGTTGCGAACGTCAACGGTGGATTTCAGGGCCGGGGCGCGTGGAAAAACCGCGCGCTCAGCCCACGACTTAAGCCCGCGAGTTCAACCCACGAGTTCAACCCCACGAGTTCAACCCCACGAGTTCAACCCACGAGTTCAACCCACGAGTTCAACCCACGAGTTCAACCCACGAGTTCAACCCACGATCTCCGGCAGCTTGAAGAGCCCCTCGGTGAGATTCACCGGTCCCTCCTCCGTCACGAGCACATCGGCCTCGTAGTGGACGCTCATCGAGCCGTCGGCCGTGAACACCGGCCATTCGCGCCCGTTCGAGCGCGTCTCGGAGCTCGACACCGCGATCATCGGCTCGACCGCCACGAGCAGCCCGGGCTTGATCTGCTTCCACGCCTCGGGCCACTCGCCCGGGTACGACGGCACCACGTTCGAGACGAACGGCGGCCCGTGCAGCTCCTTGCCGTACCCGTGCCCGCCGAGGCCGCGCACGAGGCAGAAGCGGCACTCGCCCTCGACGTAGCCCTGCACGGCCTTCGCGAAGTCGATGAGCGGCCGGCCCGGCTTGAGCGCCGCCACGCCGCGTCGCAGGCTTTCCATGCCGCACTTCATGAGCGCCTCGCCGATCGGGTCGCGCTCCTTGATGGCGTAGGTCCACGCGGCGTCGCCGATCCAGCCGTTGTGGCGCACGCCGATGTCGACCGAGATCAGGTCGCCGCGGCGCAGCGGCGACGCGCGCATGTCGTGCGTGCCATGGACAACGCACGAGTTGACGGAAAGGCACGCGTGCGACGGAAACGGCGGATGCCCGCGGATCCGGTAGCCCACGAAGCAGCTCGGCGCATTGAGCTCGGCGAGCGTGCGCCCGACGAACGCGTCGACGTCGGCGAGGGTGAGGCCCTCGCGCAGGTAGCCCACGAGGCGCTCGTGCGTCTTGACGACGCATTCGGCGGCACGGGTGGCGCCTTCGATGTCGGCGGGCTTGGTCACGAGCATGAGCGGGAAAATGTAGCCGATCGCGGCGGCGCCGACTCAGCACCAGATGTCGGAGCAATCGAGGAGCTCGCCGCCGAGATAGGTGGAGATCGGCGTGGCCGCGCCCCACTCGTAGGCGAGCGCCCGCTCGTCGGTGCCGGGGAGGACGACAAGGTCGGCGCGCTTGCCGACCTCGATCGAGCCCGTGTGCCGCTCGATGCCGAGGGCGCAGGCCGAGTTCCAGCACGCGGCGGTGATCGCCTCGGCGTGGGTGAGGCCGCAGAAGCGCGCGGCGAGGGCGATCACGAGCGGCATCGAGGTGACCGGGCTCGAGCCCGGGTTGAGGTTGGTGGCGATGGCGACGGCGGCGCCGCCGTCGACGAGCGCGCGTCCGCTCGCGAAGCGGAGGTCGAGCGTGAGCCCGCAGCCCGGCAGCAGCACCGCGATGGCGTCCGACTGCGCCACCCGCGCGAGTGCCGCGGGCGAGCTCGCCTCGAGGTGGTCGACCGTGCGCGCGCCGAGCGCGAGCGCGTCGTCGAGGAAGCCGAGCTCGTTGAACTGGTCGACATGGGCACGCAGCGGGCAGCCGAGCGCGCGCGCCTTCTCGAGGAGCCGCCGCGACGCCTCGCGCGGCCACGAGCCCTTCTCGCAGTAGAGGTCGCAGGCGAGCGGTCCGTAGCGCGCCACCATCGCCGGCAGCATGCGCTCGATCACCTCGTCGGTGTAGGCGCGCTCGTCGCCGTCGATGGCGTGTGCGCCGAGGAACGTGGCGCACACGAGCCCGAGGTCGTGCCGCGCGACCTCCTCGATCGCGTCGAGCATGCGGAACTCGGCGGCCTGCTCGAGTCCGTAGCCCGACTTGATCTCGACATGCGCGGTGCCGGTCGTGCGCATCTGGCGCAGGCGCGCGCGGATGCCCTCGACGAGCTCGTCGTGCGACGCGGCGCGCGTGGCGCGCACGGTCGACATGATGCCGCCGCCCGCGGCGAGGATGTCGAGGTAGGGGGTGCCCGCGAGGCGCTTGGCGACCTCGTCGTAGCGCTCGCCGGCAAAGCACGCGTGCGTGTGGCAGTCGGTGAACGCAGGCATGAGCACGCGACCCTCGAGGTCGACCTCCTCGCCCGCGTAGGCGGGTGGGTCGCCCGCGTGCACCATCTCGATGCGTCCGCCGTGCACCGCCACGTAGCCGTGCTCGATCACGCCGAGCTCGCGCATGGCCGCGCCGCGCCGGGCGCCCGGGCGGGTTGCGGAGGCGAGCGTGAGGATGCGGGCGTTGGCGAGGATCAGGCGCGACATCGGTGCGGAAGTGTCGCAGGATTTCGACCGTGCGGGATCGTCGCCGATTGCGCCGATAGCACGCGCATGGACCTGATCCTCATCCGCCACGCCCGGGCCTTCGACCGCGACGCCGCTGCGTGGCCCGACGACGCGCGCCGCCCGCTGACCGCGAGCGGGCGCGAGGAGTTCGCGCGCCTGGCCAAGCGGCTCGGCCGCATCGCCCCGCAGGTCGAGCTGGTCGAGTCGAGCGGCTTCACCCGCGCCTGGCAGACGGCGCAGATCCTCGCCGAGCAGACGGGCTGGCCCGCGCCGTCGCGGCTGGAGCGGCTCGAGAGCGCGCCGAGCGCCGAGGTCGAGTCCGAGCGCATCGAATCGCTGGTGCGCGCCGCCGTCGCGTTGCGGGGGATCGACGCCATCGCGTGGGTCGGCCACGAGCCGATGCTGTCGCGTCTCGCGGCGCGTTTCCTGACCGGACGCAGCGACGGCATGGCCATCGACTTCAAGAAGGGCGCCGCGTGCGCGCTGCGCGTCGGCTCGGCCGAGCGCTGCGAGCTCCTGTGGATGGTCACGCCGCGCGTGGTCGACCGCATGCGCCGCCGCGGATAAGTCGCGATCAGCCGCGCAGCAGCATGTCGAGCTCGGCCTGGTCCTTTGCGATCCGGTACATCTGGTCGATCTTCATCATCGAGAGAAGCTTGACCATGTCGGCGGAGGTCCCGAACAGGATGGGCTTCGCACCCGCGGCGACGGCCTTGTTGCGGAGGGCAATGCACACGCCCACGCCCATCGAGCTCATGAAGTTCACGCCCTTGAGGTCGACGATGAAGTGCTTGAGGTCCTTGCCCGCCGCCTTGAGGTACGGCTCGACCTCCTGGTTGATGATCGGCGACTCGCGCTGCCCGACCTGCGGTCCGATGAACTTCACGTAGAGGAGCTTGGCGCGCACCTCGATGTCGACGTGGGTGGTGGTCTTCCTGGCGGGCAATTCGGACATGTCGGGCGTACCTTCCGTCAGCGTGCGGTCGAGGAGCCGCAGTCTAGCCGCTACCCGCGCGGCTTGCGTGCAACGGGAAAGCCGTAGATGACGATGTCGGCGAGGCCGCGGTCCTCGCCGCGCAGCTCGGCGCTCGAGGCGTCGACCACCGTCACGGTGAGCGCGCGGGCGCCGGGGCGGCGGGCGAGGAACTGGAGCACGGTCCCTCCGCTTCGCTCGATGTGGAAGCAGCCCGCGCACAGCACGACCTTGGGAGCGCCCGCCGCGAGCGCGTTGGCGGCCGAGGCGCCCATCGTGCTGTCCCAGGTCGACTGCGAGAGGAACACGTTCGCGGTGCGCGCGCGTTCGTCGGGCGAGTTGTCGCCGCCCGACATGAAGCCGTGGAAGCGGTCGTAGTAGGCGGTCCAGGCCGCGTTCCACGCGGGGTCGCCGGTCTCGGTGACGGGGATGTCGAACCATGCGCGCTCCGGCTGCGGCAGCGCGTCGAGCGCAGCGTGACCCTCCTCGCGCGCGCGGCGCACGAAGTCGCGCGGCGCGTTGGCGGCGATCACGGGCGAGTCATGCTCGCGCGCCGTGTCGACGAGCGGCTGGAAGAAGCGCACCCAGGTGTCCTTGCCCGCCCAGTCGCGGCTCTTCGTCTCGTCGATGAAGGCATCGGGCGTCATCTCGCCGCGCAGATAGCGGTCGAGCGTCGGCTGCTCGTTGCGCTCGAGGTGCTCGAGCGCGATCGCCGTGCCGGGAAACCGCGCGATGAGATCCTGATAGATCGCGAGCTGCGCGTCGTGCCCCGTCGGGTCGTCGTGCCGCTCGCCTACAAAGGTCGCGTCTGCGGAGGCGGCGCGGTCGATCACGTCGGACCACCCAATGGGCTCGCCCGTGTTGCCGTCGAAGATGTGGATGGTGCGTGCCGCCGGGTCGACGGCGCGCGCCGTGGCGCAGCCCGCTGCAAGGAAGGGCACCAGCGCCGCGAGGAGCGCGAGGATCAGGTGAAGTCGCGTGACGCGCATGCGGACGAGTGTAACTGCGCCGACGGCGTGCGCGATTCGCCTCTTTGCGCTTGCAGAGGCGCTGGGCCTTGACCACACTGGCCGCATGCTTTCTCGGGTTCTCCGCTCCAGCGCGCTCGCCCTGTGCCTCTTCGCCGCCTTCAGCGCCACGCTGCGCGCCGACGGTTCGCGCGGCGACGGCCCCGAGTTCCACGACGGCAAGTCGGTGGTCCGCGCCACCATCCGCTCGGCGCGCGACCTACGCACGCTGCTCGCGGTCTCGGGCGACGCGCTCACGCACCGCCTCGACTACGGTCCCGCTGACTTCATCGTCGACGCGCGCGGACTCGCAGCCCTCAAGGGCGCCGGGATCCCGATCGAGGTCGTGGTCGCCGACCTCGGCCCCGTGCTGCGCGCGGAGTTCGCGGCGCGTGCGGCGCGCGGCTCGGGCGATGGCGGCGTCGCGGGCGGCGACTTCTTCGCCGACTTCCGCACGCTTGACGAGATCAACGCCCGGCTCGATGCGTGGGTCGCCGCGCGCCCCGACCTCGTCACGCCCTTCACCATCGGCAGCTCGCTCGAGGGCCGGCCGATCCGCGGCGTGCGCATCACGAAGGCCGCACCCGGCGCGCCCGGCGTCCTCTTCAACGCCACGCAGCATGCCCGCGAGTGGGGCGCCACCACGGCCACGCTCTACATCGCCGACGCGCTCGTCGCAGGCTACGGCGCCGACCCGCGCATCACCGCGCTGCTCGACCGCGCGTGGATCGACGTGATCCCCGTGTGCAACCCCGACGGCTACGTGTTCACGTGGACCACCAACCGCCTGTGGCGCAAGAACCGCCGCGTGAACGGCGACGGAACCTTCGGCGTCGACCTCAACCGCAACTGGGCGTTCCAGTGGGGCGGCGGCGGCGCGAGCACGGTCCCGAACGACGAGACCTACCGCGGTCCCGCGCCCTTCTCCGAGCCCGAGAGCGCCGCGCTGCGCGACTACTTCTCCGCGCAGCCCTCGCTCGCGGGGCACATCGACTTCCACGCCTACAGCCAGCTCGTGCTGTCGCCGTGGGGCTACACCGCGGCGGCGCCCGCCAACAACGCGGCATTTCTCGCGCTCGGCGGTGAGATGAAGGACGCGATCCGCCGCACGACCGGCTTCGACTACACCGTCGGTCCCATCGCGAGCACGCTCTATGTCGCCAGCGGCAGCAGCGTCGACCACGCCTACGGCCAGCACGGCGTGCCGAGCTTCACCATCGAGGTGCGTGACCGCGGCGCGTACGGATTCGTGATGCCGGCGAGCGAGATCCTGCCGAACGCGCGGGAGAACTTCGCCGCCGCGCTCGAGCTTGCCGACGCGACGGTCGACGGTGCGGTCATCCGGTTCGCCGCGGGTGCGCCCACGGCGGTCGACTACGCGTCGCCCGCGCCGATCGTGGCGGAGGTGCGCGCGATCCGTGGCTCGTTGACGGCGGGAGGGGTGCGCTTCTTCTCGCGCATCGGCGGCACGGGCGCGTTCAGCGAGTCGGTCATGGCCGAGGGGCCTGCCGGGGTGTTCCAGGCAGCGCTCGCGCCGCTCGCGTGTGGCGCCACGGTCGAGTGGTACATCGAGGCGGCGACGTCGGTCGGTACCGGCCGGCTGCCGCGCGTCCCGGGTGGCGTGTTCCGAACGCTCGCAACCAGCACCGAAGTCCGCTTCGAAGACACGTTCGACGCGAACCTCGGCTGGACGGTGGGCAGCGCAGGCGACAACGCGACCAGCGGCCTCTGGGTGCGCGTCGATCCAGTGGGCACGGCGGCCCAGCCTGAGAACGACTCGGCCGACTCGGGCCTCCTGTGCTGGGTGACTGGACAGGGCGTGGTGGGTGGCGCCGTGGGCGCGGCCGATGTCGACGGCGGCACGACGACGCTCGTCTCGCCAGCGCTCGACGCGAGTCACCCTGAGAGCGCGGTCGCGTACCGCCGCTGGTACTCGAACAGCACCGGCAGCGCCCCCAACGCCGACTCGATGCCCGTGCAGATCTCCGCGGACGGTGGCGTGACCTGGGTGCAGCTCGAGAATGTCACCGAGAACGCCAATGCCTGGGTGCAGAAGACCTTCCGCGTGGCGGACTTCGTGACGCCGTCTGCGAATGTCCGCCTGCGCTTCCTCGCCCGCGATCTCGCCGCAGGTTCCATCGTCGAGGCGGGCGTCGATCACGTGCGCGTGCTCGTGACGGCGTGCCCGACGCGCCCCGAGGATCTCGACGGCAACGGGACGGTCGACTCGGCGGACCTCTCGATCCTGCTCAACAACTGGGGCAACGCGGGTGCGGGCGATGTCGACGGCAACGGCGCGGTCGACTCGGGCGACCTGGCGGCGGTGTTGAACGCGTGGGGGTGAGCGGGGTGTGGCCGGTCAGGTCGTGACGATTGTGCGGGTCGTTCCGTGCATCGCATGAGGCGCGAGTGGCGCGCACGACCGCATGCGCTCGCTCGGCTCGACCTCCGCACGAACCCGTGGCATCCTCCCCCCGTGGGAAGAGGCACCTGGACCAGACTCGCATGCGCGCTCCTCGGGCCTGCTGTCGCCTTCGCCGCGGCGGCGCGCGATGTGCACGGGCAGTCCTGCCCGCTCTACTACACCGATTTCGGTGCGATCAGCGGCCCGCCTGATCTCGTCGAGGGCGACCTGCGCGTCCTCTGGTGCGACGCGACCAGTTCCATCGCCACGTCGAGCTTCTGCAACTCGGGCAACGCGCTCAAGCTCGACTCGTCGGGCGACGATCCCGTCGTCCTCGTCGCCACCGGAAACGCAGGGTGCACCGCGATCGAGGTGCGCTTCCGCTACGCGCAGTTCGCTGCGTCGGGGACGATGGTCAAGTGGGGCACCACGGCGGCCACGACGGCCAGTTGCACCGCGTCGACACCCAACACGCTCGGCGCGCTCACGGTCACGGGCGGCGCCTGCACCGAGTTCTCCGCGGTGGTTCCGCTCAACGGAGCGAAGGGCCTCTACCTCCGCTTCGACCACGGAACGAACGCAAACGCGATCACGATCGACGACCTCGAGTTCCGCCGCGTGGGGTGCTGCACGACCGGTGGTCACGACTGCTGCAGCGAGGGCACGGCAGGCTGCGCCGACAGCGCCATCGCTGCGTGCGTGTGCGCGCAGGATCCCTTCTGCTGCGACGTCCAGTGGGACGCGCAATGCGTGGCCGAGGTCGGCCAGTTCGGCTGCGGCTCGTGCGGCGGCGGGGGCGCGTGCCTCGATGCGCTCGACATCGACTTCGGCGGCGTCTACACGGGGAGCCCGATCTGCTCGGTGTTTCCCGCCGTGTTCGAGTCGTGCCAGGGCACGGCGCCGTTCCTGAGCTCGAGCCTTGGCTGCACGGGCCCCGCCGACATGGCGCTTCGCTTTGCGAACGGCTTCCCGTACTCGGCCGCCATCACGCGCTGCGTGAGCTTCGCGGGGCGCACCGCGCCGGCGCTCGCATTCACCTACTCCAAGCAGTCGGGCACGCTCGGTCCGCGCATCGACTACTCGCTCGACGGGACCGCGTGGACCACCGCCTGGACCGCCCCCGTCGCCTTCGCCGGCGGCTGCGCGTCGGTCGAGCTCGATCTCGCGGCGCTCGCCGGCCAGCCTGGGGTGCGCTTCCGCTTTTCCTCGGGCTCAAGCACCGCGAACCTCGCCACCATCGACGACATCAGCCTGATCGAGCGCACCGCGGGCCCGCACGCCTGCTGCGTCGAGGGCGCGCCCGGCTGCGAGGATCCCGCGATCAGCGAGTGTGCCTGCGCGCTTGACCCGTACTGCTGCGACACCGCGTGGGACGACGTCTGCATCATCATCGCCACGATCTACTGCAACGCCCAGTGCCCCGACCTCCCCGTGTGCGGCTCGCCCACGGCGGGCGGCTGCACCGCCGAGCACGGCACGCCTGCGTGTGCCGACGCCTCGTGCTGCGTGGCGGTGTGCAACGCCGACGCCTACTGCTGCGAGACGGCGTGGGATGCGACATGCGTCCAGGCAGCGGGGGTCCTCTGCTTCGCGCCCGCCGACATCAACCGCGACGGGCGCGTGTCGTCGATCGACCTGGCGATCGTGCTCGATGCGTGGGGCGACGCGGGCGGTCCCGCCGACGTCAACGGCAACGGCTCGGTGGGCGCCGACGATCTCTCGGCGATCCTCTCGGCGTGGACGGGCTGACGCGGGCCGCGCGATCAGGAATCGCGCGCCACGACGCGGTCGGCGAGCTCGAGCAGCAGTTCGCGCGAGTGCGCGCGGCGCGTCGTGGGCAGGCCCGCCTTGGCCTCCTCGACGATGCGCACCGCCTCGGCGCGCGCGGCATCGATCGAGCCCGACGCCACCAGCGCCGCACGCAGCGCCGCGCCGTCCTTCGCCTCGATCGCATCGAGCGCCGCGCGCCGTTCCGTGCCGCGCGTGCGCGCGATGTGCAGGATCATCGGCAGCGTCAGCTTGCCCTTCTCGAGGTCGCGCCCGATCGACTTCCCGACCGTCGCCTCGTCGCCGAGGAGGTCGAGCAGGTCGTCCTGGATCTGGAACGCCACGCCCAGGCGCTCGCCGAACTCCCGCATCGCGTCCGACTCGCCGCGCGACGCACCCGCGAGCCGCGTGCCGAGCTCGCACGCAGCGCCCACGAGCACCGCCGTCTTGCGACGCACGATCTCGAAATAGGTGTTCGCGTCGAGCGTGAGATCGTGCCGCCGCGAGAGCTGCACCAGCTCGCCCTCGCACAGCGTGTTGGTGACCTCGCCGAGCCTGAGGTTGAGCGACGGATCGCCCGCGCGCGAGCACAGGTGGAACGCGTTCGAGATCAGGTAGTCGCCCAGCATCACCGCGGTCTCGTTGCCGCGCAGGAAGTTCACCGTCTGTCCGCGCCTGCGGATCTCGGCGTCATCGAGCACGTCGTCGTGGACGAGCGTGGCCATGTGGATCATCTCCACGGTGGCGGCGATGATGTCGTGCTCGCCGCGGAGCGCCTCGCCGTCGCTGGTGAACGCGAGCCCCGACACGAGCACGAGCGTGGGCCGCAGCATCTTGCCGCGGTAGCGCTCGACATGCCGGCAGAGGTCGTTGACCGCCGGAAACTGGCTCGCCAGCTGCGACTCGAAGAGGGTCTCGACCCGCGCGAGTCCCGCGGCGATGTCCGCAGCCAGTGCCGTGTCGGGAAACGCGCGCGTCATGCGCCTGCCTTCGTCCGGCGGGGTCGCTTGGATGCCGCCTTCGGCGCCTTCTCGGCCACCAGGTACGCGATCCAGCCCGCGCAGGCCTCGCCGCGCCGCGACGGCTTGAACACGCCGTTGCCCTCGCCGGTCTTGTGGTTGGTGCCTTCCCAGTGCACCGTCACGTTCGAGAACCCTGCCTCGCGCAGGCAATCCTGGATCTCGGGCAGGCTGTAGAGCCGCCAGTGGTAGGTGAACGCGCGCTTCATCTCGCTTCCATCGGGAAAGCGGAAGTGGATGTGGTTCGTCACGTCGCCCGTGATCGGGTTGTACTTGTTCTGGTCCCACACGTAGGTGAAGCCGTCGAGGTTGCGCTCCTCCTCCTGCTCGGAGTGCGCCTCGCTGCCGCCGTAGGCGTCGCAGAAGAAGAGTCCGCCGTCCGCCAGCGACTCGAAGGCGCGGCGGAAGTAGCGCACCAGCGTCGCGCGCTCCTTGAAGATGAAGTAGCTGAAGTTCATCGCCACGATCGTCTCGACCTGCGGCGTCTCCACGGTCATCACGTCGGCCTCGAGGATGGTGATGCGCGACGAGATCGACTCGGGCAGGTTCGCACGGTGGCGGTGCTCGCCCCACAGGATCACCGACCGGTCGAGGTCGACGCCGATGGCGTGGTTGCCCGCACGCCGGCGCGCCCACTCCGTGCAGGCCTTCGCCGTGCCGCAGAAGTCCTCGCGCAGCGTCGAGGCCAGCCGGCCGCGCAGGGTGCGCCACGTCTTGTCGATGAAATCGCACTCGCTCACGACCTCCTGCACGGCGAGCTCGTACAGCTCGTGGCGGTCGCTGTTGGCGGCGGTCCGCCAGAAGCCCGTGCGTCGTGAGGTGCGTGACTTCTTCGTCGTTCGTTCGCGCTTCGCCATGTGGACTCGGGATCCTCGGGTCGTTGCCCGTGCGTGTGAAGTCGAAAAGGATACCGCCCGACGCGGTGGTCGGGCGGCAAGGGGCCGTACGCGGGCGTGCGGTTCAGCGCTTCGCGCGCGTCCAGCGGTTCATGGGACCGGCCGAGCCTGCATTCTTGGCGAGCAGCTCGCGGTTGGCCGCGATCAGCTGGTTCATCACGTCGGGGGTCACCCCGTTCGGCGAGCCCTGCCATCGGACGATGCCGTCCGACGAGATGATCGCCACGTGGGGGATGCCCTTCACCCCGAAGCCGTTCATCATGCGCGCGTCGGGATCGATGCCGACGGCGTACGCGAAGTCACCCTTGCTGAGCCGGTGCTTGAGGCAGCCTTCCTCGAAGTTCGAGTTCGACTCGTTGGAAATCCCCATGCACGCCACCTCGTTGGGATAGGCGCGTGCGATCTCGTTCATGTGCGGGATCGCGGCTCGGCAGGGCGGGCACCAGGTCGCCCAGAAGTCCACCACGATCAGCTTGCCCTGCACGTTGGGTGCGAAGTTCCACCACTTGTGGATGGCGAGCGCCGGGCTCGGCTTGCCGCGAAGGTCCTGCGCCGAGCCGACTCCGCCCTGGAACTGCGGGAACTCGACCGCGACCTCCATCGGCTTGTCCTCGCGCTTGCGCGCCTCGACCGCCTCGTCGAACTTCTCGGCGGAAAGCTCCTTGGCAGCGGCGGTGATGCCGTCCGCGCTCAGCCCCGCGTAGCGCACGTTGCCCTGGCGGTCGATCAAGTAGGCGATCGGCTTCCGGTACGCGCCGAACGCGTTCGAAAGGTCGCCCTCGGCGTCGAGGAGGACGGGCACGTCGAGCTTCTTCTCGCGCTTCTCGAGCGTGGCCTTCGCCTTGTCAGCGGACTCGGGGGTGTGGAGCGCCACCACGACGATGTCGCCGGCACCGAGCTTGCTCTCCTCTGCGGCCAGCTTTGCCTTCTCGACGGCAACGAGGCCGGCGGCCGACTTCGAGGTGAAGCTCTGCACCAGCACGACCTTGCCGCGCAAGTCCTTCCATTCCTTGAAGCCCGCGTTCAGGAACTCGACGCTGGCGGGGATCGCCGGCGCCGCGAATCCCACCGCCCAGTCGACGGCGGCGCGGTCCTCCTTCTCGAGCTTCTCGAACCACTTGGCGCGCGCCTTCGCTTCTGCCTTCTCTGCTGCCTTCTCGCTGGCTCGCTTCTTCGAGTCCTGCTTGGCATCGGACTCCCGCGTCTCCTTCTCCGACTGCGCGGCCGCCTCGGGCCACTGCAGGAGCACGGGACCGCCGAAAGCAACGGCGGCGGCCAAGCCGAGGGCGAGTCCGCGGGACGAAACGTTGGATCCAGATCGAAGCTTCAGCATGGTGATTCTCCGCCACGAAGTGTACCTCTCGCCGCGACCCTTCCGCGATCGCTGCTTTTCTTTCCCGTGTTTCCCGCACTTTCCCTGCGAGCCGCGCCGTCAGCGCCAGACGGTCATCGGCGAGTTGTCGATCAGCCGCGTGCTCCCGAGACGCGCGGCGATCAGTGCCCGCGTCGGCCGCTCGAAACCCGTCACCGGCAGCAAGGTCCGCGCATCGCGCACGACGGCGTACTCGACCTCGAGCCCGAACGACTCGAGCGTGTCGCGCATGAGCCGCTCCGCAGTCTCGACCCGCTGCGCGGAGTGCGCCACCTGCATGGCGCGCGAAAGCGCGATGGCCGCCGTGCGCTCTTCTGCCGAGAGGTAGCGGTTGCGGCTCGACATCGCCACGCCGTCGCGCTCACGGATGGTGGGGCAGGGCACGATCCGCAGTTCGCCGAAGCGCCCGCGATCGGCCTCCACCATGTCCTGCACCAGCCTGAGCTGCTGGAAGTCCTTCTCGCCAAAGTACGCCGCGGCGGGCCGCACGAGGTCGAACAGCCGTCCCACCACGAGCGCGACGCCGCCAAAGTGGGTCGGCCGGCACGCATCCTCAAGCCTCGGTGCGGTCGCGACCTCGGGCAGTGCGATCGCAGCCGCCTCGTCGCGTGCCGCCTCGAGCCCCCGCGGGTAGATCGCCTCCACCGAGGGCACGAACAACGCTGCTGCGCCCAACGGCTCGAGCAGCGCGCAGTCGGAATCGAGCGTCCGGGGATATCGGGCGTAGTCCTCGCGAGGCCCGAACTGGGTCGGGTTCACGAAGATGCTGACCACCACCGGCCGCCCGTCGGCCCGCGCGCGGGAGACCAGCGAGCCGTGTCCCTCGTGCAGTGCGCCCATCGTCGGTACGAATCCGCAGTGCCGAAACTCGGGCAGCAGCAGGTCGGCGGGGTCTTCGATCATGCGCATGCATTACTCGCTTCGGTGCGGAGCCGGGCTCGAGAACAGGAATCCTGATTCTAACCTTGCATGCCTCCATGCTCGCGCGCGCGGCGAAGCCCTATGATGTCGTTCCGTTGCTGAGACTCGGTCGCAACAAGCGCTCCCCCGATGGCGGCGCCTGCGACCAATCACACCCGATTCAGGAGAGATTCCGATGGCAGTCAAGCTGCCCATCTACATGGACAACGCCGCCACCACCCGCACCGACCCTCGCGTGGTCGAGGCGATGCTGCCGTACTTCACCGAGAAGTTCGGCAACTCCGCCAGCCGCAACCACAAGTTCGGCTGGGAGGGCGAGGACGGCGTCGACAAGGCCCGCGAGCAGGCGGCCGCACTGATCGGCGCGAGCCCCAAGGAAATCGTCTGGACGAGCGGCTCCACCGAGTCGAACAACCTCGCCATCAAGGGCGCCGCGCGCATGTACGCGAAGAGCCCCGAGGGCTCGAAGAACCGCGGCCACATCATCGCCGCCGCGCACGAGCACAAGGCCGTGCTCGATCCCTGCAAGCGCCTCCAGAACGAGGGCTTCGACGTCACCTTCCTGCAGCCCCCGGCCGATGGTGTGATCACCCGCGCCATGGTCGCCGAGGCCATGCGCGACGACACGATCCTCGTGTCGATCATGTGGGCGAACAACGAGATCGGCACCATCAACGAGGTGCCCGAGATCGGCGCCCTCTGCCATGAGCGCGGCGTGATCCTCCACACCGACGCCACGCAGTGGGTGGGCAAGATGCCGACCAACGTCGAGACCGACCACATCGACCTGATGTCGTGGTCGGGCCACAAGATGTACGGCCCGAAGGGCGTCGGCGCCCTCTACGTGCGCCGCCGCAACCCGCGCGTGCGCCTCGAGGCGATCCAGGACGGCGGCGGCCACGAGCGCGGCATGCGCTCGGGAACGCTCAACGTCACGGGCATCGTCGGCTTCGGCAAGGCGTGCGAGCTCGCGATGCACGAGATGGACACCGAGCGCGAGCGCCTGCTCAACCTGCGCCGCAAGCTCGAGCGCGAGCTCTCGTCGCGCCTCGAGGTCGTGCAGGTCAACGGCCACGCCGATCGCCGCCTGCCGCACATCCTCAACATCAGCTTCGGCTACGTCGAAGGCGAGTCGCTGCTCATGGGTATCAAGGACATCGCCTGCTCGTCGGGCTCGGCGTGCACCAGCGCCAGCCTCGAGCCGAGCTACGTCCTCAAGAGCCTCGGCGTCGGCGACGAGCTCGCGCACTCGAGCCTCCGCCTCTCGCTCGGCCGCTGGTCGACCGAGGAAGAGGTCGACTACGCGATCGAAGGCATCACGAAGGCCGTCAATCACCTCCGCACGATGAGCCCGCTGTGGGATCTCTACAAGGAAGGCATCGACGTCTCGAAGATCGAGTGGCAGACGCATTAGCTTTAGGGATCCGGCGAAGGACTCGCCGGATCCTGAGGCGGAGTTTCACGGATCCGGCGAAGGACTCGCCGGATCCTGAGGCGGAGTTTCACGGATCCGGCGAAGGACTCGCCGGATCCTGAATGGTGAGAACTTTACGGATCCGAAGAAGGGCTCTTCGGATCCTGAATGGTGAGCAGACTCAGCAACCCCCGCGCGTGCAACGCGCTTTGAAAGGGACACGACCATGGCCTACAGCGACAAGGTCATCGACCACTACCAGCACCCCCGCAACGTCGGCAGCTTCGGCACTTCCAAGGAAGTGGCGACGCGCAAGGACGTCGGCGTCGGCATCGTCGGCGCGCCCGAGTGCGGCGACGTCATGCAGCTCCAGATCAAGGTGAACGAGCAGGGCGTCATCGAGGACGCCAAGTTCAAGTGCTTCGGCTGCGGCTCGGCCATCGCGTCGAGTTCGCTCGCCACCGAGTGGATCAAGGGCAAGTCGATCGACGACGCGCTCGCGATCAAGAACACGCAGATCGTCGAGGAGCTCAGCCTCCCGCCGGTCAAGATCCACTGCTCGGTGCTCGCCGAGGACTCGATCCGCTCGGCCATCGCGGATTTCAAGAAGAAGAACGGCATCGCCGCCGAGTCGGGCGCCGTCGCCGCAACCCACTGATTCACGGGAAAGGACGAGGAACCATGCCAGTCACCGTCACTGAACTCGCGGCTCGCCGCATCGACCAGATCATCCAGGAACACGGCTTCGAAGCCTCCACCATGAAGCTCCGCGTGGGCGTCAAGGGCGGCGGCTGCTCGGGCTTCAACTACACGCTCGACCTCACCGAGGTCCAGAAGGACTCGGACGAGGCGTGGAGCTTCACGTACGCGCGCGGCGCGTCGGCCGGCGCGGCCGATTCGTCGGGCGGAGGCACGGCGACCGCGACCACGGGCGAGACCTTCACGGTCACCGTGGTGTGCGACCCGAAGTCGTACCTCTACCTCAACGGCACCGTGATCGACTACAAGGACGAGATCATGGGCTCGGGCTTCGTCTTCAACAACCCGAACTCGACCTCGACCTGCGGCTGCGGCTCGAGCTTCAGCGCGTGAGTTGAACGGCCCATCTCCGAAAGGCAACCCGCCGCCCCGCATCCGCGGGGCGGTGGTGTTTTTGGAGTTCCAGAGACCCCAAAACGAACCAGCGCGCCGGGGGACAGGCGCGCTGCATTCGGACAGGCTGACATTCTTGTTGCGGGATCGCTACGCCGACCGCCGCGCGTTCGTGGCGCGCATGGCGCTCGCCGCGAGCCTCGCCCAGCTTCCGCGCAGCGCTGCGAGCGCATGCGCGAGCCGTGCATCGGCCTCGCGGTCGGTGCGAGACACCAGGCGCCGTCCGCGATAGACGATCGAACTCGCCTCGAGGACGGCGATCGACGTTGCGGCCAACTCGCGCTGCGCGGCAGTGCCTGTCGCCGCCAGCGCCTCGCACGCGGCCAGCGCGTGCAGGTACTCGTCACGCTCCGCGAGACCCTCGCAGAACAGCCTCACGGGGTCTCCCGCCTCGGCAAGGGGACCCCGCTCGAGGTCGTCCCGTGAGGGAACCAGTCCGTCACCGCGGCGCACCCGATCGACCACCTGCACGAGGACGGGATCCGTCTCGTCGCGCAGCGCGGCCAGAAGCCGCAGGGTGGGATCAGTGGGGGACACGGTGGTCATGGTGGTGCTCGTGGGAGCAGTCTCGTTGCATCAGTCTCTTGCGATGATTCTCGTCCGTCTCTCGCCTCAGCCGCCCGGACGCAGCGCGCGCATCAGTCGCGCGATCTCGTCGTCCAGTTCGTCTTCGGTCGCGCCGTCCTTCAGCAGGAGGTCGACCACGGCCTGTCTGAAGCGGATGCTTGCGGTTCGCACCATGCTCGCCGCCTGTCCGCCTGTCACCGAGAAGCTCTCCGCGATGTCGGCGTACGACGTACCGCCGACGAAGTGCTTCTCGAACATGTCCCAATGCGTCTCGAAGCCTTCCTGGACGCATCGGTCGCGGGCGGCGCTTGCGGCGCTGCGCACCATCGATGCTGCCCAGACGCGGTCGAACTCCTCGGCCGCGCAACTCGCGTCGGCCACCGGTTCGAACGCAGCCTCGTCCGAGAGGGTTCCGACCCGCTCGGCCTTCCTGCGCCGGGCCTCTTCCTGCAGGAAGAAGAGGAACCCGTTGATCAGCCAGCGGCGCAAGGGCAGGCCGCTCTCGATCCATTTCTCGAAATACCCCGTCTGCGCCAGACGCGAGGCGAAGAATCCCGACACGAGATCCTTCGGTGTGCCCAGCGTCCGGAAGCTCGACCCCGCGACATAGTTGCCGAGGGGCTCGGTGTAGGTCTCCATGATGTACGCGTTGATCCGTGGAAGGCCCTGGTTGCCCTGGGCAAGCTGCGCCACAAGCCAGCCACGCTGCGTCGCGGGAAACGAATCGCGTTTCGCGGGTGGCTTTTGGGTCGCTTGTTCGTTCACGGCTCGGTCGCGCATCGCGGGTGCGATATCGGCAGGCAACCGCCCTTCGGTCGCCTCCTCTGGGGAGAAGAGAGCAAACGGGACGATTCTTTGCGCAAGGAACCGCGCAAGAACCCGAGATTCGACCGTGACTTAGGCGAGGTACGCCAGCCCGGCGGCTGCATCGCGGGCGAGCGGTTCGGGCGACACGGGCGCCCCAACGGCCCTTCGCATCCAGAGATCGGGGGTCAGGCAGCCCAGGCTCGTGATGCGCTTGGTCTCGCCCGCAAGGTCCTTTCCGCGCATGTACGAGCGGATCTGGTGGCTCATCATGTGACCGAGCGTGTAGTCGGGCAGGTACAGCGGGTGGGCGATCATGTGCTGGTACGCGGCGAGGATCCGATAACTGTCCTTCCCGAAGTCGCGCTCGTAGAAGCGGGTCCAGAGGTCGGCCGCGATGCGGAGCACTTCCTCGCGGAGGGCGGCAGGCGTCGCGGTCGGATTCGCGTAGAGCCACCGCCAGGCACGCAGCTCGAGCAGCGACGGTCCCGCGATCTGGCACGCCGAGAGCATGGTGGCGACCGAGTCGACCGCGAACTGCCGGTCGGCCTCGGCCGCGTCCTCGAGCCCGAGCACGCGCTTGGCAAGCGACTGGTAGAGGAACGCGAACGCCTCGGTGCAGGCCGTGTTGGGCACGCCACGCAGCGCGGGACGCGACACGAAGTAGGTCGAGCAGAGCTGCTCGAGGTTGTGGCCGAGCTCGTGCATGGCCGTATCGAAGCCGTCCCATCCGAGCTCGGCGTCGAGGCTCGAGGTGCGCAGCCACGCGCCGTAGCCCTCGAGGTACGGGCGCATCGCGTGGCCCGCGCCCTTGCAGACCTCGACCTTGATGCGCGAGCCGAGGAAGTCGGCGTCGGGGCCGCGGAAGCCGAGCTCACGCAGGACCTCGGGCAGCTTGGCCTCGAGTTCCTTCACGTTCGCGAAGCGCTTGCGCACCGCAGCGTTCATCTCGGTCGCGGGCTTCGCCTCGACCACGTCGTCGAAGTAGATGTCGAACGGCTCGAGCGCGCGCCCGAGCTTGCGCGACACGAACGCGGCGAGATCCTTGCGGACGGGCGCGTCGAGGAGGTCGGTCATGAGCTTCTCGACCTCGGACTCGGGCATCTCGCGCTCGAGCGCGAACTTCCGTGCGATCGCCGTCGGCTCGTCGGGATAGAGCGGGTCGAACTCGCGCGCCATGCGGAAGTTCGCGATCCAGTGCTCGTAGCGCTCGAGGCCGAGCAGCTCGCCGCAATCTCCGCCCGCGACCGTGTTCTTCTCGGGATTCCAGTCGCGCTTCTCCTCGCCCGACATGACGCGCTTGGGAATCGTGCCGTCGATGTGCCGCGCCATCACCCACGACAGCGCGCGCTGCTTGGCAAGTCCGTCGGGGTCGCCGTAGCCCGCCTTGATCTCCTCGCGCACCAGCCAGTGCGCGATGAGCTTGCGGTCGGCCTCGAACCAGCGCTTGCCGTTCGCGTCGACCATGCCGCCCACGGGCACATGGAAGTGGCTCACGAACTTGCCCGACTCGAACGAGGTCCGGCGCGCGCGGTCGGCGAGCTCGGCAGGAATGCGCGGCCCGAAGTTCTGCGCCACGCGCGCCGCGGCCCAGCCTGCGTCGTTCCACGCAGTTCCGTCCTTGAGCATCGTCCCGAGCGTCGGCCGCGCGAAGTTCAGCAGGCAGAGATGCGCGATCTTCTGCTTGTACATCTGCTCCGACAGGTCGGGCGACGGATCGAACTGCGCGAGGATGTCGTCGACCCCGGGAAACTCGTCGCCGCGCAGGTCGTGGTTCCGCCGCAGCGTGCGCCGCATCTCGTAGAGGTGGCCGTCGATCTGCTCGAGCGCCTTCTCAAGCCGCGCGAGCAGGCGCGTGCGCTCGGCTCCGTCGGCGACGAAGTGCTTCGTGCAGAAGTCGGCGAACGCCGCGGCGTCGCCGTCCTTGTCGTTCCAGCGGGAGGCCACCCGCGCAACGCCCGCCTCGATCGCGGCACGCTGCCCCTCGCCATGCTTCGCGGCGAGCGCCGTGATCGCCCTGGCGGAGGCGTCGGTGAGCGAGAGGGGGGCAACGGCTTCGGCGGTGGCAGGCGTCATGGGGCGGAGTCTAGCCCTTCGTGGCACCGCGGTGATAGGTCCTGCACTTGAGCAATCGGTCGTCCGACGCGACCATGCGCCGATGCCCGTTCGTCCCGTCCCGACCCTGTCCAAGGACCGAACCGTCGATCGATCACGGACGCGTTGTCACCTGGCCGCGCTCCGCTTCGGGCGCGCTGCGCTCGCCGTGTGCTGTGCGCTGCTCGCGGCCTGCGCCTCGCAGCGCGTGGTGGATCGGTTTGGCGAGATCCAGACGGGCATGACCCGCGAGGAGGTGATCGCGATCCTGGGCGAGCCGAGCTCGCGTTGGACGCTCAGCGTCAAGGTCGATGCGGTCGACGGCGAACGCCTGCAGTGGGGCGATGGCCTGTCGAGCCTCGCGTCGGGCGCGGTCTATCACGGCAAGCCCGACCGCGCGTACTGCGTCGACTTCGACCGCACGGGCAAGGTGGTCGACAAGGCCGCTCCCGTGTGGCTGGAGCAGCCCGAGCAGTGACCTCGGCGCGCGATCACTTTCCGCGCACACCACGCACGATCGTCTTCGAGTCGCTCGACGAGGGTCGGCAGCAGGAACTTGCCGGTCAGCTCATGTCCCTCTACGCGCTTCCGCTGCAGATCTACTTCTCGGCCACCTCGTTCCGCGGCCTCGGACCGCCCGCAGATGTCATCGCGGGTTTCTTCTCCAGCCGTTTCTCACAGCCCACGTGGCTCGCCGAATGGCGCGCCCGCCAGGAAATCGACCAGATTCCCCTGCGCCGCTGGCTTTTGACGAGCCTCAACTTCTATCTGCACGAAGAGGCGCGCCGTCGCGCCCGCGATCGGCAGGCGGCGGAGCTGACGTCCGCCGGCGAAGAGGCCGCGGGGGTGGCTCCGTCGGCAGACCGTGCGTTCGAGCGCGATTCGGCCCGTGCCATCGTCGCGCAGGCACTCGAACGGACGCGCGCCGCATGCGATGCGGCTGGGCAGGCGCAGCACCTTGAGATCTTCATGCGGCACTTCGTCCGACAAGTCCCCTACGAACTGCTGGCACGCGAGCATGGGCTCTCGACCACCCAGTGTGCGGGGCTGTCGCGCACGGTGGCGGTCAAGTTCCGCCGCGAGCTCGCGGGCATCCTCATCGCCGAGGGAGCGGATCCTCAGCGGCTCGACGACGAGATCGCGCGGTTGCTCGAGGTGATGGGCACATGACCGTTGCCGACGATCGACCCGATGAAGCCGGCACGCGGCGTCTTCTCGACGCGGCTCGCCTCGCCCCGCCCGGGGTGGGCGAGTGGATCGGGCCGTACGAACTTCTCGAGGAGATCGGCCGAGGCGGCCACTCCGCTGTCTTCCGCGCTCGACAGCACCAACCCGTGCGGCGCGAGCTCGCGGTCAAGCTGCTCGCGGATCCCGCGCCATCGGCGAATGTCGCGGCCCGCTTCGCGCGCGAGCGGTCGTTGGTGGCGCGCCTGCGCCATCCGGGCATTGTTCCGCTCATCGATGCGGGCGAGGTGGGACCGCCGGGCGCCGCCGTGCCGTGGTTTGCCATGCCGCTGGTCGACGGTGAATCGGCCGACCGCTGGTGCGAGCGGCAGGGGGCCTCCCGCGCTGTGCGACTGCGCATCCTCGAGCTCGCTGCCCGCGCGGTGTCTGCGGCGCATGCGCTCGGGATCGTCCATCGCGACCTCAAGCCCGGCAACATCCTCGTCGCCGGGGATGCGGATGATCCCCAGGTCCACGTGATCGACTTCGGCGTCGCGAAGCTGCTCGATCCCGACATGGATGCCTCCGACGCGCTCGCCACGCGCGTGGGCGGCATCGTAGGTACGCCTGAGTACATGAGTCCCGAGCAGGCGAACCTCGACCACGCGCGCATCGGCCCGCCAAGCGATGTCTACGCACTCGGGCTTGTGGCGTGCCGTCTGCTCGCCGCGCGGCTTCCAGGGAGTTCGGGCGACGAACGCGCGCCGCGCCCCATGGGAGAGCGCCTGCGCGTGGCTGCGCAACGGGAGGTTCCGCCGCTCTCCGAACTCGCAAACGACCGGACGCTCCGCGGCGAGGTCGAGTGGATCGTCTCCAAGTGCTGTGCGCATGCATCCGACGGTCGCTACGCCAACGCCGGGGCGCTTGCCGACGACCTCGCGCGGCTCCGCGAGGGTCAGCCGATCGTTGCCGCACCCTCCGATTCGGGCTACCCCGTGGCGTTTGCGCTCCGCAAGTACCGCGGACAGCTCATCGGC
>JBIIRG010000023.1:0-21698 GCA_044341665.1 Phycisphaerales bacterium | reverse complement strand
CGCCGATCAGCTCCGACAAGCGCGGATCCAACGCGGCGCGACGCAGTCCGTCCACCGCCAGCGCGTGCACGACCGCCGAGCGCTCGATGGCTGTCACCTTCATCCCGGCCGCCGCGAGCAAGAACGTGTCGCCGAGCAATCCCGCGGTGGCGTCCACCACCGTCCGCGCCTCGCCGACCGCGCGCACCACGGGCATCGCGCGCGCCTCCGCGAGCCCCCCGCGCAGAGAGATCGCCGCCAGATCGCATCGGACTCCCGTGCCAGGCCGGTCGTCGACCCGCCGAAGCTCGAGAACTGCACACGCATCGCCGGCCGCGCCGACGTGCGCCAGCACGAATCCGGGCGGGACCTCCGGCGGAGGCGCCATCGGTATCACGCCTTCGACAATCCGTGCTCGAGGTCGCGCCACAGGTCCTCGACGTGCTCCACGCCGACCGAGAGCCGCACCAGCGAATCGCTGATCCCGAGCTCCGCGCGCATCGCCTCGGGCACGCTCGCGTGCGTCATGATCGCAGGGTGCTCGATGAGGCTCTCGACGCCGCCGAGGCTCTCCGCAAGCGCGAACAGGTGCACGTTCTCGAGGAACCGCCGGCTCTCGCCGATTCCTCCCTTGAGGAAGATCGTGATCATCCCGCCGAAGGCAGGCTTGCCGTCGAAGCGCATCTGCGTTGCGGCGAGCGCGTGCTGCGGATGGCTCGCGAGGCCGGGGTACACGACCTTCGCCACCTTGCCGTGGGCCTCGAGCCGGCGCGCGATCTCCATGGCGCTCGCGCAGTGCCGCTCCATCCGCACGTGCATCGTCTTGAGGCCACGGAGGCCGAGGTACGCGTCGAACGGACCCATGACGCTGCCGATCGCGTTCTGCATGAAGCGCAGCTTCTCCGCGATCTCGCGCGAGCCCGTGACGAGTGCGCCACCGACCGTGTCCGAGTGTCCACCGACGTACTTCGTGGTCGAGTGCATCACGATGTCGGCGCCAAGCTCGATCGGCCGCGTGAGCATCGGCGTCGCGAACGTGTTGTCGACCACCGACACCGCCCCCGCCTTGCGCGCGAGCGCGCACACCGCCGCGATGTCGACGAGCTTCAGCGTCGGATTCGTCGGCGTCTCGAGCCACACCATCCGCGGCTTGTGCTCGCGGATCGCGGCCTCCGCCTTCGCGAGGTCCGACAGATCGACGTGCACGACCTTGTACCCGGCGCTGCGCTTGCGGACGCGGTTCAGCAGGCGGTTCGTGCCGCCGTACACGTCGTCCATGCACACGATCGTGTCGCCCGCATCCATCAGCTCGAGCGCCGTCGCGATCGCAGCGAGGCCCGATGCGAAGGCGAACCCGCCGCATGTCCGCTCGTCCGCCTCCGACAGGCCCGACCGCTCGAGCGTGGCGATGCAGCGTTCGAACGCAAACCGCGTCGCGTTGTGGCTCCGCGAGTACTCGAAGCCCTTGTGAACGCCCGGCGACTCCTGCACGAACGTCGAGCTCGTGTAGATCGGCGGCATCACGGCGCCCGTCGTCGGGTCCACGTGCTGTCCGCCATGAATGCAGTCGGTCGCGAGATGCGCTGGGAGGTTCGCCATGTCCGTTCCGTTTCAGAGCTGCTTGCGCAGGTAGTTGATGAGGTCGATCTTGGTGATGAGGCCGTAGAAGTGCTTCTCGTCGGCGACGACCGCCACCCGGTCGGCGCGGAAGATCGGCATGAGGTCGTTCACGCTCGCCGTCGGCCGCACGGTCTCGACGCGGCTCGTCATGTAGTCGCGCACCGGGCGCGCCGCGCAGTCGCGGTCGCGCACGAGCGCCATGAGCACGTCGCTCTCGTCGAGGATGCCGGCCACGTGGTCCTTCTCGTCGACCACCGCCATCTGCGAGATCGAGAACATGCGCATGCGCTTGATGGCCTGGACGACGGGGATGTCGGGCGTCAGGCAGAAGTCCTCGCGCTCGAGGTGGCGGCGGGCGATCAGGTCGCGGATGTCGCCGTAGGTCGGCCGCTGGATGAAGCCGTTGTCGACCATCCAGAAGTCGTTGAACATCTTGGAGAGGTACTTCGCGCCGTTGTCGCAGATGAGCGTCACCACGCGCTTGGGCTCGGTCTGCTCGCGGCAGTAGCGCAGCGTCGCCGCGAACAGCGTGCCCACCGAGGACCCGGCCAGGACGCCCTCCTTGCGGAGCAGCTCGCGCGCCGTGTGAAACGCCTCGCCGTCGGGGATGGCATACGCCTTCTTGACGAGCTCGAGATGGCAGATCGAGGGCACGAAGTCCTCGCCGATCCCCTCCACGAGCCACGAGCCCGGCTGCACCTGCCTGCCCTCGTTGACGAGGGGCGTGAGGATCGAGCCGACCGGATCCGCGAGGATGATCTCGCAGGCGGGGTTGCGCTCCTTGAGGTACTTGCCCACGCCCGACACGGTTCCGCCCGAGCCGATGCCCGCGACGAAGGCGTCGATCTTGCCGTCCATCTGCTGCCAGATCTCGGGGGCCGTCGTCTCGTAGTGCGCCTGGGGGTTCGCCTCGTTCGTGAACTGGCTGGCGTAGAACGCATCGGGATCATCGCGGGCGATCTTCTCGGCGACGTCCTGGTAGTACTCGGGATGCCCCTTGGCCACGTCGGACCGCGTCAGGACGACCTCGGCGCCCATCGCGCGGAGGTGCGAGATCTTCTCGTCGCTCATCTTGTCGGGCACGACCACCGTCAGGCGGTAGCCCTTCTGGCCTGCAACGAGCGCGAGCGCAAGACCGGTGTTCCCAGCCGTCGCCTCGACGATGCGTCCGCCCTTCTTGAGCTTGCCCGCCCGCTCGGCCGCGTCGATCATCGTGACCGCGATGCGGTCCTTGATCGAGTTTCCCGGGTTCATCGACTCCATCTTGACGAACAGACGGCATGGTCCCGTATCGATGCGGGTGATCTCGAGCATCGGGGTGTTCCCGATCATCTCGAGGATGTTGCGGTAGACGGGAGCGATGGCACGCGCAGCGGTCATGCGCGGAGTGTACAGAGGCGAACCGCGCGCGCGGCGCGTCAGTTCCCGCCGCTCCATGCGCCGTTGCGCCACCAGGGACGGGAGGGATCCACGCCCCAGGTGCCCATCGGGTCCGCGAGGTCGATCTCGATCAGCGGCGCGTCGCCCTCGAGGAAGAGGTCGAGCCCCGCGCCGCGCAGTTCGCCGGCGCGCAGCGCGAGCTCGAGGTAGAGGCCGCGCGAGATGGCGTCCTCGTCGAGCATCGACGGCGATCCCGGCTTCATCGACTTGCACTCGGCGCGGAAGACATCGGCGCCGCCCGCGAGCGCGTCGCCGACCTGGTCGAGCAGCGCGTCGGCGCCATCCTGCTTGAGCGCGTTGAGCGCCTTCCTGCCTTCTCCGCGGCGATGGAAGCTGATGGCGCGGGCGAGCGCCTCGAGCGCCGCCGGATCGGCCATGGTCCGCCGGATCGCAGAGCCCCGGCCGCCGGCGAGCTCCGCCGCCGCCAGCGCGCGCGCGCGCTCCTCGGGAGTCGACGCGAACTGTGCGAGGGCAAGCATGGCGCTCCGGCCGAGGCGCTGCGTGTCGAGCGCGCCTGCGAGGCCGAACAGCTGGCGCGCGAGGCGGCGCTCATCGTCGGACTCGGCGCGCTCGGCCACTTCCTCGCCGAGCTCGAGGTAGTCCATCGGCCGGACGGGATCGAGGCGCGCGAGCCGCTCGTCCCAGCGCGACGCGGGTGCGGTTGCGAGCGCGAGCGACGCAAGCGCCGCGAGCGCGAGCAACCCACAGCGGAAGGCGGTCTGAACGGCATGCGACGACGTGCGTGCGATCATCATCCACTCGCCCTTTCCGTCGGCTTGGGCGCGACATCGGCATCGAGGATCGAGAGCACCGAGTAGAGGTCGCCCATGACCTGCTCGGTGGCGGTGCCTGCGGCCGCGCGCATCGAGCGAGCCGCCGCGACCATCTCGGTCACGGTCGAACGCAGCGCGGGCTGGCGCGCGACCACGAGCATCGCCGCGTAGTCGACCATCGCCGGAGTCTCCGCCGCCATCCGCTGGCTCACGCTCCGCGCAAGCGAGCGCCGTGCGGCGCGCAAGCGCTCGATCTCCTCGACCGACGCGGGGAACGGCTCCGCGAGGAAGCGCGACGCCGCCTCGCTCCGCAGTGCGTCGCACGCAGCGGCGAGCGCGCGCTCGGGGCGGGATGCGCTGCCGGCGGCCGCGGCGTCGGCCTTTCCGAACGCGACGGCCGCAGCCGTTGCCTGCGCGACGATCTCCGAGACCGCGAGATCGACCGCGTGCGACGACGAGTCCTCGAGCTGCATGATCTTCTCGAGCAGCGCGCGACGGCCCTCTGCGATCCAGTCGCGCCCCGCCACGGTCGCGCCCGACATCGCGCCGACGAAGAGCCGCGCCTCGTCGGACCCTCCCGACATGTCGGCGAGTGCGTCGAGGAGCGCGCGCAGCACCTCGCGGCCGTTCGAGTAGCGCTCCATGAGCACGGCGCACAGTTCCTGGCGTGTCTCCGCCTGGCCGCCGCGCAGGGCCTCCGACGCCGCAAGACGCGCATCGAGCGGGCCGAGGTCGCCCGCGGCGGGCCGCGAGCGGAGCGCGCGGATCGCGTCGAGCCGAGCCCGCGGCGTGCGGTCGCGCGCCCACTCGTCGACGAAGGTCCCGTCGCTCACGCCGCTCGCGGGGATGCCGCCGCGCATGCCGGCCGGCGGCGCGATCCACTCGGTGGGCTCGCGAGACACGAGTTCATCCATCGCCGCGAACGCAGACTTCACCATGCGCTCGTCGGAGCGCTCGAAGCCACGGTAGGCGCGCAGGACCGACAGCGCGATCGCGGCGTTGCGCAGCCGCTCGACCTCGTTCGTCTGCTCGAGGGCCCACACCTGCTCGAGTCCGGCCTTCCACTGCGACATCTGCGACTCATCGACGAGCACCGCCTCGCCGGCGACCGTCGTCGACACACGCGGGAACGCGAGATCGACGCGCTCCGCGAGCGCCGTGCGCGCGGTGTCGCTCGCGTTCGTGGCGAGCACGAGGTCGGGGCCGTACCACGCGATGCCGAGGTCGGCATCGAGCAGGCTGGTGAAGACCCAGATGCGCGAGGGCGGGATGTTCTTGTCGAGGATCCACGCCGAAAGCGCGTTGCGCACGGCGGCGGCCTCCGCGCCGCGGCCGGTGAAGTCGAGCGAACGGATGAAGAATGCGAGCGCGTCGACGACCGGACCGGGCTTGTCGAGCGCACCGGGCGCGCGCAGCACCGCGTCGATCGCGGCGACCAGCGCGTCGATCCGCAGCCTCGGTGCCGACGCCGCCGCGAGCACCGCCTCGTTCCAGCGCGCCACGTCCTCGACGCCGCTCGTGCCGAAGGCGATGCGGCATGCCCGCGGCGAGCGCCGCGGTCGCGGCTGCGCCGAAGGGATCGGCGGCTGAACCGCGCGGGATCGGCAGGTTGCGCTGACGCATCTCCTCGCGCGCTGCCGCCGCGACCTCGGGGGCGAACGCCGGATCGACGGCCACCACCGCGAGGCAACCCGCGCCAAACGCGTGGCGCCAATCGCGCTGCCACTGCGGCATGCCCGGAGGCGGCACATCCGATTCGCCGCCAGGCACGGCGGTCATGAGCTTGCGAAGGCTGTCTGCGCCCTGCGCGGCCCGCACCACTCCGCCGAGTGCGCGCAGCAGGTCGCCGCGGTATCCGCCCGCCGCGGGCCAGGCGTCGGCAGCGCGCGACAGCGCACCGACGAAAAGCGACCGCGCACGATCCGCATCGCTCGCGCCGTCCATCCGACCTTTGGCGGCCGCGAGCGCGCGCGCCGCCTCCTCGAGATCCGCCACCCAGCTCGGCGCCGCACTCGCCGATTCAGCAACGACCGCCGGGGTGGGCGTCGGCACGAAGCCAGGCGGACGAGGAAACTTGGCGGGCGCAGCGAGTGCATCGATCGGTCCGACGGGCTTGCCGTTGGCGTCGACGTCGCCGCGTGCGGCGGGTGCGGGCGTCGCATCGGCCACCGTCGGTGCGGCGGGCAACTGCGTCGGTACATCGTCGGCCTTGCCGCCGCCGAAGAAGAGGTAGCCGAGCGCGCCGATCCACGACAGCGCAAACAGCGCAAAGATGACGGTCAGCCGCATGCGCGACGCGGCGGTGCCACCGCCGACCTCGTCGCGCAGCACGTCGTTGATGCGGGTGAACACGCGCTCGACGGCGCCTTCGGCTGCATCGGCGCGCGTCAGGCGCGGTCCGCTCATCCACGTCGCGGTCGCCGATTCGCCGACATCGCCCATCGCGCCTTGCAGGCCGGCACCCTCGCTCAGGAACTGCGTGAGGCCAAGCACGACCTTCTCGAGGTCGTCGACCGACACGCCGTACTCGCCCGCAATCGTCGCGAGGCGCTTGGCGCTTGACGCGTTCCAGCCGCCGCTCACGACGAGCACGGCAAGCGCCACGCGGTCGAAGTCGGTGAGGTCGTCGGCCGTGAGCCCGAGCCCAGGCTTGCTGATGGCGGTGGGAGCGACGACCGGCCGTCGCGCGACGGGCGCATCCGCACTCCCCTGTGCGCCGCCGACCGAGACCGCGCCGCCCGCCGCGATGCGCGCTGCAGCGCGCCTAGCAGCCTTCGGATGCAGCGGCCCGCGCCCTGTCAGCGCGATCTCCGCCTGGAGGCGATCGGCCGCAAGCTCGAGCTTGGCGACGAGCCGCGTGGCTTCCGCGCTCTTTCCGAGCGGGTGCCGCGCGATCACGTCGAGCCGCTGCTCGAGCGCCGCCTCGACCTGACCGCTCTTGAGCGCCTCATCCTCCGCCAGGCCGAGGAGCGCGCGGTCGGTGTACTTCACCGCCTCGAAGCCGAGGAACCGTTTTTCGGGAGTCACGCTCACGGCGCACCTCCGGTCGAACCGCCGACGTCACCCGCAGGAGCCGGCCGCTCGGGCGGCAGCGAGCGCTCGATGTCGAGGATGCGCGCGCGATGCGGCTCCGGGCCGAGATCGGGATAGAGCGCGCGGTACTGCGCGATCACGGCGCGCGCACGCTCGGGCGACAGCTTGGCGAGCACGCGCATCTGGTCGACCTTCGCGACGAACCACGGTTCGGTCCGCGCAGGCAGGCCGCCCACGAGCGCGCGGAGAAGATCGGACGCACGCTCGTAGTTGCCCGCGGCCTCGGCAAGCTGCGCGCCGGCGCGCAGCAGCGCACCGTCGTTCGGCCGGCGCGCAAGAAGGACGTCGGCGAGCTCAAGTCCGCGCGCGGCCTCGTCGCGGTCGCCATTCGACCGCACGAGTTCGGCGCGCGCGTCAAGCAAGACAACCGCGATCTGCAGGAGCGCCGGCGCGTCGGGATTCGCCGAGTCGAACGCCTTCTCGTAGCCGTCCGCGCGCGCGAAGATCGCATCGCCCGCGCGCAGGATCGTCGCAACGAACGCACCGCGCTCGGGGGCGTCGGCCAACGACGATCGCCGGCGCGACTCAGCGCCGCGGATCGACAGGCGCAGCGCGGCATCGGCCCACAGCTTCGCGGCCTCGGGCTTCTCGAAGGGCGCGAGCTGCGCCTCGACATCGGCCCACCGCTCGCTCAGCATCGCGAGCTGCAGCCGGCGATAGGAGATCTCCTCGTCGGCCTCGCGCATGTCGAAGGTGCCTTGCGCGGCGGCCTTCTCCAGCGACTCGATCAGCTGCGCGGCCATCTGCGTCGCACGGACCTCGTTGGCGAGCAGCACCTCGAGCGCCTGCCGCGCGATGGCCGAGCTTCCCGAAGGCAGCCCGGTCGCCGGGTCCGGCGGCAGCTCCGCCAGCACCGACACGTAGCGGCGGCCCGTCTCGTCGCGTGGCTCCTTGCCCGCACGGAAGGTGCGGTAGAGACCCTCGAGCGCCTGACGCCGCGACACGAGCCAATCCTTGCTGTCGGGCTTGATGCGGAGCAACTGCCCGACGTCGGCGGAGCTCGGCTCGGCGAGCGCCGCAACCTTGCGCACCAGCATCTCGGGCACATGGTCGCTGCCCGGGAAACGCGAGAGGAACGCGTCGACCTTCTTGACGAGATCCTCGTCGATCGCCTTGCGCTCGGCGAGCACCTTGGTGGCGCGGCGCGCGTCGTCGAGCGAGAGCACCGCAAGCCGCGCCGCCTCCTCGGCGCGGTCGCCGACCGCATCGGAGGAGACCGACTCGAACTCCTGCGCCGCCTCCATGTACCGGCCGGCGCCGCGCAGGCTCCAGGCGCGCATCAGCCTGCACGCAGCGAGCGCCTCCGTGAACTTCGACGCATCGGCCGCCTCGAGCGCCGACCCGAGCGCCGCCGCTGCCTCGGCTGCAGGGCCGCGCACGGCGTCGGAGGCAAGCCGCTCCTGATCGGCGCCTGCCGAGAGGATCGCCTGCTGCGCCTCGTCGTACAGGCGCACGGCACGCACGTAGCGCGGCACGAATCCCGAGGAGTCCTCGCCGAGGATCGGCTCGCCGTACTTCTGCACGAGGTCGCGCACGGCGCTCAGCTCGCGCTTGGCTGCGAGGAGCGCCACGGCCTCGCGGAGGAGCTGCGACGCCTCGGCGTCGCCGCCGCTCGCGACGCCCCGCTCGACGGCGCGCGACGCCGCCACGCGGGCCCAGTTGCCCGCATCCTCGCGCACGGCAAGCCGCGCGAGGATCTCGCGCGCACTCTTGAACGCGCGCGCCTCGAGCGCGGCGACCATCGACCAGCCCTCGCGCGCGTCGCGCACCGAGGCCGCGGTCTCCTCGAAGTCGAGCAGCGCGATCCAGCGCATCGCCTCGGTGAACCCGGCCGTCGGCGCCTTCGCAAGCGCGAGTCCGAGGATCGAGCTCGCGAACAGCTCGTCGGCACGCAGCGGCTCCGACACGTCGTCGGGCACGAGCTTGCCGTCGCGTCCGCCGAGGATCGGGATGAAGATCGACGCCGCCCGCTCGGAGTCGCGGCTGTCGTCGCGCAGGAAGCCGCGGTAGACGAGGCTCCACGCGGCGAGGTAGCGCGCGACGCCTGAGAGGGCCTGCTCGCGCTCCTTGGCGGTCTGCAGCGACTCGGCCTCGACGGCGCGGTCGCCGTCGATGCGGCGCTCGATGTCGTTGGCGCGCTTCTCGGCGCGCGCACTCACCTCGAGCAGCGTGTCGATCTGCTGCGAGAGCAGCGCCACCGCGCCATCGACGTCTCCCGGAAGGCCTGCGCGCACGTTCTCGGCAACGCGCGCAGCGGTGCGGTAGCGCGCGCGCGCGGCAGCGACGCGCAGCGCGTCTCCCTTGGCGGTCTGGATGCGGTCCGCGAGCTCGTCGCCGCGCCCGAGCAGCCGCGCCTGAGCGGCGGGATCGGTCGTCTCGTCGAGCATGCGCGAGTAGAGCTCGGCAAGCCGGTCGAGCAGCTGCGCCTTCTCGGCGGGCGCCGCGTCGCGCGCGAGCTCCTCGATGCGAAGCGCCGCGAGCGTGTCGAGCCCGCGCGCATCGAGGTAGTCGAGCACGTCGTCGGCATGCAGCGAGGTTCCCGCGGCAAGCGCCAGCGAAAGGGCCACATGCGCCGCAGCGCGCTGCATCGCGCCGGTCAGGCGGCCTGCGCCGGAGGAGATGTGGCTCGCGCCGTCACTTCGCAGGGACATAGGTCACCGCCTCGAATCCAAGATCGCGACCCACCTGGATCGCCGCCGCCGCAGAACCCACGTCGACTCCCGCGTACACGCGCACGAAGAGGCCGCGCTCGAGCGAAAGGCCCTTCAGCGCGTCGGCGAGCGCGCGTCGGTCGGGATAGTCCGCCGAGCCAAGCCGATAGACGACGGCACCGTCCACGCGAACCACCTCGAGCACCTGCGGCTCGAGGTCGTCCTTCGCATCGGTTCCCTGCTGCACGCGTAGGTTCGGCGAGAGCTTCGACTCGTTCGACCCCGCGCCGGTGGTGAAGATGAAGAACGAGAGCAGCAGGAAGGTCGCGTCGATCATCGACGCGAGGTTGAGCTCCGGCTTGCGGTCGCCGCCCTTGCGGTTGAAGCGCATCTCAGCGGCTCCTTTCGGTCGCAAGGCGAATCGCGGTGAGCCCGCGGGCGCTCAGCCGGTTGAAGACCTCGTTGAGCTTGGCCGCGTCGCAGTTACGGTCGGCGCGCACCAGCGGCTTGAGCTCGTTCACGCCGCCCGCGCGGGCGATGGCCTCGTCGACCAGCCGGTCGAGCGCCTCGTACGAGAGCACGTCCTCGTTCACCACCACGCTGCCGTCGGCGAGCACGTTGATCGTCAGGCCAGCCTGCTCGGTCTCCTTCGACTCCTCGCCCTTCTCCTTGGGAAGATCGAGCGTGGCGCGCGTCTGCTGCGCCATCTGCGCCGTCACCAGGAAGAAGATGAGCAGCTGGAACACGATGTCGATCATCGGGGTCATGTCGATGACGACGCTTCGGTTGGAGCTGCGGCTGTTCCTGAACTGCACGGCGTTTCCTCGCTTCGAGCTGCAATCTTGCGCACGATGGTCGTGCCTGTCCGTCGCGTCCTCGCGTCACTCCTCGCGCTACTCGTCGCGCTACTTGCTCGCCTTGCGGCCGCTCTTCTCGACGAGCGTGACGATCTCCTCGGCGTTGGCCGCGCACTCGCCCGCGAGGGCGTCGACGCGGTTGCGCAGGTAGCCGTAGATCGACACGCACGGGATCGCGACCACGAGGCCCTGGAAGGTGGTGATGAGCGCGATCGCGATGTTCGACGCGAGTTCCTCGTAGTAGCTCGCGTTGTTCGCGGCGCCGGTGGCGACCGTGTCGAACGCGCCGATCATGCCCTGCACGGTGCCGAGCAGGCCGAGCAGCGGTGCCACGGAGCCGATCGTCGCGATCACGTCCATCGTGCGGTAGAGCTTCGCGGTCTCCTCGGCGCCTGCCTCCTCCATCGCGTTCTTGATCTCGAACGCGCCGAAGGGAGAGCGCAGGAATCGCTTGAGGCCGGCGCCGATCACGCGCAGGTAGTAGCAGTCGTTCGCAGGGAGCGTGGCGTACTCGAGCGCGCCCTCGAGGTCGCCGCGCTCGACCATCTCGCGCACGCCCTTCACCTTCTCAGGCGGGAGCAGCGCCGCGCGGCGGATCTGGACGAAGTGGATGACCACGAACGCCACCGCCACGATCGACAGGATCACGATGATGTAGCCGATCACGCCGCCGCCCGTGATGAACTTGAGCAGCGAGTCGCCGCCCTTCTCGGCTTCGGCGCTGGCCTGGAGGAGTACGTGGGTGAAGTGGCTGTTCATGGCGTTCGTCCTGTCGTTGTTCGGGGCGCTGCCGCGCGCTCATCGCGCGGCGGGCCGTGTGCTGTCCTGGAGCTTTTCCCGTGCGAGCGCGTCGAGCTGCGATGCGCTGGTCTCGTCGCCCGATTCGCGGAGAAGGCGCGCGGCCTCCTCCAGTGCATACGCATCCACGAGGCCGCTCGCGTCCAATCCGGCGGCAGGAACCGCAAGAAGTTCGAGCGCGGCGCGACCGAGCGCGGCGTTGCGCTCGGTACCGGCGGCCAGCGCGCGGGCGAGGCGCGCTCGGCAGGTGCCGATCGCGGCAAGGCGCCACGCCGCGAGATAGCTCGCGGGCTCCTCGAAGGCGCGGTCGAAGGCGCCGACCGCACGCTCGAGCGCGCGCGCATCGGCGGCGGCGCTGATGTCGGAGAGCAGCGTCAGTGCGCGCACCGACGCGGGGGCGTCCTTCGCGAGTTCGGGCTTCTCGGCCGCGCCGTCGGCAGCCTGCGGCTGCGCGCGCGCGATCCGCACGACGAGCTGCGCCACGTCGCCGGCCTCGCCCGCCGCGCGCGCTGCCTCGCACGCCGCGATCAGGTCGGCGCGCCGCGACTCGGGCATGAAGGGCGAAAGCACGGGCAGGAGGCCGTTGTCGGCGTCGAACGCAGCAGGAAGCGCGGGAAACCGCGAGGAGATGCCGGCGCTGCGGTGGCGCAGGCACGCAAGCCACGGCTCGGCCGCGGCACGGATGTCGCCGTTTGCGAGCGCCACGCGCAGGAGGCCCTCGGCCACGAGCGCTGCGGTTGGTCCATCCGCGTTGCGGAACCGCGCCCAGTGCCTGGCGAGCACAGGCGCCGCCAGCGCCTCGTCGCCGCGCTCGATGCGGATGCGCGCGCGCCAGAGGTCCTCGCCGATCGACAGGAACTCGCCGAGCCCGCTCGCGTCGCCGCGCACCTCGCGCACCATGTCCCACGGGATCGGCGCCGCGCGGAACCGCTCGGAGAGCGCGTCGTCGCCCTCCCACGTCTGCGCTCCGCGCACGGCGATCCCGCCGACATCGCCGATCGCGCTCGTGCCGGAGACGGAGCCCACGCCGTTTCGAAGCACGATCTCGACGTCGGCACGCGCGGCAGCGCCGGCAAGAGCCGCGCACGCGATCGCCGCGGCGCAGCGCACGGCCGCCGGAACGCGCAGGATGCCGACGATCACGGCGCACCTCCGCCGCCACGCGTCGGCACGAAGCGGAAGACGCCGCGGAACTCCCGGGCGATCTGCTCCAGTGGCTCGCGTCCGGCCTCGCTCGAGAAGCCGATGGTGTTGATGATGATCTCGCGCTTCATCTCGTCGGCGTAGCCGCGCAGGTGATAGAGCGTGTCGCCGGGGATCTCGCCGTCGGTGAGGAAGAAGATCACGTCGGGCGGCTGCGGCAGCTTGAACACGATGTCGAACGCCTCGAGCGGATAGGTGCCGCCGCGCGGCCCCTGGAGGTCGATCCACTGGTTCATGCGGTTCTTGTTGGCGCGCGTGGCCTTGAGCCAGCCGTCGTTCTCGAAATCGGGCCGCACGGCGCCGTTCGAGTAGAGCACCACGTAGAACTGCGTGAAGTCCTGCAGCGCGCCGAGCGACCGCTTGAGCTCGGCAAGCGCGGTGCCGATGCGGTTCTCCTGCTCCATCGACCCCGAGATGTCGACGATGAACGCGAAGCGCGTGCCTCGCCCGCCCACGCCGAAGAAGCTCGTGCCGCCGCCACCCTTGCCGCTGCCGATGCCGATGCCCGTGCCCGCGCCGCCACCGCCCGCGATGGCGCCGATGCCGGGCGCTTCGATCGTGCCGGGATCCGCAGGCGCGGTCTCGGTCGACAACGCGGACATCGGCTCGGGGTCGAGCTCGGTGGTGACCGGCCCGATCGGCGTCGGCGACGGATCGGGCAGCTCGACCTGGTCGTTGACCACCTCGACCGTGGGCGGCAGCTCCTGCAGCGCGATCTCGACCGACGCGGGCGCAGCGTCCTCGGGGACCTCGACCTTGACGTTCCACAGGTACAGCACCCAGATCACGTGAAACACGATCGAGAGCGCAAATCCCAGCAGCAGCATGTGCATCCAGCGCTCGCGCACCATGCGACCGCGCTCGTCGCGCAGGATCTGCTCGGGCGAGCGCGGGTCGGGCGCAGCGCCCGCGCTCTCGCGCGAGGCGTCACGCGGGGATGTTGGCTGGAGCGAATTCACCACGAAACCACATACGCCGCCGGAAGGGGCGCATTGTAGGGAATCGCGTTCATTTTTCGGCGTTCGCAGCGGCTTCGGCTGCAAATCCCGACGATCGGTCCGCCCGCCTCATCAGCGGGTCACGACCGTGCCGATGCGCTCGCCCGCCACCACGCGGCGGATGTTGCCCGGCGTCTTGTAGTCGAACACGCACACGGGCAGGTCGTGCTCCATGCACATGGTCAGCGCCGTCAAGTCCATCACGCCCAGCTGCTTCTCGATCGCCTCGGCAAACGTCAGGCGCTCGTAGCGGGTCGCCTTCGGGTCCTTCTTCGGGTCGGCGGTGTAGATGCCGTCGACCTTGGTGGCCTTGAGGAGCAGCGACGCGTTGAGCTCGATCGCGCGCAGGCTGGCGCAGGTGTCGGTGGTGAAGAACGGGTTGCCCGTGCCCGCGACCAGGATGATCACGCGCCCCTTCTCGAGGTGCCGCAGCGCGCGGCCACGGATGAACGGCTCGGCGACGGCGGGCACGTTGATCGCGCTCATGACGCGCGCGGGCCGCCCGATTCCCTCGAGCGCCTCCTTGAGGGCGAGGCCGTTGATGACGGTTCCGAGCATGCCCATGTAGTCGGCGGTCGACTGGTGGACCACGCCGTCCTTGGCCATGCGTGCGCCGCGGATGATGTTGCCGCCGCCGACGACCACGGCGATCTGCCCGCCAAGCTCGCATGCCGAGGCGATCTCGCCCGCGATCACCTTGAGTTCCTGCGTGTCGATGCCGAGCTGCCCCGCCGGCGAGAGGCTTTCACCACTGATCTTGAGGACGAGTCGCTGCGGAACCTTCGATGCGGACATGGATCGCATTGCACCCTGCGCGCGCCGCGCGGTCAAGGCGCGCGGTGCCCGCATTTTCCTGTCATTCCGTGCGCCTGCAGCGCCTTGCTACACTCCGCGGTCCTATGGACCTCGACACGATCCTCCTTGAGACCGACGAGCGCATGCAGAAGTCATCCGACTACCTGCAGCGCGAGCTCCGCGGCATCCGCACGGGACGCGCCAGCACGGCGCTCCTCGAGTACATCAAGGTCGACTACTACGGCTCGCACACCGACCTGCGCGAGCTGGCGGCGATCAGCGTGTCCGAGGCGACGCAGCTGGTCGTGAAGCCCTTCGATCCGGGCGCGAAGCACGACATCGTGCGCGCGATCGAGACCTCGGGCCTCGGCCTGAACCCGATGGTCGAGGGACAGATCATCCGCATCAACGTGCCCGCCCCGAGCGCCGACCGCCGCAAGCAGCTGGTCTCGCAGGTCAAGAAGCTCGCCGAGGAGTCGAAGGTCGCCGTCCGCAACGAGCGCCGCGACGCCAACAAGGCGATCGACGCGGCCGTCGCCGACAAGAAGAACGCGATCCCCGAGGACGCCGCCAAGAGCGCCAAGGAGGATGTCGACGAGATGACCAAGAAGTTCTGCGACCTCCTCGACTCGCATGCAGCGAAGAAGTGCGCGGAGATCGAGGAGATCTAAGCGTCGTGCCTGCGCGGTCGCGGCTGCGGCCAGCTCCCTTTGGCGTCTGCCGCGCGACCAGCCCCGCTCAGCCCTCGAAGAGCCGCGTCTGGTCGCGGACGTCCTTGGGCGATTCCTGCACGGCCTTCACCTCGGCGGCGATGTCCTCGATGGTGCGGAAATCCTGGTGCTCGCTCGCGAAGCGGATGTAGGCGATGTCGTCGAGCGCGCGCAGCCGCGCGGCCACGCGCCGGCCGATCTCGACCGACGGCACTTCCTTCTCGAAGTCGCGGTAGAGCTCGTCCTCGAGCGCGCGCACGAGCGCTTCCTTCTGCTCGGCGGGAATCGGCCGCTTGCCGCACGCGGCCACGATGCCCCGCATCACGTTGTCGGCGTTGAAGGGCACGCGCGACCCATCGCGCTTGACCACGGCCAGCCGCTCGGTGCGCTCGACGCGCTCGTACGTCGTGAACCGCCGCTTGCACGCGTTGCACTCGCGCCGCCTGCGGACGGCGGCGCCACCGTCGGCCTCGCGGCTGTCGATCACGCTGTCGTCGTCGGCCTTGCAGAACGGGCAGATCATCGGATTCGCCGAATCCTACCGCGTACCGCCGCGCGCGCGCGGCAGTTACACTCGGCTCTCCATGATCCGCATCACCCTGCCCGACGGCTCTGTCAAGGAATTCGCCTCCGCCCCCACCGCCGGTGAGGTCGCCGCGTCGATCGGCGCGGGCCTGGCCAAGAGCGCCCTCGGTGCGCGCGTGTGGACGACCGCGGGTGGCGACGGCGAGCTCGTCGACCTCGCGCACCGCATCACGGGCGACGCCAAGGTCGCGATCGTGACCGCGAAGAACCGCGACGGCACGGTCAGCCCCGACGCGCTCTACCTGCTGCGCCACTCGTGCGCGCACGTCATGGCCGAGGCAATCCAGCGCCTCTATCCGGGCGTCCAGCTCGTCTACGGTCCGCCGCTCGAGACGAACTTCTACTACGACATGCTCTTCCCCGACGGCAAGGTCATGTCGGCCGACGACTTCGAGAAGGTCGAGGCCGAGATGTCCAAGATCATCGCGGAGAATCGGGCGTTCACCCGCTACGAGCTGCCGATCGCCGACGGCATCAGGAAGCTCCAGGGCGAGGGCTCGAAGTTCAAGCTCGACAACGCCGAGCGCGCCGTTGCTGCGGGCTCGACCACGCTTTCGTGGTACGCAACCGGCGAACCCGGCAAGCACTGGGAAGACCTCTGCCGCGGCCCGCACGTCCCGTCGACCGGCAAGATCGGCGCCTTCAAGGTGCTCTCGCTCGCGTCGAGCTACTGGAAGGGCGACGAGAAGCTCGACCGCCTGACCCGCGTGTACGGCACCGCGTTCGCGACCAAGGAGGAGCTCGAGGCGCAGATCCGCCTGCAGGAGGAGGCCAGGCGCCGCGACCACCGCACGCTCGGCAAGCAGCTGCGGCTCTTCCACATCGACGAGATGGTCGGCCAGGGCCTCATCCTCTGGACGCCGAAGGGCTCGATCGTGCGAGGCGAGCTGCAGAACTTCATCGGCGAGGAGCTCCGCAAGCAGGGCTACATGCAGGTCTACACGCCGCACATCGGCAAGCTCGACCTCTACAAGACCAGCGGTCACTTCCCCTACTACAAGGAATCGCAGTTCCCCGCGATCGTGGAGGGCGACGACCTCGCGAGTCTCTGCGATGCGGGCTGCTCGTGCGCCGAGCTCGTCGCACGCATCGACGGCGTGAGCGCGCAGTTCGCGGAGCAGCTCAACGCCCGCACGGGCCGCGAGGTGATCGGCAAGGACCGCGTGATGGACGCCGACAAGCTCATCAACGGCTTCCTCCTCAAGCCGATGAACTGCCCGCACCACGTGAAGATCTTCGCGAGCGAGCCGCACAGCTACCGCGACATGCCCGTCCGTCTCGCCGAGTTCGGCACCGTCTACCGCTGGGAGCAGTCGGGCGAGCTCAACGGCATGACGCGCGTGCGCGGCTTCACGCAGGACGACGCGCATCTCTTCGTGCGCGAGGACCAGGTCGCCGAGGAAGTCCTCGGCTGCCTGTCGCTCGTCAAGATCATCTTCCGCACGCTCGGCATGAACGACTATCGCGTGCGCGTCGGCCTGCGCGACCCCGACAGCTCGAAGTACGTGGGCGACCCCGCGAACTGGGACAAGGCCGAGCAGGCCTGCCGCGACGCAGCGAAGACGCTCGGCGTCCCCTTCAGCGAGGAGCCGGGCGAGGCCGCGTTCTACGGCCCGAAGATCGACTTCGTCGTCAAGGACGTCATCGGCCGCTCGTGGCAGCTCGGCACCGTGCAGGTCGACTACAACCTTCCCGTGCGCTTTGACCTGACCTACAACGGGCAGGACAACAAGCAGCACCGCCCCGTCATGATCCACCGCGCGCCGTTCGGCTCGATGGAGCGCTTCTGCGGCGTGCTCATCGAGCACTTCGCGGGCGCGTTCCCCTGCTGGCTCAACCCCGAGCAGGTGCGCGTCCTCCCGATCAGCGAGAAGAGCGCGGCGTACGCCGACGAACTCCTCGCCGCCCTCAAGGCGCGCGGCGTGCGCGCGACGGTCGACCACTCGAACGACCGCGTGCAGGCGAAGATCAAGGTCGCCGCCGAGGAGAAGATCCCGTACATGGCGGTCGTCGGCCCGCGCGACGCGGAGAACCGCGTCGTCAGCGTCCGTGCGCGCGGCGTCGAGGCCAACCTCGGCGAGATGCCGTTCGACGCGTTCGTGGACGGCATCGCAAGCGAGATCGCGCAGCGGCTGCTCTCGGGCGCGCCGGGCACGGTGCAGGCGAGCCTGGCGAAGTAACGCGTCGTCCCCGATCGGGCCGGTCAGGACCGCGCACCGTCGGATTCAGAATCGAACGACCCAGCGCAGCGTGCCCACGAGGGTCGGGTCGTCGACCTCGCTGGAGGCGCTCGGCGCGAGCATCTGCACGTCGAGCGAGACCTGCGAGAGGCCCGTCGCCTGCAGACGGTAGTAGCTCTCGATCATGAACTGCTCGCCCTGCACCGACGGATCGATCGGCTTGGCCCAGCCTGCGGCGAGTCCGCAGCCGTCGCCCTTGCGGCCGAAGCAATCGTCGACCGTCACGCCGAAGGCGAGCTCCGACTGCGTGAGCGCGGCCACATCCTCGTCGGACGCCGCGTACTGCGCCCAGACGCCGACGTGCTCGACGACGAAGTACTGACCGCACACGAAGAGCGCGTTGCCCCAGATCTCGGGCAGCGCAGGATCGGCGAGTTCGGCGCTGCCGACCGTGCTGCCGACCCAGGTCGCGCCGACGCGGCCGGGCATGCCGAGCCACTCGAAGAGCACGCTCGCCTCGGCGGCCGCGAACATGCCGCGCTCGAGGTCGACGTCGAGGCCGGTGTCGGTCGCCCCGTCGGCGCTGCCGACGATTCCCGAGAGATACAGCCAGTCGAGCGCGAGCGCCTGCACGGCGACGCCGGGCGTGTAGCTGAGGTATGGGACGGGCAGCGCGTCGTTGCCGTCGAAGATCAGTCCCATGAACTGCGTCGCCTCGTCGCTCGCGAAGATGTTGAGCGCGGAGAAGTCGCCTGGATTGATCTTGCCCGCCGTGACCACCACGCGGTCGTCGGCGAAGCTCTGCGCATAGGAACACCGCGTGATCGATGTGTCGTAGAAGCCGCGCAGCGCGTTGAGGTAGACCGACGATCCGGTCGACGCCGAGATGTCGCCCTCGTCGCCTGGCCAGAAGTTGTTCTGCCGCACCTGCGCCGTGAAGCGCCCAATGCCTTCGCCTTCCTCGCGGAAAAGCAGCACATCGATCCGCGCGTTGAACCGCCCCGTGCCGAACGAACTCCGGCTTCCTGCGATCGTGTCGGACGCCGCGCCGAAGGTGAGCGCCTCGTAGACGTCCGCCCTGATCCCGACATCGCGCAGGGCCGCGAGCCCGTTGCGCACGGGATTCACCAGCGGCTGCAGCGGCGAGTCGAACGCCCCGGCTGCGTCGGGATTCGAGATCGGTCCGCGCCGCGGCGTGCTCCACGAGAAGCCGCCCCCTTCCGCGTTCTCCCCGCCGCCGAAGACGGGCCGCACGCCGTCCATGGTGTCCATGTTGGTGAAGGCGCGCGCCGTCATCCACCAGGCGTCGTCGGCGGCCATCGATGGTCCGAGTCGAAACGCCCCGCGCATCCGCTCGAGGTCGCCCGATGAATCGCCATCCGCGCGGGCGGCGGCGGCAGACGCGAGGGCCGAGAGGACGACACATGCGGCGCGGCGGTTCACGCGACCGAATCTAGCGGGTTTTGCCGCAAGCCGACAGGCGCTGCTATACATGCGCCATGCTCCACGCCACCGTCGCCGCGCTCACCGTGCTGCTCGCACCACTCCCGCAGGATGCCGCCTCGCCGGCGTCTCCTCCCCCTGCCGCAGCCGAGACCGACAAGACCCCCGCGGAGCTCCGCCGCAAGAGCTTCAACGTCGACGAGACCGGCCTCGCGCTGCAGGGCTACGACCCGATCTCGTACCTCGATAAGGCGGGGCCGAAGGAAGGCAAGAAGGAGCACGCGCTCGTCCACCGCGGCATCACCTACCGCTTCGCCACCGCGGAAAACAAGGCGAAGTTCGAGGCCGAGCCCGCCAAGTACGAGCCGCCCTACGGCGGCTGGTGCGCGTGGGCGGTGATCGACGGCGACAAGGTCGAGATCGACCCGATGAACTACGAGGTCATCGAGGGCCGCGTCTACCTCTTCTACAAGGGCTGGCTCGGCAACGCGAAGAAGAAGTGGGACGACAAGCTCAAGGCCGAGGGCGCGAAGCCGACCGTGACGGCCGCGGACTCCGGCTGGAAGAAGCTCGCCGACGCCGACAAGAAGGCCTTCGACGCCGATCAGAAGGGCAAGAAGTGAGCGAGGCGCTTCCCGACTGGGTCGATGTCGGCGCGGCGGCCGAGCTTGCGTCGAAGCCGCTGCAGCAGGTGCTGCTCGGCGGGCGCGTGCGCATCGCGCTTTCCTGCGTGGACGGCGTGTTTTCAGCCATCTCGGGCGTGTGCAACCATGTCGGCGGCCCACTCGGCCAGGGCCGCCTCGAGGGCGACTATGTCGTCTGCCCGTGGCACTACTGGAAGTTCCACCGCGCCACCGGCAAGGGCGAGCCCGGCTACGAGTCCGACTGCGTGCCCGCGCACGAGGTGAAGGTCGAGGACGGCCGCGTGCTCGTCGCGTCGAAGCCGTGCAGCGCGCGCCACAAGACCAAGCACGCCCCGCACCCGCTCGCGCGCGAGGTCGTGCGCGAGGCGGGCCCAGTGCGCGTCCTCGGCATCTCGACCACCGCGATGACCGAGGGGAACCCGCGTTACTCGACGAGCGACGACCTGCTCGACGCCGCGCTGGCCGGCGCGCGCGACCTCGGCTGCGACACCCAGCTGATCCGCATGCGCGACCTCGCGTTCCGCGCCTGCGAGGGCTTCTACTCGAAGTCGTCGAAGGCGTGCACCTGGCCCTGCTCGATCACGCAGATGGACCCGCAGGACCAGATGGACCGCGTGTACGAGGGCGTCGTGCACTGGGCCGATGTCATCGTCGTCTCGACGCCGATCCGCTGGGGCAACGCGAGCAGCCTGTACTACAAGATGGTCGAGCGGATGAACTGCATCCAGAACCAGGAGACGATCGCCGACCGTCACCTGATGAAGCACAAGGTCGCGGGATTCATCATCACGGGCGGCCAGGACAACATCCAGGCGGTCGCCGGGCAGATGATGGGTTTCTTCGGCGAGATCGGCTGCCAGTTCCCGCAGTTCCCCTACATCGCGCACTCGCGAGGGTGGAGCGCCGAGGACATGGAGAACAACCAGCGCTTCGTGCAGCGGAGCGAGTTCCTGCACGAGGGCGCGCGGTCGCTCGTCGGCCGCTGTGTCGAGATGTCGAAGCTCATGCTCGGCGGGCAGATCACTTCGGTGCCGCCCGCGCGCGGCGGCCGCAAGGCGCATGACATCGGGGCGGTCGCCGCTGCGGCGGCTTCGTCTGGTGGGAACGGCACGGTTCGGATTCACGAGGGGCCGTGACGCAGCTACACCGCTGCTCGCCACCTTCGTACGTCACTTCCGCTCGAGCAGCTCGTACAGCAGGTTGTCGACGAACAGCGGCTGCCCCACCATCTCGAGGTGCTCGTAGGGCAGGAAGACGACCTTGTCGAAGTCGAGCCAGTACTCGGCGGGCGCTGCAGGGTCCTTCGCCACGGCGGCATCTCCGAGCGCGCTTGCGCGCGTGACCTCGCCGTCGCCCGGCGCGCGCTCGCGAACGTGCAGCGTGCCGTCGGCGCGGATCTCGCGCACCGCCGGCATCATGATCGCGTCGCCCGCAAAGAGCACGCGGCGCAGGTGCGCGGGCGGTTGCGAGGGACGCCGCAGTGCGTCGTGGAAGCGGACGGCGGCGCTCAGGCACTTCGCGAGGTGATCGAGCGCGATCCGCCGACGATCGGCCGGATCGGCAACCTCGGGCAGCAGCCACGAGAGCACCTCGTCCTGCCGCGGATCCGCCAGGCCCCAGCGCAGCCGCTCCCAGGTGGCGGGATCGTGCAGCGCAACCGGCGCGCCCGATTCGTCGACCACGCGGGCGAGGTCGTCGGGCGGAAGCAGCTGGTACATCGCAGGCAGCGTGCCCACCAATGCAGGCCGGAAGAAGGGAAACAGCGGATTCAGGTCGAGTCCGTTGCGCAGCCGCGGCAGGACGTTGGTCGAGCCGCCGCTGGGCGTGCCCACCATGATGAAGTTGCGGATGTTGCGCGCGCCTTCCCAGGTCGGCTCGGGAGCGGGCCCATGGTCAGGCAGGCGCATCGCGCCGTAGCGAAGGTACCAC
>JBIIRG010000022.1:0-21787 GCA_044341665.1 Phycisphaerales bacterium | reverse complement strand
TCGATCTCCCTAAGTCGGTTCGTGATCGCGCGAACCAGCCAGGCTCGGTTCCCCGAAGTCGTGTCTCGGCCGAAGGTGTGGCGATAGACCTCGCGCAGCTCGCGCGGCCGCATCTGCTCGACGCGGGAGACACGGGCGGCCAGGGCAGGGTCAACGATGATGGGTGGTGTTGGAGCGGTGGGCATGGGGCAGGGATCGAAAGTTCCCCTACCTATTTCATTTGCCGCTGCGCCGCCGCCGTCATCCAGATCGTTCGAAGGTGCCATTTTCGGCCCGGTGCTGTTAACCGAGAGCAGAGAGCGCGAGAGAGCAACCCCGCGTGAACGCGGCTTGGGGGCCCTTCGGGCGCGATCCGAACTCGGTTGATGCGAGAACCCGAGAGAGCGCCAGAGAGCGCAAAGATGCCCCCAGCGCATCAGGATCGATGTTTCGGCAGCCCCCATCAATGAACAAGCGGGTTGGCCGTTCTCGGCCAACCCGCTTTGGTAACTCCCCGAACTGGACTCGAACCAGTGACATGCGAGTTAACAGCTCGCCGCTCTACCAACTGAGCTATCGGGGAATGGGTTGTGGGACGGGGAGAATACCGTCCGCCACGCCATCGTCAAGCCACTGGGGCGACTTGAGTTCCGAAGTCACGAAATCGGGTTGGCGGGTAGGGATTGTCGCGGCTTTCCATCCAAGCCAAGGGGGTGCAGTTCGGACCTGGCCGCACAGACGGTACCCCGTCGGGCGGCTCGGCCGACTTGGCTGCCTGCGCGCGCTTCCGTAGTCTGCCTCCATGCAGCACCCGCAGCACGACCCGTCTCGCCGTTCGTTCGCAACGCTGACTGGCCTCGCCGCGGTCGGCGGTGCACTTGGCATCGCGCCCAGGCTTGCGCGCGCGGAGTCCGTCCGCGGTGCGTCCGAGCGCGCCCTCCGCTTCGCGCACTTCACCGACCTGCACATCACGCCCGACCGCGACAGCGAGGCGGGCATGATCAAGGCCTTCGATGCGGCGCGTGCCGAGCGGATCGAGATGATCCTCACCGGCGGCGACCTCATCATGGATTCGTACGCGACGAAGCGCGCGCAGGTCGACCGCGAGTGGGCGCTGCTGCACAAGCTCTTCGCCGAGCACTGCCAGGTGCCCGTCGAGCACTGCCTCGGCAACCACGATGTGTTCGGGTTCTGCCGCTCCAAGGCCGAGCTCAAGGGCGACGAGCCCGACTACGGATACGCGCGCCCGCTCGCCGAGCTCAAGCTCGAGTCGCCCTGGCGCAGCTTCGACCGCAACGGCTGGCACTTCATCGTGCTCTCGTCGGTCGAGGCCGATCCCGACGACGAGTGCTCGTACCTTGCCAAGCTCAATCCCGAGCAGCGCGCGTGGCTCGAGGCGGACCTCGCGAAGAACACGCTGCCGACCGTCGTCGTCTCGCACATCCCGATCGTGACCGTCACGCCGCACATCCGCGGCGAGACCGAGGTCAAGGCGAAGCAGACCACGATCTCCGGTGGGTTCGTGCACCTCGACGCGGCGCCCATCCACGGCCTCTTCCGCAAGTCGGGCAAGGTGAAGCTCGTCCTCTCGGGGCACACGCATCTGATCGACCGCTGCGAGGTCGACGGCGTGACCTACTGCTGCAGCGGCGCCGTCTGCGGCGGCTGGTGGAAGCCGCACAAGACCTACTGCGAGCCGACCTGGGCGCTGGTCGACCTGATGGCCGACGGGTCGTTCCGCTACGAGATCAAGCCCACGGGCTGGACGAACCGCTGAGCGCCGCGCGCGGCTACTTGCGTGCGCGCACCACCTCGACTGCGAGCACGCCCGCAATGCGCGAGAGCCGGTCGATGAGCGCGTCGGCCGCCTGCTCGCCCGCGAGCTCGACCTCGTAGCTGCGCTCGATGGCGGTGCCTGCGCGCGCGCTCTCGATGCCCACGAGGTTCGGCTTCGGTTCGCAGCGCGCGAGCTCGCGCTGGAGCTCGTCGCGGCCCGCGAAGTCGGGAGCGACCTTCACGTGCAGCGTGAACGGGCTCGGATCGATGCCGTCGAGCACGTTCGGGTCGCCGCTGAAGAACTTCGCGGCGATCGCGATGAAGGGGAGCGCCATCGCCGGCACTGCCAGGTAGCCGGCGCCCACCGCAAGGCCGAGCGCAACCGCGCAGATCACGAACGCGGTGTCGCGCGTGTCCTCGACGACCGTGCGGAAGCGGACGATCGAGAGCGCGCCCACGATACTGAACGCGCGCGCGACGTTGTCGCCGATCACGATTGTCGTCACGCTCAGGAGCAGCGTGAGCAGCACCAGCGTCGCCACGAACCGCCGGTCGGCCGAGCGGCCGCGCGTCCAGCGGTAGACGAACGCGATGGCCGCGCCGAACGCGACCGCCGCCACGAGGCGGAGCGCGGCGTCGGCGTAGTGCACGTCGTTGTCGCTCGAGAATGCGCTCTGCAGGAACTCGGGCATCGTCAATCTTTCTTCGCCGGGGCGACGCCCTTCGGCTGGTACTCGAGCAGGTACTTCGAGCGCTTCTCGAAGAACTGCCGCAGCGTACCCGTCGGTTCGGGCGAGGTGTCGCGCGCGAACGCGTCGGTGGTGAACGCCTTGCGGGTGTCCTGCGCGACGAGCGTCTCGACGAGCGCGCGCTGCGACGCGACGAGCGGGCCGGTCTTCTCCCAGGCCATCTCGGCCGCGAGCTGCTTGACGAACCCGAGGTACTTCGCGCGGAGCGCCGGCACCTGCAGCAGCCTGCTTCGCAGCGGCTTGGTCGGGTCGTCGAGTCCGCTCAGCGGATCGAGCTCGACCATGCTGCCGCCGCGTGCGCCGCGTTGCGGAGCCGCGCCCTCCGCGGGGCGCGCGTCCTGGCCGCGAACGGCGCCGGGCGCGGACTGCGGCGCGGACTGCAGCGGAGGCGCGTCGGCGTCGGCAGGGCGCGGCCGCATGCCGCGTCCGGGTCGTCCAGCAGGCGCGCCGCCGCCACCGGGACCGCCGCGACCACCTGGGCCACCCGGTCCGCCATGCGCGAGCTTGAACGCCTCGTTCATGTCGTGAGGCACGATGTGGAACACGCCCTTCGGATCGCGGTAGAGCGAGTAGTCGCTTGCACGCGTCCAGTAGCCGTCCGAGTTCGCGGTCACGATGTCGAGCGCCAGGAACCAGAGCACGCCGTCGAGGTCGAGCATCGGCGTGAGCGCTGCCTCGAGCTCGTCGATCGGCGTCTTGCTGAGCGTCCTGCACAGCGTCACCAAGGCCTTCCAGTCCTTCTCGCTGTCCTTGGTCTTGATCTCGTAGCGCTGGCGGTAGGCGGCAAGGTCCTCGCCGCGGTGGTCGAGGCCGCCCGTCGCGTTGGGCGAGCCCTTTACCTTCCAGCGCGCGCCCTCGCCCTTGAAGTCGGGCCAGTGCTCGCGCAGGAACGCCTTGTTGAACTGCTCGACGTTCGCGTACAGGCCCCACGACTCGCCGTTCACGACCACGTGCACGAAGTTCGCGCGCGGCGCGGCGATGTGCGGCCGCGCGAGGTGCGCGTACAGCACCGCCGACATGAACGACGCGTCGCCGTTGCAGTTGAGGAAGTTGAGCGTGTTCTGCCCGTACAGCGCGGCCTTCCCGTCGGTGTGGTCGACGGCGATGTTGAACGAGCGCTTCGTGCCGCGCGGAACCATCATGTAGCTCGACGCGCCGCGGAAGTGGACGCCCACGCCCTCGATCGAGCGCCCGTCGACGGTCATGCGCGCGGGCACGTCGGCGTCGGTGTTGTGGAAGAGCTCGAGCTCCTCCTCCCAGTTCGCGACGTCGAAGTCGAGGAACACGGTGCGCACGACCTCGGGCGCGAAGAGCGGGGCATCGGGATACGCCTTCACGTCCGCGGGCGCGACCTTCGGGCCGGGCTTGGTGTCGGCGCGCGTGCCGCCGCCCGGGCCACCTCCTGGACCTCCTCCCGGACCTCCCCCAGGACCACGCATGCCGCCGCGTCCGCCTGGTCCACGCTGCGGCGACTTCCGCAGCTCCTCGCGGGCTGCATCGCGCTCCGCGCCCTCGAGTCGGCCGTTGCCGTCCTTGTCGAAGCGCTTGAGGATCGCGCGCGTTTCCGCCATCGGGCCGCCGGGCCCCATCGCTCCGCCACCAGGTCGACCTCCGCCCGGAGGCCCGAAGTCCGGGCCGTCCGCAGGTCCGAACGGCGGGGGGCCGTCGGGAAAGTCACCGTCTGGCGGCGGCGCCTGGCCGATCGCCTGCGCGGCAACGATCAGGGCGAGCGGAGCGAAACGGGTCATGGCCAACGGCATTCTGAGCATGCGACACCTCGGGATGAGTGTTTGTTGCCCACTCAACGCGCCGCGGGACGAACGATGTCCTGCAATTCAGCCGATCCTGGCGATACCGCCCATGTAGGGCCGCAGCGCCTCGGGAATCACGACCGTGCCGTCGGCCTGCTGGTGCATCTCAAGCAGCGGGATCAGGATGCGCGGGCTCGCCGCCACGGTGTTGTTGAGCGCGTAGGCGAAGCGCATCTTGCCGTGCTCGTCCTTGTAGCGGAGGTTCAGGCGGCGGCACTGGAAGTCGTTCAGGCGGCTCGCGGAGTGCGTCTCGCCGAACTCGCCCGTCGGCGCGCCGTCCTTCCCAGGCTCGCCGCGGCCGGGCATCCAGCTTTCGATGTCGATCATGTCCTCGTTCTTCACGCCGAGGTCGCCCGAGCAGCACTGCAGGAGCCGGTATGCGAGCCCGAACGACTGCAGGATCATCTCGACCGACTCGATCATTTGCCGGTGCCATGCGCGGCTCTCGGCGTCGTCGGCCTTGCAGACGACCACCTGCTCGACCTTGTCGAACTGGTGGATCCGATAGAGGCCCGCCGTGTCCTTGCCCGCGGCGCCCGCCTCGCGGCGGAAGCAGGTCGACACCGTGCAGTACTTGAGCGGAAGCTGCTCCACCGGCACGATCTCGTCGGCGTGCACGCCCATGAGACCGACCTCGCCCGTGCCCGTCAGGTACATGTCATGGCCCGAACCGCGCTTCGACTCCTCGATGTGATAGGCCTGCTCGCGGCCGGCGGGGAAGAAGCCCGTGCCGACCATGCACTCCTCCTTCACGATCACGGGAATGCCCATCGGACTGAAGCCGCGCTTGTCGGCCATGAAGTCGACGGCGTAGCGCAGCACCGCCTGATGCAGGCGCATGCCGAGGCCCGTGAGCACATAGTGCCTCGTGCCCGACATCTTCACGCCGCGCTCGAAGTCGACGAGGTGGTGCATCTTCACGAGCTCGAGGTGCGTGCGCGGCTTGAAGCCGCGGTTCTCGGCGAAGGTCTTCGCGAAGTCCCAGCCCGCGGGCGCCCAGCGGCGGATCTCGACGTTGTCCTCGCTGCCCTTGCCTCTCGGCACATCCGCGGACGGCGGCTGCGGCACCTGCAGCCAGAGCGCCTTGAACTCGGGCTCGATCGCCGCGAGATGGCGCTCTTCCTCGATGACAAGCGCCTTGAGTTCCGCAGGCTTTGCCTCGAGCGACGCGATCTCGATCTCGAGACGGTCCTTCTCGTCGCCCGCGGCGCCCTTGAGCTTGCCCTTCAGCTGGCCGATCTTCGGCCCGATCTCCTTCGAGATCTTGTTCTGCTCCGAGCGCGCATTCTCCATCCGAGTGAGGATGGCGCGGCGCGCCTCGTCGAGGGCGAGCAGCCGGTCGATGTCGACCTGCATGCACTTGTCGCGCACGCCGTTGCGGTACTTGTCGGGGTTCTCGCGGAGATCCTTGAGGTCGATCATGGCGGGGGGAGGATAGCGAAAGTCGCAGCGATCCTGCACGCGCACGCAGCAGGGGCGCTCCATCGCGCGCAGACGATGCCGCGTGCCTCAGGCGCGGTACGACGGCGGCGCGGCCCAGCGCATCTTGGCGCGCAGGGCGTCCCAGTAGCGGTTCGAAGGGTTCGAGACGAACAGTGCCTTTCGGCCGTGCTGGCGGACGCGCACGCGATCGCCCGCGCGAAGCGGCATCTGCAGCTGTCCGTCGAGGACCACGCAGGTGCCCTCGTTCACGCGCCGCATCGACAGGGTGATCATCTCGCCCGCGCTCACCACCACGGGTCGGAATGCGAGGCTTTGCGCGCAGATCGGCGTGATCGTGATGCCAGCGACGTCGGGATGCACGATCGGCCCTCCCGCGCTGGCGCTGTAGGCGGTCGATCCGGTGGGCGTGGCCACGATCACGCCGTCACCCGTGATCTCCACGCCCTGCTCGTCGTCGTCGACGCTCAGCACCATGTCGATCATGCGGTGGGGGGCCCCGGCGGTCAGGACGGCGTCGTTGATCGCCACCCCGCTCGTCGTCCTTCCGTCGGCGTGCGTCACGTCGACCGACAGCAGCATGCGCTCGCGCAGCGGCGGCGTGGCCGCGAAGACGAGCGCCGCGTGCTTGCCGAGGTCCTCCGCGTCGAACTCCGCGAGGAACCCGAGCCGACCCGCGTTGATCCCCACGATCGGCTTCCCGTGCGCCGCGAGCCTGCGCGTCTGTCCGATCAGCGTTCCGTCGCCACCGACCACGAACGCGAGGTCGAACCCGAGGCCGGCCGGCAGCGGCTCATCGCCGGCATCGACGACCACGACGCGCGCGTGCCGCTCGATCACGCCGCGGATCGCGTCGGCGGTGCGAGCGGCCTCGGGCTTGTCGCGATTGGCGATCAGGAGCGCGGTCGGCATGGCGCGAACCTTAGCTCACGAGGCCCTTGGTGAGCCGCATGAACGCGGTCTCGAGGCTGATTTCCTCGGGCTGGAGCCGAGAGAGGCGGAATCCCTGCGCGAGGAGCCGCGCCGCCAGCTCGCTCGCGGCGATGTCGGCGTCGGGCGCCAGCTGCACGTCAAGCCGCCGTCCGCCCTCCTCGACCATGATGTCGACCTTCGCCACCCCGCGCACCGCGCGCAGCAGTTGCGCAGCCTCCTCGGAGCGCGCCTCGACCTGGATCTGCACCACCTTGCCCACCTTGGCGCGCTGCATCAGGTCACTCACGGCGCCCGCGAACACGAGCTTGCCCTGCTCGACCACGCCCACCGCGTTGCAGAGATCCGCGAGCTCGTACAGGATGTGCGACGAGATCAGGATGGTCTTCCCGATCCGCCGCAGCTCCTTGAGCAGCTCGCGCATCTCGATGCGGGCGCGCGGGTCGAGACCCGAGCTCGGCTCGTCCATGAGCAGCACCTTCGGATCGTGGATGAGGACGCGCGCCACCGCGAGCCGCTGCTGCATGCCGCGCGAGAGGCCGTTCACCTCGGTCTCCGTCTTGTGCGACAGGTCGGTGAGCGCGAGCACCTCCGCGATCGTCTTCTCGCGCTTGCCCGCGGGCACCGCGTAGCAGGCTGCGAAGAACTCGAGGTACTCGCCCACGGTCATGTCCTGGTACGCGCCCATGAAGTCGGGCACGTAGCCGATCAGCGGGCGAATCAGGTGGTTCTGGTAGCCGACCACCTTGCCGTCGATGCGCGCCTCGCCCCAGGTCGGCTTGAGGAGCGTCGCCAGGATCTTGATGGTCGTGGTCTTGCCCGCGCCGTTCGGGCCGATGAAGCCGAAGCACGTCCCCTCGTCGATCGTGAGGTTGAGGTTGTCGAGCGCGACGAAGTCGCCGTACTTCTTGGTGAGGTTGACCGTTTCGATCATCGGCATGGCTTGCTCGCTCCGCTCACGCGGGATTTCGCGCCGCAGCGCGCGGGAACTTCTCCGGCACCACCCACGCTGGATCGGCCGGGAGCGGCATGATCCAGCGCACCAGCACGCGTCCACCGCCTTCGACGCGCTCGCCGTCGAGGGTGAGCTCGTACGGCAGGTCGGCCTCCAGCCAGCCCAGGACGATCAGGCACGGCTGCGTGAACCACTCCGAGAGATCAAGCTCACGGCCTCCCGTCCGCACGACTCGGAAGGGCGTGTCGAGGCCGCCGCTCGCACTTCGCAGGTACTGCGGCGGCGGCAGCATCCCGTACATCGAGAGCATCTCGAACGAATCGACGAGGCCCACGGTGTCGGTCACCAGCCCGATGCCCGTGCGGATGCGCTGCGCCAGATCCTCGGTGTAGGTCTTGCTGATCGACTCCTCGAGGCCGAGCCGGTTGCTCAGCGGGCGCGCGCCGTCGAACACCTTGGCGAGGTCGAGCGCTTCGCCCGGAGCCCACGGCTGCACGCTGCGCATCTCGCCGCGGTTCGGGAGCTGCGCGGGAAACCGCCGCGGCGCGAGCTGCCCGGGGTCTGCGTTGCCGAGCGTGGGCAGCGGGTTCTGCCTCGGCCAGATGTGGATCACGCGCACGTCGCGCAGTGTTCCCGGAAGTTCGTGCACCAGCGTGCCGGACAGCGTGATGGTCGGTGCCGAGCTCGCAGCGTCGACGGTCGCAGACACAGGCTCGGTCGCGCGCGGCAGCCCACCCCAGCCATCGCGCACGGCGCCCAGCCACTGCGCCTTGAAGTCGACGGTGGTGGCGCGCGACGGCACGACGGCCCGCGACGGCGCGTCGAGCGGCGCTGCGTATCGCTCGCGGCTCGGGAAGCTCTCTACGCTCGTGCCGGACGCCCGCCACGAACTCAGGAGATTCCGCGGCTTCGGTCCCGTGCCCGCGCGGGCGTCGGCTGCAGGATCGATCGCGATCTCCGCCTCGCCGTACGTCGGCACGAACACCGAGACCCAGCTCGTGGCGCGGCGGCGGAGCTCCTGGTCGACATCGCTCTGCCCCGGTCCACGCTCGATCGCATCGAGCACCGTCAGGTGGCTCACCAGCGGCTTTCGCCCCGAAAGCGACGCGCCCACGAGCAGGATCCCGCCCGTGAAGATCGCCGCCACACCCACGTAGGCCACCCACGCCCAGCGCTCGCGCTTCGTCGACTTCAGCAGCGCAAATCCGAGCGGCCCCGCAACCAGCCAGTAGAGCCCGAACACCGCCGTCGCCGCCAGGACGCCGATCGCAGCCTGACCGGCGAGACCGATCGTCTCGCTGACCAGCTTGTTCTCGCCGATCTCCGCCGAGACACCGCCACTGGTCACAAGCCGCGTCGACTCCGCAAGCGCCGTGTACTCGCCTCCCGACGGCGTGTCGGCGCGCCGTCCGAGCACGCGGTTCCAGAACACATCGCCCTGCGGCAGCGTCGGCACCTGCAGCGCGCGCGAGGAGAGTTCCTCGATGTCCACGCCCACGAGCGTCATGTGCCCGAAGCCGACCTGCCGCCGCACGCCGACGACCTTTCCGTCGAACGGCCCCGCATCGGGCTGCACCGATCCATCGACCGCCTTCGGTGCGGGCGTCGCGAGAAACGGCCGCCACCCCCGGTCGAGCTTCGCCGGGTCGAACACGGCCAGTCGCGTCTTCACGCTCGGGTCGCGCAGCACCTCCGACAGCGAGAGCATGGGCAGGATCTCGCGCACCGGCGCGTCCTCGATGCGCTCAGGCGCCACGGAAGGCAGCAACGCGCTCATCCGGTGCCGTCCGTCGACGCCGATCGCCCACGGATCGCCGGCCGATGGCAGCACGATCACGAGGTTGCCGCCGCGCTCCATCCACTGCTCGATCGCGCGGGCCGACTCCTCGCTCAGCCGCGAAGGCGCAATGGCGCCATCGGCCCACACGATCGCGTCGAAGACCGCGAGGCCTTCCCAGCGGTCGGGCAGGGCATCGGGATCACGCACGTTGGCGATCACGGTGGTCCCGTTCATCGATGGGATCGCGCCGTTCGGCCCCGCCTGCCCGAAGATGTCGAGCCCGACGGATCGCGCGCCCACCACCAGCAGCGCGTCGTCGGACAAGCCCATGGGGCGCGGCGGATTGCTCGCAACCGCTGCGCCGAGCTTCACGGTCCCGAGGTCGCGCACGCGCTCGCCGCCCTCGATCTCATACAGACGCAGGTCGTACACGGCGCCCTGCAGCGCGCCCTCGCCGTCGGGCGGGAGCACGCCGTACAGCCAGCGCCGCTGCGCCTGTCCGGGATTCAGCACGAAGCGTCGCGCATGCTCGACCACGTCGAGGTCCGCGTTCGGCAGCTCCCACACGGCCTCGATCTCCGCGGGCCGGTCGAGGCTGCTCCTGAACTGCAGCTGCGCCGCGATCGGACCGCCGCCGCGCATCACGTCGCCGACGCCAAGATGCAGCAGCTCGACATCGACCGACTGCGCCACCGCCACGCTTCCGAGAACCCCCGGAAGGAGCAGGGCGAAGCTGGCGAGGGCTCGTCGCAACGACATGGCGGGGGGAGTGTACCCGCGGAATCGCGCGGTCCGCGCGACCGCGCTCAATGCGCCGGTCCTTCGCGCCGATGGCTCCAGCATGCTTGTGTTCGCCATGCTCACAGCCGCGGCAGGTGCCATGCTCGCGGCGCTCCTGACCGCGCAGGTGATGGGAACGCGCATCGACCACGCGCGCCGCTTCGCGCAGTTGGTGCGCGACACACGGCGCCTTCGCGCGCACCACCATCCGGCGCCGGCGCCCGCCCGCCTGCGGCGCCGCGCGTAGGGGCGACCCCGCCGGCCGTTCTGTCTCGACGAACCCCGATGCCCCGGCAAAGGGGCGCAGCGCGCGGCACGTGCTACCGCGACAACGCGGCGAGCTCGCCCAGGATCGCGGCGTGGCTGCGGATCGCATTGCGGTAGCACTCGAGCTCGAACTTCTCGTTCGGCGAGTGCACGCAGTCGTCATCGAGCCCGAACCCGACCAGCAGCGAGTCCATGCCCAGGATCCGCTGGATCGAGCCGACCGCAGGAATGCTCCCGCCCGTGCCGATCAGAAGCGGCGCCTTGCCGAAGACCTCGCGCAGGCCGGCGTTCGCGGCCGCGAGGAAGCGCGAGCTCTCGCTCACCTCGATCGCTGCGTTGGCGCCGTGGCTCTCGAACTCCGCGCGGCACCCCGCGGGCAGCCGGCTCCGCACGAACTCCTCGAACGCCCGAGCGATCTTGGCGGGATCCTGCTTCGACACCAGTCGGAAGCTGATCTTGGCCGTCGCATGCGCCGCAATGACCGTCTTGGCGCCCTTGCCCGTGTAGCCTCCGAAGATGCCGTTCACGTCGCAGGTCGGCCGCGACCAGGTGCGCTCGAGCGTCGACCGACCGCGCTCGCCGAAGCCCTCACCAAGCCCGATGTCGCCGAGGAACTCCGCGTCGCTGAAGCCGAGCGACTCCCACTGCGCCTTCGTCTGCGCGGGAAGCTCGCCGACCCCGTCATAGAAGCCGGGAATCGTCACCCGACGATCGCCATCGTGCAGCTCCGACACGATGCGCGCGAGCACGTTGATCGGATTCGGCACCGCGCCGCCGTACATGCCGCTGTGAAGGTCGCGCGACGGCCCGTGCACCGTGACTTCCATGTACACGAGCCCGCGCAGGCGGGTCGTGATCGCGGGCGTCGCGATGTCCCACATGCCCGTGTCCGACACGATGCACACGTCGGCCGCCAGCCTCGCCTTCGCCTCGTACATGAAGGGCTCGAGGCTCTTGCTGCCCGACTCCTCCTCGCCCTCGATCATGAGCGTGACGGGGCATGGCGGCCCGCCCGCGACCGCATGCCACGCGCGCAGCGCCTCGACGATCCCCATGACCTGCCCCTTGTCGTCGACCGCGCCGCGCGCCACCACGCGCTTACCGCGCGGGCCGTCCACGATCACGGGCTCGAACGGCGGGCTGTTCCAGAGCTCGACGGGGTCCGCAGGCTGCACGTCGTAGTGCCCGTAGTAGAGCACCCGCGGACGCTTCGCCGCGTCCGGTCCCACGCCGGGATGGTGGGCGACCACCATCGGCTGTCCGATCGTCTTGGCCGCCTCGGCCTCAAAGCCGAGGGCGCGCAGCTCCGACACCAGCCACTCCGCGCAGCGCCGAGTCTCGGCGTCGTACGCCGGGTCGGTGCTCACGCTCGGAATCCGCAGGAAATCGCAGAGCCGCGCCGTCGACGCGGCGAAACCACGCTCGACCTCCGCAAGAAGCGACTGCGTGCTGGGAACACCCACCGATGAAGCTGATGTCGACATGCCGCGGAGTGTACGGTCCCGTCAACGCAACGGCAGCGCCGCGATCGCAAGCGCCAACCCGCTGATCACGAGCACCGACATCACGAAGAGAAACACCAGCCAGCGCTCGACAAGCCGCCACTCCCGTTGAGGCGGATCGAAGTCGCCGGCCCGCGTGGCGCGCGCCAGCCGCGGCTCGAGCTCGTCGATCCCCTCCATCTCGGCGTAGCTCTTGGGCGGCCGCACCGCAAAGTCGCACGAGCAACGGGGGCATGCCGCCTGGTTTACGCGATCGACGAAACGACCCGAGTAGCCACAGGCGACGCATTGCCGCCGATGAAGCCTCGACCGATCCGACGAACGCGTCAGCATGAACCGACGATAGCATCGCTCCGCGCGGAGCCAAGCAGGAATTGCAAACGCTGCGAGAATGAGCGGGGCTCTCCGCGCCCGCCCCTCGGGGCGTCCGCGATCCCGGTCCGCGCTCCTCGCCTGCGCTTCCGTGATGGCAGGCCTGGCACAGGGGATCGCTCCCCGAACATCATCCTCCTACCCTCGGTCCCGCACCTGCCATGAACCACCACGATTGGATCCGACATCTCGAGGCGATCGGCGGAACCTCCCCCGAAGCGCTCCCCCCCGATCGCACGCTGCTCGCCGGCGAGCGCGGCGAGCAGCGGCTCTGGCGCGCGTGTGCCGGCGAGCGTGTCGCCATCCGCGAGGTTCTCGGCGCCCGCAGCGGATCGCTCCTCGCTCCGGACGCCTTTCTCGCGATCGAAGTCTGGGCCGAGTGCGAGCTCGCCGCGCTCCACGCGCTCCATCGCCTCGCACGCACCGCCGATCCCGCCGAGCAATCCGCGCTCCGTGCCCGCGCCGCCGAGGCGATCCGCTGGCATCTCGAGCACACGCAGCCCGACAACTCGACCAACCGTCCGTGGGCGCTCCACGCGTTCCTCCTCGCCGACGACGGCTCGGGCGACGCCAGCCTCTACGCCGAGACGCTGCTTCACAACATGCGCGCCACCGACGCCCGCACGGAGCCACTTTCCCGATGGATCCTGGCCGATGCCGCGCGGGAACTGCGGCTCGCACACGAGGCCTGATCGCCCGCGCGGCGCGCAGGCACCGCCTCGCCAACGGCGGCCACGAAGTCCGTACCATCCTGCGCATGACATCGTCCCCCGAACGCGGCGCCTTCGTGGCCTGCCTCTCGTTCATGTTCTCCGCCATCACGAGTTCCATGCAGCCAGCGCGCTTGCCCATCGCGCTGCTCGCGGTGCTTCTCGTGTCGGGGCTCGCGCCCCTCGTCGATCTCGCAGACGGGCAGAGCTTCGGACCCCGCGGTCTCGCGGGCGGTGCGCTCTCGGAGTCCGAGGTCGAGCTCAACGACCAGCGCGCCCGCGGCGCCGCCAACCGCATCGCCAGCGATCAGGTCGACGCACTCGAAGCCGCCGCGCGCACCGACGGTGCGGGCGCCTCCGCGCGTCTCTCGCGGGCCGACCTCGCGGCGGCCGTGCGCGAGGCCACCGCCGCCCGCATCGCAGACCGAATCGCCAATGGCACATCCGCCGACGATCCCGAGCTCCGCCGCCTCCGACAGCGCGCCGCAGAGGCGCTGTTGACCATCGAGGAGACCGCCCCCCGCGGCGTCGCCACCACGTTCCTCCGCGACGAGCAACGCGCCATCCTCCAGGCCGCTGCCGCGACCATGGCCCTCGACGTGAACGCGCTCGCCGCCGCCGTGACCAACGCGGTGTTCCGCCTTCCCGCCGCCGCGATCGCCGCGTCGCCCCTCGCGTTCTCGCTCGGCCTCCTCGTCGTCGCCTGCCTGATCGCCATTCTCGCGGGCGGTTCCTGCCGCATGGCCGCCGTCCACGCCGGACGGGCCGCGCGACTCTCGCCGCTCGAGGGCGCCGCCTACGCGCGCGCGCGCGTCGTCAATCTCGTCTCGCTCCCCGTGCTGCCGCTGCTCGGGCTCGGCATCATCGCGCTCGTCATCGCGATCTTCGTCCTCGCGCTCCGCGTGCCAGTCCTCAACATCGTCGCCGGCGTGCTCTTCGTCGCGCCGCTCGCCGTCGCACTTCTCGGCGCCATCCTTGCCATCACCGTCGTCGCGGCCCTGCCGCTCATGCCTGCCGCGATCGCGGTCGAGGACTGCGACGCAGGCGACGCCATCACCCGCGCCGGGGCGCTCGTCCTCGCACGTCCGCTCACATGGATCGGCATGCTCGCGCTCGCGATCGTCGCACTTGTCGTCGGCGGGCTCCTCGTGAACGCGGTCCTCGGCATCGCGCTGCTCGGCGTCCAAGGCCTGCTGGCGCTCCTCGGCGGGACGCTCGGCGATGCGCTCGCCTCAGGCGAGTCGGCCGAGATCGCCGCGCTCTATGGGCCCGACCGCATCGTCGCGCTCCTCGTCGGCGCCTGGACCGCGCTCCTGGCCGCATGCGGCGCCGCCTACATCTTCACCCTCGCCTGCGACCTCGGCACGCGCGGATACCTCTGGATGCGGGAACGGATCGACGGCGAGAACATCTCCACCGTCTCCGGCTACGGAGTTCGCTAGCTCCTGCGTCACGCAAGCAGCGTCTTCAGCTGCGCCACCACCGACTCCTGCTCGGCCAGCCGAGCCTCGAGTTCCTGGACGCGGCGCTCAAGCCCTGCGATTCGATCCGCAGCCGATGGGCCCGCCTCGACGCGCACCGGCGCAGCCAGAGGGCTTGCCATCCCCGTGATCGGGTGCAGGTCCTCGCACAAGAGCTGCATCCATCTCGGCGCCCGCGAACCCGGCGCGGGGGGCAGTTCGCGCACCAGCGGGAAGAGCGGGGCGGTGCGCTCCGACAGCGCCTTCAGCACGTTCTCCACGACCTCGAGCGACTCGAACGGATGCATGCGCCCGGCACGCCCGCGCAGTTCGCCGACCGTCTGTGGCCCGCGCAGCAGGAGTTCCGACAGGAGCGACAGCTCCGGTGGCCTCAGCTCGAGCGCCTCGCCCGCCGTATGACGGTACTTCTCCACGCGCGACCCCGTGAAGCTCACATCGCGCGCCAGGCCCTTCGCACGCAGTCCGTCCACCGCGCGCAGCGCCGCATCCTCGTCGATCTCGACCACCGGGTCGCGGTTGTTCTTCTGGTTGACGCCCGTCACCAGCGAGTTGAGCGACAGCGGGTACTGCCCCGGCGTCGTCAGGGCCTTCTCGATCAGCGTGCCAAGCACGCGGCATTCGTCCGGGAGCAGTTCGAGCATGGTGGAAGCGTACACTTCTCCCCATGACGCGTGCAGCCGACGGACACCACGCCCGCGATGAGCGCGACGGACGCGACGATGACCGCGATGACGGCGTCGTCCCGAGCGACCGCGCGCGGTCCCATGCCGATGCGGTCGCCCGTCGCGCCGTCCGCGCGCTGCAAGCCGGCCGCGCCGAGGGCGTCGACGCCGCCATCGACCTCGCGCTTCACGAGGCCCGTCTCGCCGACCCGCATGCGCCACGCGTGAACCGTCCCACGCGCGCGCAGCTCCGCGCCCACGCACAGGCGCTCGAGGAGTCGCAGTCCGGCGAGCTCTCCCGTCGCCTGCGCATCGAGGCGACCCTCGACGAGGCGCTCCGTGTCCTGTCCTCGCTCGAGGAGTCGCTTGCGGTGCACGATCCCGCCCACGCCGACCCGACGTACGCAAGCCGGCACGCGCCCGCCGTCTACGGCCGCGCCGCGCGCGCCGAGTTCGATCTCGATCCCGCGGTGCACATCCGCGTCGTCACCGCGCTTCCCGCGCACATCCTCGCGCAGGCGCTCAGCGACGCGGGGTTCGGCGAGACCACCGTCGGAACCATCGATACCCGCCACGGACACCTCGACGAGATCGCCTTCGACGGCGAGCACGCCGCCTATCGCATCGTGCGCGTCCCGCCGCGCGCTCCCGTCGATCCGCGCCTCGACCTCGTCCGCGGAAACCCCGTCGATTCCGCGGGTTTCGAGGAACTCCTCAGGCGATTGCCCCGCTTCGGCAATCACGGACATTGAGCTCCGAGGGGTGCATTCCCCGTTCCCCTTGCACTGCTGAAGTGCGCTGCGCCCGCACCCGATCTCCGCAAGCGGCGGTCTGCACAGACGCTCCGCCCGCCCTCATCAGGGCGCCGTAGGTGTCACCGCTCCACAGTCCTGGAGGTCTTATGTTCGCGTGGATCAAGAACCGTTCGCTCTCAGGGAGGATCGTCGCGCTGACGGTGCTCCTCGTCATCGTGGCCGTCGCCGTCAACTACGTCGTCTTCGTCGCGGGCTACCGCGACAGCGCCGAGCACGCCATGGTCGAGAAGGCCGCGGCGTTCACCGCCGTCGCAGACGAGGCGAAGAACCATGCGAGCGAGCTGTTCCTCGCCAAGTCGATCGCCACCGACGAGCTCATGGCGGAGCTCAACGACCATGTTGCGAAGGGCGGCGACTACAGCGAGAGCCGCTTCTTCCAAACGATCCCCGTCGTGGTCGGTTGGCACACCGCCGAGCAGGCCGCCAAGCGCGAGGGCATCAACTTCAAGGTCGCCGCCTTCGACGCCCGCAACAAGAAGAACGAGCCCGATGCCGGCTCGTTCCGCGCCAACCTGCTCGAGCGCCTCGAGAAGCAGGTTGCTTCGGGCGGCGACGCGTCCACCTACGCGATCGACGACACCACCAACACGCTGCACTACATGCGCGCCATCAAGCTCGACCAGAGCTGCATGCTCTGCCACGGCGACCCGCGCGGCGAGTTCGATCCCGACAAGGATGGCAAGGACGCCCTCGGCTTCGCGATGGAGGGCTGGAAGGTCGGCGGCACGCACGGCGCGTACGAGGTCGCCATCCCGCTGACCGGCGTCGACGCGCAGGTCGCAGGATTCATCACCGGCGGCCTCATGTGGACGATCCCCATGATCGTTCTCGGCGGCCTCGGATTCGCGTACCTGCTCCGGCTCACCTTCGGCCGCCCCATGCAGGCCATGATCGCCCGCATCCGCGACATCGCCGAAGGAGAGGGCGACCTCACCAAGCGCCTCGACGCGGCCAACTCCGACGAGCTCGGCACCATGGCCACCTGGTTCAACAAGTTCGTGGGCAAGCTCGAGTCGATCCTCGGCGAGATCCGCAAGGGCGCGAGCGAGATCGACGCCGGCTCGTCGCAGGTCTCCGCCACCAGCCAGTCGGTCGCGAGCGGCGCCAGCCAGCAGGCGGCGAGCCTCGAGGAGATCAGCGCCAGCCTCGAGCAGATGAGCGCCATGACCGACCGGAACGCGCAGAACGCCACGACCGCCGTCAACCGCTCCGACGAGGCGCGCACGCGCGCCAACACCTGCCAGGACCAGATGGGACGCATGAGCGAGGCCATGGGCGCCATCAAGCAGTCGAGCGACTCGATCGCCAAGGTGCTCAAGGTGATCGACGAGATCGCCTTCCAGACCAACCTCCTCGCCCTCAACGCGGCCGTCGAGGCTGCGCGCGCCGGCGAGGCAGGCAAGGGCTTCGCCGTGGTCGCCGAGGAAGTGCGCAACCTCGCGCAGCGCTCGGCGCAGGCCGCCCGCGAGACCGCCACGATGATCGAGGAATCGACCACGCGCGCCGACCGGGCCGTCTCGATCTGCAACGACGTCGACAGCAGCCTCCGCACCATCGTCGAGGGCACGCGCGAGGTGAACGAACTGCTCGCGCAGATCGCCAGCGCCAGCCGCGAGCAGGCGCAGGGCATCGGGCAGATCAACTCCGGCGTCACCGAGCTCGACAAGGTCACGCAGCAGAATGCCGGCAACAGCGAGGAACTCGCCGCAGCCAGCGAAGAGACGGCGGCGCAGGTCGCGAGTCTCAAGCAGGTCGTCGGTCAGTTCAAGGTCGGAGGCTGACCGCCGCCCGCGCCTCACCCGACGCAGGAACGGTCTCCATGCGGGACCGTGTATCAAGGACACACGGGCGTCACCGAAAGGTGACGCCCGTGTTTGCGTAGGTCGTTGGATCAGGCTTTCAGCGGAGTCCTGCTGGAGACCGCGGATCGAACCGCAGCCCGCGCGCGCGCACTGTCTGCACGCACGCGCCAGCTCAGCTCAGGCCGCCCTTGAGTTCCTTGCCTGAACCCCAGCTCGCGCGCAGGCGCTCGAGGGAGTTGTCCTTCGCGCGCTCCACGCTCGGCACGTCGTTGCGGGCGCGGTTGCGGCCGAATGCCGCACCGAAACCCTCCTCGACGCGCGGTCCCTTGCCGGGAGCACCGCCGCCCGCGCCACCCACCGACTGCGGCTCGGGGCGCGCCGGCGGCTCGATGAGCGCCTTGATCGACAGGCTGATGCGCTTCTTGCCGACGTCGATCGACAGCACCTTGGCCGTCACGACCTCGTTCGCACGCAGCGCCTTGTCGACGGTCGGGATGCGCTCATGGCTGATCTCGGAGATGTGCACGAGGCCTTCCACGCCCGGCGCGAGCTCGATGAAGGCGCCGAACGCCATGATCTTGCTCACGCGGCCCGTCACCGTCGCGCCGGCCTCGACGGCCTGCATGGCCGCGATCGACGGATCGGTCACGAGCTGCTTCATGCCGAGGCCGATCTTCGCGGGGCTCTGCGTGAGATCGAGCTTGACGATCTTCACCTGCACCACTTGGCCGACCTTGAGGACGTCGCCGGGGCTCTTCACGCGGTCATGCGAGATGTCCGACACGTGGATCAGGCCATCCACGCCGCCGATGTCGGCGAAGGCGCCGTACGGCTGCACGCTGGTGATGGTCGCGGTCCGCGTCTGGCCGACCTCGAGCACCGCAAGCAGCTTCTCACGCTGCTCCGCGCGCTCGGCGGCCACGACCGCCTTGCGGCTCACGACGAGCCGGTTCTTGTCCTTGTTCAGCTCCACGATCTGCACGGGGAACTTCTCGCCGATGAACACGCTGATGTCCGCCACGTGGCGCACATCGACCTGGCCTGCCGGCATGAAGCCCTTGTGGTGCGCGATCTCCATCTCGAGACCGCCCTTGTTCATGCCGGTGCAGCGCGCCTCGACGATCTGGCCGATCTCAAGCGTGCCCCAGTCGGCCTTCTGCACCGCGCCCTCGAGGCTCAGGATCGACAGGCCCTCGAACGGATCGAAGCGCTCGACCACGAAGTCGCGCTCGCTTCCGACCACCGGAGGCTGCTGGTCGCCGAGCACCGCGAACTGCGAAAGCGGGCAAACGCCCGTCGACCGCGGTCCGAACTCCACGAACACGTCGCCGTTGTGCACGCGGATGATGGTTCCGCGGCGGGTCTGACGGCCACGACCGCCGCTCGAGCGGGCAGGGGCGCTCGAGGACTCGAGGTCCTCGACCGACATGCCGCCGAGCGCGGCTTCGATCTCGCGCTCGAGTTCGGCGTCGTAAGCGCTTGCGCGCGGGGAGGGAACGGACTGATCGTGCTTGGATGGTTCGATGGACATGAGTGATCTCTGTTGGGCCGAGCAGCGTACCCTCACGACGCATGGCTGCGCGCGACACTTGGCGAGAATCCGAGACGGTCTGGCAACTTCCGCCATGCGCGCCGCGAATCGTGGCAACGCGCCACGCGTAGGCCTCGATGCGCAGGGCCCTCCCTATCAGGGGAGGGTTCTTCGGACAGATTGAAGCGGGGGGTGAGGATGCTTCCGGCGGCTTCTCAAGCGCGCCTGCTCAAGCGATGGCGCGCGGCGCGCGCGCCGAGCCGTCGGAGCGGTTGGGACTTCGGCAGGGTCGCGGGCTCGCCCGGGCAGTGCACGGCGATCCGTGCGGCAAGCGTCCAATAACCGCTGTCGCCAAGACCACCGTCCGAGAAGTTCTGGCGTCGTTCCGCGACCCGCGGCGCTGGAGGGCGATGGATCGCGTCAGGGTCGTTATCATCCGCGTCCCACCGCGCCCGCAGGGCATCCCGGTGGGCCGCTTCCGCGGACTTCAGCACTCGGAGACAGGAACCCATGGCCTCTTCCAACACCGCTTGGGGCATCGAAATCGGACAGTACGCCGTCAAGGCGATCCAGCTCGAGCGCGTCGGCGACGGCGTGCGCGTGCGCGATTTCGTCGTCATTCCGCATCAGAAGGTCCTTACCACTCCCGGTCTCGAGGAACCGCTGGTCGAAGGCGGTCAGTCGCAGGCCAAGACCATCCTCGAGCAGACGCTCGCGCAGCTCGCGAGCCAGAAGCCGCTCGCGAACCAGAATGTGGTCGTCAACTACAACTGGTTCGGCAACCGCGGCCTCACGCGGTTCGTCAAGCTCCCCCCGGGTGATGCGAAGACGATCGCGGGTCTCGTGCCGTTCGAGGCGAGCCAGCAGATTCCGTTCCCGCTCGAGGAAGTCGAGTGGGACTACCACACCTTCGAGGCCGACGACTCGCCCGAGGTCGACCTCGGCCTGTTCGCCGTGCAGCGCGAGCCGCTCAAGGAGTTCCTCACGCTTGTGAGCGACACACTCGGCGTCGAGCCGCGCGCCATCTCGCTCGGTCCGGTCGCGCTCTACAACGCGATCGCCTACGACCGCGACGTCGTTGGCCGCGGCGATCCGCTCGTCATTCTCGACATCGGCACCGGCTCCACCGACCTCGTGGTCGCGTCGGGCTCGCGCTGCTGGATGCGCACCTTCCCGCTCGGCGGCCACAGCTTCACCGAGGCGATCGTCGAGGCGTTTGCGCCCACCGTCGAGCTCAAGTACTCGCAGGGCGACAAGCTCAAGCAGGAGAGCGCCACGAGCAAGTACGCCAAGCAGATCATGGCTGCGATGCGTCCGGTGCTCGGCGACCTGCTCGACGACGTGCAGAAGTCGCTGCAGTTCTACGAGACGCAGAATCGCGGCACCAAGCTCCGCGACGTCATCGGCCTCGGCTCCACGCTCAAGATCCCCGGCCTCCGCAAGTTCCTCGGCATGCGCCTCGAGCTCGAGGTCGAGCGCCTCGACCAGTACTCGAAGCTGGTGGTCGAGGGCCCCGAGGCGGCTGACTTCGCCGCGCACACGGTCAACTTCGCCACGTCCTACGGCCTTGCGCTGCAGGGACTCGGCATGGCCACCATCGAGATCAACCTCCTGCCGGTCGAGAATATCCGCCAGCAGGTCTGGTCGAAGAAGACCCGCTGGTTCGCCGCAGCCGCCGCGGTTGCGTGCGCCGCCGGCGGCCTCATGTTCATCCGCAACGTGATCGACAACGGCTCGGTGTCGAGCCGCGACGCGATCGGCACCGCCGAGGCCACGCTCGCTTCCGCGCAGGAGTTCACGGGCCAGGTCCAGGGCTTGGCCGCCGATGTCGGCGCCACGGCCACCAACATGCTGGCGCTGATCGAGGACCGCGAGATCTGGCCGCACATCGTCCACGACGCCGTGCACGCCGTTGCAGCAGGCAACGACGCCGCCTCGGTCGGCAGCGACCTCAAGAAGCTCCTCGCTGCGGGCCCGCGCCAGCAGACCGTGCTGCGCGATCTCTCGGGCACCTACAAGGTCAACGAGAAGGGCGAGCGCGTGATCGAGGTCACGATGAACGTCGAGTTCGTCGGACTCGACAAGCAGGCGCACCTCGGCACGACCGTTTGCCAGTGGCTCACCAGCAACGCCGATCGCGCCAACGTTCCCTACGTGATCGAGAACGTGAAGTCGAACACCTCCGAGATCGTCGACATGAAGGTCGGTCCCTCCGGAGCGCTCGTGTCCGCGGCGACCGAGGCCGGCGGTGGTAGCGCTGCCGCAGGCGGCGAGACGGCAAGCGCCGAGGATGTCGACAACCGCGTCAGCGGCGGCTTCTCTGCGGGTGGTGGCTCCGCCGGCAGCAGCTTCACCGGCCTCACCGGCCGTCGCAGGCCCACGGGTGAGACGCAGGTGAATCGACCCGGCGGATTGCTCGGCGGCGCAGGCACCGGCGGCGGCTTC
>JBIIRG010000151.1:0-7490 GCA_044341665.1 Phycisphaerales bacterium | reverse complement strand
TGTCCCGTCGCGCCCCTCATGCCTGTCCCGTACTGCAGCACCCCTTGGAACCGCGTCAGGAACGCCAGCCGACCGGCTCCGCGAGCTGCGGCCCGGCCTCGCGCACAATCGCGACGGCTGTGAAGATCGCGATGGCGATACCCCCGATCCACGCTGCCGCGATGGGCATGCCGGCTGCAGCGAGCCACGCTGCGGCGACCAGGCTCTTCCACAGGCTTCCGTAGCGGAGAATCCGCTCGCTGGCCCGCGGCCCGCGGACGGTCGACGTGTCGGCACCCGACGGACGTGACGAGCCGAGCCGCCACACGCCGAGTTTCCAGCCGCCGAGCAGGCCCCCGAGGACGACCGTGGCGGCGGGTATTGCGAGCATGACCGGGTCGCTCCACCGTGCGAGCAGGGCGCCGTCGTTCCGTTGGAGCTCGAGCGCAACGAGGACGGTCGTCCAGAAGATCCACCCGACAGCGCCGATCAGCACCGCGCGGCGCGTCAGTGCGGGTCGCTTGTCGCCAAGGACATACGCAAGTGCACCGACGCCCATCGTCTGGCTCATCGCGAGCCAGACCGGAATCAGCGCACCGACCTCGACCGACGGGATGAGCATCGAGAGCGCGGTCGAGAGTCCGGCGAGGACGATGCCGAGCGCGGGGACATGCTTCGCAAACGCGTCGTAGACGAGGATCAGCGCGGCGAGCGCGAGGCCCGTGACGGCGGACGTCGTCCCGAAGGCGATGGCGCCGAGCAGCCCCGCGCACAGCGAGATGGCAGCGAGCTGGATCGCGCGTCGCGCGGGGAGCGCTCCCGCGGGCAGCGGCCGCTCGGGCGCGAACGCGCGGTCATGCTTGGCGTCGAGGAAGTCGTTGAGCGCCGCGCCGAATGCGAGGAACCCGACGGCGGCCAGCGCGCCCGCTGCGAGGACCTGCCAAAGCGGCATCGTGACGACAGGTGCGTCGGCGAGCCTCGGATCGGAGCGTGCGAGCAGCGCCATGAGCCAGACGTTCGAGACGGCCCCGAACGCGATCGTGAGGCGCGAGACCTCGACGGCGGCTAGAAGTCGGCGGACGACGCGGCGCATGGGCTGCGGATGGTACGCGCGGCGGCATTCCGTGAAGGACCTGCGGAAGGGACGTGCCGCCCGCTTTTCGACGGTCGTGGGCACTACCATGCCTGTCCCATGTACACGTTTGTCCCTTTGGCTGCGAGCGCCCGCGGGTTGCGGGTCGGCGTCGCGACGAGCCGCTATCACGAGACCGTGACCAACCGCCTGCAGGAGGGCGCCCTGAAGGCGTTCCGCGCTGCGGGTGGGAGCGACGACGACCTCGTCCTGGTCGACGCGCCGGGCTCGTTCGAGCTCGTGGCGATCGCGCACGCGCTCGCGAGCCGCGCCGACATCGACGCCGTGGTCTGCATCGGCTGCGTGCTGACGGGCGAGACGACGCACGACCAGTACATCTGCCAGGCCTGCGCGGCGGGACTGGCGCAGATCACGGCGCACACGGGAAAGCCCGTCGCATTCGGCGTCCTCACGTGCCAGAGCCTCGAGCAGGCCCACGCCCGCTCGGGCGGTTCCGCCGGCGTGCCCAGCAAGGGCAACAAGGGCGAGGAGGCCATGAACGCCGCGATCATCGCAGCGCAGGCCGTGGGGCGGGTCCATCGACTTCCGCTCGGGAGGCCAGCGACATGAGTGCGCATGCGAGGAAGGGCCACGTGCGCCCCGCGCGGCGGTTTGCGCTGCTTGCGCTCTATCAGTTCGACTCGGGGCTCGCAGGCGACACCGACGCGGTGCGTGATGCGCTCGAGAGCGCCGCGGAAATCGACGAGTTCGGCGAGTCGCCCGACCTATCCACCGCGGAGGCGCGACTCGCGGCCCGCGACCCCGACGCTGCCGCCGCGCGGGCCGAGGCGATCCAGGCCGGCCTCGACTTCGCCGCGCTCGTGTGGGAGTTCCGCAAGGACGCCGACGCTGCGGTGCGCCCGTTCACCGCGGAGTGGCCCGTGCACCGGCAGCCCGTGCTTGACCGCAATGCGCTGCGGCTCGGCTGGTACGCGTTCACGCACGCGGGCGACGCCGTGGCGCTTGCGATCGACGAGACCGTCGAGCTGGTCAAGACCTTCTCCACCGAGAAATCGGGCGCGTTCGTCAACGCCGTGCTCGATCGCGTGGCCAAGTCGGGCGGGAGCGCGCGCTGATGGGCCTGTTCCGCTCGGCGTTCGAGGCGATCAAGAAGGGGCTGCAGAAGACCGCAGAGGCGATCGGCGGCCAGCTCCGGTCGCTGCTGCTCGGCAAGTCGCTGAGCGAGGAGCTGATCGACGAGATCGAGTCGCGCCTCATCGCGGCGGATGTCGGCGTGAAGGCGTCGCGCGAACTGGTGGCGGGACTGCGTGCCGAGTTCCGCTCAGGCAAGGTCGCCCGCGGCGAGGACGCGCTCGAGTATCTCAAGCGCAGCCTGAAGGCGCGCTGGCCGAAGCTCGAGCAAGGGTCGGGTGCGCGCGCGATCGCGGTCGCGGAGCAGCGGCCGACGGTGGTGCTCGTCGTCGGCGTGAACGGCGTCGGCAAGACGACGAGCGTCGCGAAGATCGCACGCGCGCTCAAGGACGAGGGACGCACCGTGCTGCTTGCGGCCGCGGACACGTTCCGCGCCGGCGCCGTGGCCCAGCTCACGGTGTGGAGCGAGCGGCTCGGCATCGAGATCGTGAAGGGCAAGGCGGGCGCGGATCCCGCGGCCGTTGCGTTCGATGCCGCCGATGCGGCGATCGCGCGCGGCGTCGATGTCCTGCTCGTCGACACGGCGGGCCGCCTGCACACGCAGGACAACCTGATGCGCGAGCTCACGAAGATCCGCAACGTGCTCGCGAAGAAGATCCCCGGCGCGCCGCACGAGGTGCTCCTCGTGCTCGACGCGACCAGCGGGCAGAACGCGGTGCAGCAGGCGCGGCTGTTCGGCGCGGCGGCCGGTGTGACGGGCATCTTCCTCTCGAAGCTCGACGGCACCGCGCGCGGCGGCATCGTCGTCGCGATCCGCGAGGAACTCGACGTGCCTGTCAAGCTGATCGGCGTCGGCGAGCGCCCCGAGGACGTCCAGCCGTTCGACCCTGATCGCTTCGTGGACGCGATGTTCGCCGAGGGCTGAGCGGGCACCGCCGCGTGGATATCCTCCGCGCGCCATGACGATGTTCCTCGCCGCGGTCGCGATCGCGCTCGCCGTCTCGTTCTTCTGCTCGCTCGTGGAGGCCGTGCTGCTGAGCCTCACCCCGAGCCAGGTGGCCCGCCTCTCCGAGCGCCATCCCTCGAGCGGCGCGATCTGGCGCGGCTTCAAGTCGAACATCGAGCGCCCGATCGCGGTCATCCTGATCCTCAACACGACTGCGCACACCATCGGTGCGTCCGTCGCCGGCGCGCAGTTCGACGAGCTCTGGGGAGACCGATGGATCTGGCTGTTCTCCATCGGCTTCACGCTCGTGATGCTGCAGTTCACGGAAATCCTTCCCAAGACGCTCGGGGTGCAGTTCAGCCAGCTGCTGGCGCCCGCGATCGCACGGCCGCTGCAGGTCGCGGTCATCGTGTTCCGCCCGCTGATCGCCGTGCTGCACTTCCTCAACCGCCCCTTCGAGGGCAGGCGCAAGGCGGGCGAGCCCGCGACGGCGGCGCTCGACGAGATCGCATCGCTTGCCGCGATGGCGCGGATGTCGAAGGACATCGGCGCCCATCAGGAGCGTGTCATCCAGGGCGCTGCACGGCTCTCCGAGAAGCGCGTGCACGACATGATGATCCCGATCGAGCACGTGGTCATGATGTCCGACGACCTCACGCTGCCGCGCGCGATCGTGGCGGCACACATCGACGCGCACACGCGCTTTCCCGTACACGAGGCCGGAAGCCGCGATCGCGTCGTGGGCTACATCAACTTCAAGGAGATGATCTACTTCATGAGCACGAATCCCCGCGATCCGAGCCTGAAGGGGATCATGCGGCCGATCACGTTCGTCGATCCCGACGCGTCGGCCGCCGACCTGCTGCGGATCTTCGTCGACCAGCACGAGCACATCGCGATCGTTCGCGACCGCGCCGGGCGCTCGCTCGGGCTCGTGACGCTCGAGGACCTCGTCGAGGAGCTGATCGGGGACCTGGAGGATGAGTTCGACCGCCTTCCCCGCTACAGCCACGCGCTGAGCGGCGGGACATGGCTGTTCGGCGGCGGCGTGACGATGCAGGAGGTCTCGCGCTGTCTCGAGGGGGCGCTGCCCGCGGGGACGGGCTCGCTCGCGAGCTTCATCGAGGCGGAATCGGGAGATACGCCGCGTGGCGGACAGGTCCTGCGGCGTGACGGCGTCGAGATCCTGGTCCGGCGCGTCCGCCGCGGGCGGGTGTTCGAGGCGTCGATCTCCCGCGCGGGAGTGGCGCTGTAGCAGGGCGGCGGCGTACCATGCGGGTCCGATGGCGCGCCCGACCGACGGACCAGACCGAACGCGAATGCTGCGGATCCGAGTGGATGCTCGATCCCGCGGTGGCTTCACGATCGTGGAGATGCTCGTCACGCTCGCAGTGATCGGGATTGTCCTCTCGCTGATCTTTCCTGCGGTGAGCACGATCCGGCGGCAGGCCGGGTCGGTGTCGTGCCAGGCGAACCTCCGCCAGCTCCACGGCGCATTCGAGATCTACCGCACGGCGATCAAGGGCATGCTGCCGATGTGCGACTTCCTCCCCGCGGTCACTCCCGATGGGCCTGTCGGAGGACTGCCCGAGGTGTTGGCGAAGACGCTCGAGCGCGATTGCGCGTGCTGGTACTGCTCGGCCGATACCGACGAGAAGGGCTCGCGTGCGACGGGAACGAGCTACTTCTACGTTCCCGGGCTGCTCCGCTACTCGCCGCAGGTGCAGATCCAGGTCGGTGTGCTGATGATCGCCTCGCAGGGCGAGGTCATGACCGAGCGGCAGCGCGAGCGCCGTCGGCGCGAGGCGGAGGCGAAGCTGGTGGGCGCGCTCTACGACCGCAATCCACGCGAGTTCGCGGTCCTGACGGACAGTCAGGACAGGCATGTGATCGGCGACCGCAACCCGCGGAACGCGGCCTACATCGATGGAAGCGTCGGGATCCTCCGCGATCCCTCGGAAGAGGAGGAGGGCGGATGAGCGTGCTCGATGGTCTGGCCGGATTGCGTGATCGGCTCGACGAGGCGATCGCAGACACATGGGAGAACCGCCGGCGCGAGCTGGGGCTGGCGCTCGGCGCCGTCGCGCTCGCCGCTGCGGTGGGATTCGGCGCGTACTGGTGGATGGAGATCCGCTTCCGCCCGCCGCCGTCGATCTTCGATTCGCCGGTCGACGACGTGCTTGGCTACTTCGCGATGGACGACTTCTCCAAGCTGCCCGTGGAGGAACGGATCCGTTTCCTTCGCGAGCTCGCGGACCGTTTCCGCGGCATGGGACAGGCGGAGAGTGCGACGATGGCGGCGTTTCTCGCGGGCCTGTCTGGCCCTGCGAGGGAGCAGGCCACCCAGAACGCGCGAATCCTCGCGAAGGATGTGCTCGCCGAGGGTGCTGCGAACTACTTCGCTGTCCCCGAGAAGGACCGTGGCAAGTACATCGACGACTGGATGGTCAAGTGGATCAAGACGGGCGAGCGCATCGCTACGGGCAAGGAAAGTGAGACGCCTGACGAGAAGCGGCTTGCGGACATCCGCGAGCAGGGAGCGCGGGGCCGTGAGCGCGCGGCGGAGCGCCCGCCGGGACAGCTGCCGAGCCTGACCGAGGACGGTGCGATGCGGTTCCTCGATTTCTGGGCGAGCGATGTCGAGAAGGCTTCGAGTCCGACCGAGCAGGGTCAGATCGTGCGCTTCCTTGGGGACGTGCGGAAGCGATTCGGCGGCTGAGCGGCAAAGGACAGGCGTATCTACGTGGTCGGTCGGAGACAGGACAGGCATCGAGCGTCGAGAGGCATCAGATCGCCTCCGATCGCCCGGGCCGCACTCAGACTTGCTGATCGGCGTTGACGGCGAACGGGGCAGCCCCGCAAACTGGGGATCCAGGGAGTTGAAGCATCGAGCGCCCGAGCGAGCGCCTTGCAGAACAGCCAGCCCGGTGGCTGGATCACGTCAGGTGCACCGGAGAACAGCCGAATGTGCCGCAGGCACTCGGGCTCAGTCGTGCGGACAAGCCTGTGCGGCGATCACCCTCACGACTCCTCTCCGACGCGCCTCCGCCGCGAGTGCGCTCGCGGATCCGTAGCAGGATCCTCGCGCGCGCAGGGCGATGGCTTCGCCGGAAGCCGCAGTGTGAGCGACCGCTACTGCGCCGACCTGCCTCTCGATGGCTCCCGCCAAGCGGCGTACGAACGCATCTGCTGCGCTGCGCGCGAGCCGAAGCCCTGCAGCGCAGAGCCGATCATATTGCCGCAGCGCGGAGCGAGCCGCTTCCTCGATCGCGCCTGGGGTCGTTGGTGCGATGAAGCCACGCTTGTCGGGTCGCTGTCGTCTGCCATCGAGATCGACAAGGTGCAGGTAGCTCGCAAGAGGCATGTCCAACGAAGGCCACTGTGGCGTGGCTTGCGAGCGGAGAGGCGTGCTGGAGTGATCTCCGCCGATGGATGACGCGAACGGCGACCGCCACGGAAGCGCGCACACGGCACGAGCGACCGACTGCTCGTGGCATCCGTGTCGCAACAGCTGATCGCGGAGCACATCACGGAGGTTCGCCCATTGACGGCGTGCGCTGCTCCACATGCTCGACACCACGGATGTCGAAGCTTGCGCGCGCACTTCATTGAGTTCCACGTAGGTCGCGACCCTAAGCAGCGATGCGTCGTCGAGTACTCGGAGCGACTTGTAGCGCCCCTCCCAGAAGTGCCCTGTCACGCCATCCACTCGATTCCAGAGGCGGGCGCAAGGCTCCTTGAGCAGTCGATGGAAGAAGCCGAGATCGGAAAGCAATCCGCGCAGGATCCCAGCGCGCCCGCGGCGCGCTGGGATCCTGCGCGCGCTTGGTACGGCTGCGTCGTGGCGTGGCCCTTCGCGCACGCCGGACTTCCGCGGAAACAGCGCCTCGTAGCGACGCACGACCTCGTCGTCATCCCACTCGCGCGCGACGTCGGGGCGTGTTCGCAGCAGCAGGTGCATATGGTTTCCCATCAAGGCGAACGTCACGACTTCGATCGCGAAATGGCCGGAGAGAAAGGCAAGTCGATCGAGCAGCCAGGCGCGGCGCGTCGGATCTCGCAGCAGCGACTCGCGTCGAACGCACCGCGAGATGCAGTGGTAGCAGCCGGGGTTCTCGTAGTCGACGATGTCGGAGCGGCGTGTTGTCACGCAGCCAAGTTAGCGCTGAAATCACGTCGCTCGCATAGACATGTCACTTCTCCCGCGGCGAGCGATCGGGCTTACGGGAGGAGCTCGCGGACGTCTTGTCGGCCGATCGGAACCGTTCGCATGGCGACACTTGCGAGCGCGTCGTGTGTTTCCGACATGGGCAAGGAGCGCTCGTGTCGAAGGGCGTCAGG
>JBIIRG010000150.1:0-7513 GCA_044341665.1 Phycisphaerales bacterium | reverse complement strand
ACGACGAGCGGCACCCCCTGCGTGCGCGCCGAGGCCTGCGTACCGCGCACGGCGTCGCAGCCGGCCGCGAGCTCCTCCGCACGCGCCGCCAGCGCGCGCGGCGCGATCGCCACCACGTCGTCCTGGTCGGTGAAGTCGATGCCTGCCTCGACGAGCGCGAGGAGCTCCGCCACGCCCGCAAGCAACTCCGCGGCGCGCGTGGCTGTCGCGCCACGCGCGAGTGCGTCGGCGGCCGCGATCTCCGCGTCGTTCGTGGCCGCGATCCGCGCCGCGATCGCCTCGGCCCCGTCGATCGAGAGCCGACCCGCGAGATGCGCGCGAAACGCAAACTCGCCCGGCCGCGCCCACCGTGCCTCGACGCCGCTTGCGCGCGCCGCATCGATCAGCGCCTCGGCCACCGCCTCGAGCAGCGCCGGCGCGCCCACGCACGAGAGCTCGAGCGACTCCTCGCCCGTGAAGCTCGCGCCTTCCTCCATCCACATGGCAAGTACGGGCGCGATTACGGGCGCAAGCACGGGGCACCTCCCGAGATCGCCCGCAAGCCGCACGCGCGCGCGAAACACGCCGCGCCCCGCTGGTTCAACGCCAAGTGCGCGCCGCGCCGCATCGCGCATCCCGCGGCCCGACGCACGCACGAGTCCCCGGACCCCGCGGCCCGGAGGCGACGCGATGGCCACGATCACCTCGCGCGCGGACACGGCTCACCGCTCCTTGTACTTCTTCTGCGGCTGCTGGCGCTGCTCGGCGCGCTTGAGCGCCTCCTCGTACATGCGTCCGAGGAAGTCCTTCTTCTTGCGCTCCGTGGGCTTGACCGTCAGGTCCATCGCATCGACCTGCTTCTTGATGATGCGTCCCTCGACGATGCCGATGCAGGTCGACGTGAGGATGTAGAGCGTGAGGCCGCTGGGCACCACGTACATCATGATCGGGAACATCAGCACCATCATCCACTTCATCATCTTCTGCTGGGCGAGCTGCTCCTCGCTCATGTTGGGCGTGGGCGGCGTCATGTACTGCTGCTGGAACCAGAACACGATGCCCATCAGGATCGGCAGCAGGTTGATGGACGAGAGGTTGAAGAGGAAGAGGTTGATCGGCTCGGCGAACTGGATGAAGTTGTCCTGCGCCGAGAGGTCGGCGAGGAACGCCCAGTCGCCGAAGCTCTGGAACACGCCAAAGAACGGCGCCTGGTGGCGGAGCGGGAACGCGAAGTAGAGCACCGCGTAGAGCGCCATCCAGATCGGCATCTGCGCGAAGGTGGGCAGCATGCCGCCCACGCAGCCCGCGGGGCTCACGCCCTTCTCGCGGAAGAGGCGCATCTGCTCCTGCTGCATGCGGCGCGGATCGTCCTTGAACTTCTTCTGCAGCGCGTCGAGCTCGGGCTTCATCGCCGTCATGGCTCGCGAGAAGCGCTGCATCGAGATCATCGACTTCTTCTGCACGGGATGCAGGATGAGGCGCACCACGATCACGAGCACGATGATCGCGAGGCCCCAGTCGAACACGAGGTAGTCGTGGATGAACGTGAGGAACCAGAGGAGGAAGTCGGAGAGCCAGCCGAACGTGCACCACGAGCAGCAGCCCGCCATGACGTAGACGATCAGGTCGCCGAGGTTGAGCGACGAGTACGGCTCCACGCCCTCGAGCGCCTTCGGGTCGAGCGGGCCTGCGTAGACGCCCATGGCGAGCGTCGCGGCGCGGCCGGCCTCGACCGAAGTCACGGGGCTCCAGAGTTCGGTGATGATCGCGTCGTTGGGCGAGAGCTCGCCGTTCCAGATGCCGCGCACCTCGGCGACCGCGCCGAGGAGCTTCGACTGCGGCGCGGTCCACGCGGTCGCGTCGGGCGCCGAGGCGTGCACGGCGAAGGCGAAATAGCGGTCGGTGACGCCGTACCACACGAGGCCGAGCTTCGACTCGCGCGCCGACTGGTTCGGCCAGAGCATGTTCTCGCCCGCGCTGAGGCGCTTGACCACGTCGCCGCGCTCGAACATCTGGCCGTTGGCGGTTACGAACTGCTGCGCGGGATCGCGCTCGATGGGGTAGAGGTAGCCGAAGTGCAGGCGCCGCGCCTCGACGAGCGTCTTGGCGTCGTACGCGGGATCGCTCGGCCCGTACTGGACGAGGCGCACGGTGTGCGGCGCGTCGTCGAGGTTCTCGATCGTGTGCGACACGCCGAGGAGAGAGCGGTTCGTCGCATCGGTCGCGACAGGCGTGAAGGTTCGCGTGAGCCGCAGCACCGCGTCGCCCGCCTCATCGGCGATCTCGGTCACGAACGAGCCCGCGCGGCCGGGCACCTCGGCCCACATGCCGCTGTAGATGTCGACGAAGCGGCCGTCGACCTCGGCCACGCGCAGCGCGAGGGCGGGCACGTCGTAGCCCTGCAGCTTGCGGGTCTCTCCGATCACGTAGCGGAGGTCGTCGGCGGGCATCGAGGCCGCGTCGCCCGCGTCGCGGGCCTTGCGTGCGTCGCGCGATGCGTCGACGGTCTTCCAGTAGTCGGCGAAGACGATGCGCGAGACGCCGGCGCCCTTGGCGGTGAACTCGATCTTGAACGGCGCCACGGCGGGATCGATCGATCCGATCGGCATGGGGTCGGCGACGGGCTCGAAGCCGTCGGGCACGCGGGCCGTGAGCGCGCCCGCTGCGGGCGGCGTCGGTGCGGCCGCGGGAGTCGCTGCGGCGTTCGGATCCTGCGGGGTCGTCGGTGAAGGAGTGGGAGTCGCGGTCGGCGCGGGCGTGGTCGGCGCCGGCTGGTTGGCCGCGTTACCCGTCGCCGGCGGACGCACGCCGCCGCCTCGCATGACCAGACCGCCGATCGACACCACGATGGCGACAAGAGTGGCGGTGACGACGAACTTCCTGGCTCGGGAGGACATGCGCATGCGTGAGGTCCAATCAATCGCCGCGCGACAGGCGCGGAAGGGCGGAAAGCGTACCGAAGCGCGGGGTTCGGTGTCGGATGCACCGAAGCGCCCCGCGATTCACTGGCCGAGCTCGAGGCGCTCGGCCAGCCACGGATCGAGATCGGCTCCTGCGTCGCGAAGCGCGTGCAGCTTGCGCTGCGTGCGCGCGATGTCGTACGGAACGCGGTGGAATGTGAAGCGGTCGGGCTCGCCGCCCGTGCCCGTCTCGAGGATGGCGTAACTCGCGCGCGGATCGCGGTCGCGGGGCTGCCCCACCGACCCGGGATTCAGGATGAAGCGCATGCCGCGCGGCATCTCGTTCTCGGTGGGGGTCCAGGCGGCGGCGTCGACGGGCACGCCGACCCACTCGATCGACGCGTCGTTGCGGCCGCGCGTGCCGCCCGACGAGTCGCTGAACTCGCGGTCCTCGAGGAAGAACCCCGGGACATGCGTGTGCCCGACGAGCGCGCTCACCCGCTGCGGCGTGCCGTTGGCGCTCGGCAGCGTGAGCATGCGGAAGCTGCGCTCGATGCGGTGCGCGTTCTGCTCGGCGTCGGTCGGGAAGAGGTACTCGTTCACGGGCCGCGTGGGCGAGCCGTGCACGCAGATGTAGCGGTCGAGCAGCACGTGCCGCGGCGAGATGCTGAAGAGGAAGTCGACGCGCGACTTCGGGTCGCGCAGCATCGCGGCGCGGCGGTCGAAGTCGGCCTGGTCGAGCTCGCCCCGCGCGCGGCGGGCCTCGAGGTCGGCCACGGCCTTCTCGATCTGCGCCGCGTTGTTGGCCCCGAACACCTGCTGGCGCGTCCAGAACGCGGCATTGCGCGCCACGGGGTTGAAGTTCGTCGGCTCGTACAGCGCCGCGAAGTCGTGGTTCCCCAGCAGCGACCACGCGCATGCCGAGCGCACGAGGTCGACGCACTCGAGCGGGTCGGGGCCGTAGCCCACCACGTCGCCGAGGCAGATCATCATGTCGTGCCCCTGCTGGCGCGCGTGGGCGATGACCGCCTCGAACGCCGCGAGGTTGGCGTGGATGTCGCTGACGATGGCGATGCGCATGCGTGGTCCGATCGATCCCGAGCGGGGTCGGATGGTAGCACGCGACGCCCGTCAGGTCGGGAACGACACCATGCGGTTGAGCGACACGCGGACGATCTCCTGCACCGCGCGCGCCGCGTACGGCTTGGCGAGGATGCGCGTCCCCGGCGGGAACTCGTTCGGGTCGGGATTGGCGCTCGACAGCACCAGGCGCGTGCCCGGCGCGATGTCGTGGAACTCAAGTCCCGATCCGTCGGGCAGCTTGCGGTCGCTCACGATGAGGTCGGGGCGGCACTGCGAGATGAGCTGCCGGGCCTCCGCGAGCGTCTTCGCGACCGCCGTCTCGAGGCCGAGCTTGCGGAGATGCTGCGTGAGCTGCTTGGCGGCGTCCGCCGAGCCGTCGACCACGAGCACGTGCATGGCGCGCGCGGGCGTACTCGGCATGGCGGAGAGGCGCGCGGCCGAATCGTCGTGCGCTGGCGCAGTGCCGTAGTTCGACGCGCGCGGTGCGTCGCTCGGACCGCGGTAGAGCGCGCCGAAGCTGTCGGCGGGATTCGGCTCGCGCGGCGCGGGCGCCGGCGCGGGTTCCTGCGCCGGCTTGGCCGCGCGCTTGGCGCGGTGCCCCGGCAGCACCGGCAGCTCCATCCGCACGTCCAGCCGCTCTGCGACCCGCTCCGCCACGCGCTCGACCACGCGATCCACGACCTGGTCGACGACGGCGCGGCCCGAATCGAGCGACTCGCCGGCCGGCGCCTCGACCTGCGGCGCGCAGATCTCCAGCGTGAAGATCGCGCCACCGCCGGTGCGGTTGGCCACGCCCACATCGCCGCCGAGCAGCCGCGCGCAGCGGCGCACGATGGCAAGGCCGAGGCCTGCGCCGTCCTTCGCGTGGCGCACGGTGCGCTTGCCCTGCGTGAATGGCTCGAAGATGGCCTCCAGCGCCTCGGGGTCGACGCCAGGCCCGTTGTCGATGACGCGGAACGCGAGCATGTCCTCGCGGGTCCGCTCGACTTCGATCACCACCGGTCCGCGGTCGCTGAACTTGATCGCGTTCACCAGCAGGTTGACCAGCGCCTGGCGGATGCGCACGAGGTCGGTCTGCACGAAATGCCGCGGATCGGTCGATGCGCCAACCCACCGCGTCTCGACGGTCAGCCGCTTGAGATGCGCCTTGGGCGCCACCACAGCGCGCGCATCGGCCACGATCTCGCTGATGCGCACGGCCTGCGGCTCCACGCGCCACTGCCCCGCATCGGAACGGATGAGCTCGAAGAGGTCGTCGATCAGCGCAAGCCCGTGGCCCGCGGTGCGGCGGATCTCGCCGACGCGCTCGCCGGCCGCGGTCAGGTCGCCGTCGCGCAGCTCGAGATCGAGCATCTGCAGCGCTGCATCGACCGACACGAGCGGCGCCCGCAGGTCGTGACCGAGCGCCTTGAGGAAGGTCGCCAGCGTCTCGCTCGCGCGCTCCGCCTTGGCGCGGGCCTCCTCAAGCTGGCGCTGCCGCGCGTCGAGCTCGGCATGCGCGGCTTCCAGTTCTCGGACGGTTTGCGACTGCGCCTGCAGCGTCGACGACAGGCGGTCGACCAGCTTCTCGATGTCGGCAGAGGTCAGCAGCGCCGACCGCCACGACTCCGAGGCGGTCTGGGGCAGGTGATGACGGGCTTCCGTGTCCTTGGACTTCATGGAACGGCGACTCCTTCGCGGTGTTTCGGACCGCGTTGGATCGACCCGCCCGCCCGATCGAATCAGCGCGCGACGGGATGCCCACCCCAAATCGCCGCTATCCTCTCGACCCCTTCGGCGGAATCGGAACAATCGAACCTTCCGACGCCGCGGGAAGCAAGGCGAACACCATGGCTGAAACCAAGCACTACGACCTCATCGTCATCGGCGGTGGCCCCGGCGGCTACGTCGGCGCCATCCGCGCCGCCCAGATGGGCCTCAAGGTCGCCTGCATCGAGCGCGGCAAGCTCGGCGGCGTCTGCCTCAACTGGGGCTGCATCCCGACCAAGGCGCTCCTGCACAACGCGGAGCTCTACATGGAGGCGATCCGCCACGGCAAGGACTGGGGCTTCGAGTTCGCCGAGGGCGCGGTCAAGGTCGACTGGGCCAAGGTCATCGGCCGCTCGCGCAACATCACGGGCACCCTGAACGGCGGCATCGCGTTCCTCTTCAAGAAGAACAAGATCGACCACATCGAGGGCCACGCCAAGATCGTGAGCGGGAAGACCGCCTCGGCCCCCTGCCGCGTGCAGGTCTCGAAGGCCGACGCCGACTACTACCACGGCTCGGGCAGCGACAAGGTCGCCGAGTACACCGCCACGCGCGTGATGGTCTCGACGGGCGCGGCGCCGAACGAACTGCCGTTCGCGAAGTCCGACGGCAAGACGATCCTGTCGAGCTATGACGCGCTCACGATCCCGAAGCAGCCGAAGTCGATGGTCATCATCGGCTCGGGCGCGATCGGCATGGAGTTCGCGTACTTCTTCAACGCCTTCGGCACGAAGGTCACGGTCGTGGAGATGCTCGACCGCATCCTGCCCAACGAGGACGAGGACATCTCGGCCGCCGCGCAGCGCGCGTTCACCAAGCAGGGCATGGAGTTCAAGGTCGGAGCCATGACGACCGCGATCGACAAGACCGCGACCGGCGCGAAGGTCACGCTCGCCCAGGCCGCCGACCGCTCGAAGACCGAGACCATCGAGGCCGAGTGCGTGCTGGTCGCCATCGGCGTCAAGGCGCGCTACGAGGGGCTCTTCGACGAGAAGCTCGGCCTCAAGATCGAGAAGAACCACATCTGGACCGACTACAAGGACAAGAAGGAGCCGACGTACCAGACCTCGGTCCCCGGCGTCTACGCGGTCGGCGACTGCATCGGCGCGCCGTGGCTCGCGCACATCGCCAGCGAGGAGGCCGTGGCGTGCGTCGAGCGCTTCATGGGCCACCACACGCTCGGCGTCGACTACGCGTCGATCCCCGGCTGCACCTACTGCAACCCGCAGATCGCGTCGGTCGGCATGACCGAGAAGCAGGCGAAGGAAAAGGGCCTGAAGTACAAGGTCGGCAAGTACGCCTTCAAGGGCCACGGCAAGGCGATCGCCGTCGGCGCGACCGAGGGTCTCGTGAAGGTCATCGTGAGCGAGCCGTACGGCGAGATCCTCGGCGCGCACATCATCGGCGAGGACGCGAGCGAGCTCATCGGCGAGATGGGCCTCGCCCGCCGCGTCGAGGCCACGATCGAAGACGTCATCTCGACCGTGCACGCGCACCCGACCATGCACGAGGCGCTGCACGAAGCCGCGCTCGCGACGGAGGGCCGCGCGATCCACGCGTGAGCGCCGAACGACAGATTGAGCCAACCACGCGGCCCGGCGAACCCGGGCCGCGTGTCTTTTTCCGTGAGGCCTCGCGCTGGCTGGTTCTCACGGAGAGCACGGAGAACACGGAGGAGCGCGCGAAGCGGCCATGTCGCCGGCAAGACGATTCCGCACTGCGCCGACCATTCAAGTGGCCACGCACAAACAAGTCGAGCTCGCGGCCTTCTCCGTGTTCTCCGTGCTCTCTGCGAGAAATCC
>JBIIRG010000149.1:0-7563 GCA_044341665.1 Phycisphaerales bacterium | reverse complement strand
CGGCGCTGCAGGGCTGCGTCGCCGTCGGCGGCACCGCCCGGCACGAGTCTCCCACGCTCGGCCGCCAGCTCATCGACCTCAAGGCTGCCTACGACTCGGGCGCGCTCAGCGAGGCCGAGTACAACGCGGCCAAGTCCCAGATCCTGCAGGGCAACGGGCGCTGAACGGCGGCTCCTACTGGACTTCTCCTTCGCTCATCCGCGCGGCGATCCCTCGATCGCCGCGCGGATTGTCTTCGCATAGTGATCGAAGTCGATCGGCTTGCGGATGAACGCCGCCGCGCCGAGCTCGCGCGCGGCCCGCTCCGAGCGCGTGTCGCCGAAACCCGTGCAGAACACGATGGGAAGCTGCGGCCGCAGCCGCCTGCACTCGCGCGCAAGGCCGATGCCGTCCATCCCGGGCATCGAGAGGTCCGTGAGCAGCAGCGCCAGCGGCAGCGCCCCGTCGCCAAGCACCGTGAGCGCGCGCTCGGGCGTGTCGCAGGCCACCACCTCGTAGCCGAGGCTCTCGAGGATCTGCCGCGCCACCTCGAGCACCGCGGCGTCGTCGTCGACGAGAAGCACGCGCTCGGCGTCGGGCGACGGCGTGGGGTTGGCGCGCGCGACCAGCTCGTCGATCGTCGGTTCGGGTTCGGCAGGCGCCGACGGCTCGCGCAGCGCAATGGGGAGCAGGAGCTCGCGCACGCTCCCCGCCGCAGAACGCTCGCACGTCATCTCGCCGCCGAGTTCCGTGCTCAATCGCCGCACGATGGCCATGCCGATCGGATCCTCGGCGGGCGCCTGGCTCTCGTCGCGCACCACGATGCGGATCCAGCTGCCGCGGTCGCGCTCCAGGCGCTCCACCGACAGCCGGATGACGCCGCTCGCGGCGCGCTCGTCGGCGCTCGACGCCGCGTCGAGCGACTGCGCCAGCAGATGCTGCAGGAGCTGGCGCACCGAGTCCTCGTCGCCGAGCACGTGGCCGGCATCGTTGTCGATCGTCGACACGATGTGCACCGCCGTCGGCGACGAGCGCCGCGCCGTCGCCGCGACCTCGATCGCGATCTCGGGCACGTCGACCACCTGCAGCACGCGGTCGCGGCTGCGGGAGACCGCAAACACCTGCTGCACGAGCTCGCTCGCGCGCGTGGCCGAGCGGCACATGTCGCGCAGCATCTGTCGCGCGCGGTCATCGAGGCCCGGCCCGCGCTCCAGGATCTCGCTGTAGAGCAGCACGGGCCAGAGGAGGTTGTTGAAGTCGTGCGCGATGCCCGACGCGAGCCGGCTCACCGCCTCGACCTTGTGCCGCTCGCGCAGCTCGCGGTCCATGCGCTCGCGCATGATCGTGGCCGCGAAGCCGTTGGCAAGCCAGCGCAGCGCCGCGCGCTCCGCACGACCGAGCGTGGCCTCGCATGCGATGACGCCCCACAGCACGCCGTCGACGAGCACGGGCTTGCACTCCACGGTGCACGGCGCATCGCCGTCGCCGCGCGCGGTCGTGATCACCACGCCGAGCCCGCGCGCGAGCTTGTCGCGCTCCTCACGCTCGAGGCGCGCGACGCGGTCGCGATACCGCCACGGCGCGCCGAACAGCGGCTGCCAGACGAAGTCGACCTGCTCGGCCCGCTCGTCCTGCTCGAGCTTGACGAGCGCGAGCGCGGCGACGTCGAGCGCGTTGCCCACCAGCGCCAGCGCCGCAGTCGCCGCCTGGCGCCATTCGAGCGCCGAGAGCAGCCGCTCGTTTGCCGTGGCGGTGGCCTCGATCAGCTGGCCGCGCCGCTCGATCTCCTGCTGCGCCTGCAGCCGCGCGTACGTGACGCCCGCGAGATCGCAGAGAAACCGCAACGCCTGCTGGTGCTGGGTGCCGAAGCTCCCCGGACGCGAACTCGCGAATCCGATCGAACCCACGACATCGCCGCCCACGCGAACGGGCAGGTACAGACGCGAGCGCACCGAGCGCCCATGGCTTGGCGGCTCGCCTGCATGAGGTTCCGCCTCGGTGTCGCGGACGTCGACGGCCTCGCCCGTGCGCAGCACCTGCCCGGGATGGCGGTGTTCGGCCGTGCGCTCCGCCGCAGCGCGCTCGGCTTCGGACAAGCCCTTCGCGTACACCAGCCGCAGGCGGTTCGTGCGCGGGTCGATGAAGTACACGCCCGAGTACTCGATGGGAAAGAGCTCGTCCGCGAGCGACTCGATGTGCCGCCCGAGCTCCTCCACGCTGCGGACGCCCGCGAGCGAGGTCGCGGCGCGACGGTCGAGCTCGCCCTGCAGCAGCAGCCAGCGGTTGTTGCGCTCGAGCTCGCTGCGCGGCAGGTGGCCGGCCAGCCGTTCGCCCACCTGCGGCGCCAGCGCGTGCAGCCGCTCGACGAACGCGTCGTCGAACTCCCGCACGCTCCACGCACGGAGCATGCCATATCCGCCAAGCGCCACATCGACCCTGCATCGCCCGTCGGCATTCGTGCTTCGATGCGCCGCGCGCGCGTGCACGGCGCTCGGCTCGAACTGGGGAGCGGCAGCGGACGTTGCGCCAAGCGTCGTCAAGGGCTCGAGCCGGCGCACCCCGTCGCCGTTCGTACGCCAGATCCAGATCGCGACCGCGTCAGCGCCACACGCCTCGCGCACGAGCCCTGCCACGTGCTCCGCAACCCCCGAGAGGCTCTCCGCGTCCGATGGGGGCGCCGCCAGCATGGCCTCGAGGTCGGCGGTTGACATGCGGGGAGCGTACGGATCGCCGCAGCCGCAGGCAAACCACCGTCCTGCGACCGCATCGCTTGACATGCGCATCGCATGCCGCGACCCTTCTCGCATGCAGACCACCACCGCGCGCCCGTCGCGAAACGCCCGTCTGGAGTTCGGCCGCGTCGCACTCGTCGGGGTCGCGATGCTGATCGGCTCCCTCGCAATGACCGCAGGGCGAGCCCAGACCGCGGCTCCCGCGGCGGCTCCGCCCACGCAGGACGCCGCGGCGAAGCGCGACCGACTGCTCGTCTTTTCCAAGACCGCAGGCTTCCGACACCAGTCGATTCCCGACGGCATCAAGGCCCTGCGCGAGATCCTCGGCGGGCGCTACGAGATCGACGCTTCCGAGGACTCCGCGGTCTTCACCGCCGACAACCTGAAGCGCTACCGCGCCGTCGTCTTCCTCTCCACGACCGGCGACATCCTCAACGACGAGCAGCAGAAGGCCTTCGAGGGCTACATCCGCGCGGGCGGAGGCTACGCAGGCGTGCACGCCGCCGCCGACACCGAGCACACCTGGCCGTGGTACGGCGACCTCGTGGGCGCGTACTTCAAGACCCACCCCGAGATCCAACCCGCGACGATCAAGGTCGAGGACCGCACCCATCGGTCGACGCGCATGCTTCCCGCCGAATGGCGCCGAACCGACGAGTGGTACGTCTACAACCGCAATCCCCGCGGCCGCGTGCGCGTGCTCGCCAGCCTCGATGACTCGACCATCAAGGGCGCGACCATGGACGGCGATCACCCGATCGCGTGGTTCCATGAGTTCCAAGGCGGCCGATCGTGGTACACGGGCGGTGGCCACACGTCGGAGAGCTTCACGGAAGATCTCTTCCGCAAGCACCTCGAGGGCGGCATCCTGTGGGCCGCGGGCGCTGCGGATGACGCGCCCGGCACTGCGCCGCCGGTCGCTCGATAACACGCCTTCGGGCCTTGCTGAATATGCAAGGGTGCGTGCGCGGCGCGTGCGGCGCGCACACGCAGAGGTCCGCTTACGCAGGCACACGGGATAAAATCCCCGCCAAGCTGCGAGAAAGCGCACAAATTTGAGTCGTTGCGCTTCCGAGTGTCTCGACAACCCATCGGTCGAGTGCTAGATTCTCGTTGCCTTCCCCCGAAGGCCCAACCACTGATCTTTTCCCCCATGGGGCTACTGCGAAGCCGATCTCGCAGTGGCCCTTTTTCTATTGCGGTCGCCGCTGCGGCGGCTCCCTCTGGTGGGGGACGAGGGTTGAGCGGTCGCCGCGTGTTTGGGCGGTCGCCGCTGCGGCGGCTCCCTCTGGTGGGGATGCCGGGGAGTGGTCGACGTGAGCCTTCCATGTCCCTCGGGTGCCCGTCAGTCGCCCGGCGGCGAAGCCGACGGAGACTGCGGAACGCTGGACGTGAGCCTTCGATGGAAGTGGTTCACCTATCCCCCGGCGCTGAAGCGCGTCGGACGGAGGAACCCGATCGGACGCGGCGTCCGGCCGTGTTGCGCCAAGTCCGCAAGCACCTCGCCCATCACCGGCGCGAACTTGAAGCCGTGGCCGCTGAATCCGCCGGCGATCGCAACGCGGTCGTGGGCCGGATGCAGTCCGATCACGAAGTCCGCGTCGGGCGACATGGTGTACAGGCAGTGTGTCGCGCCCGACATGCGCCGGCCGCGCGCGGAGGGCACTCGTTCCTCCGTCGCCGCCAAGGTCTCCGCGATGATCGTCGGGTCGACGGGCTCCGAGATCTGCTCGGGACGCACCGTCGGTCCACGCCCGTGCAGGCCGACCTTCATGCCGCGCGGATCGCCCATCCCGGCGAAGGCGGGGATTCCGTAGACCGCCGGATCCGAGCCGCGGTCGAAGAGCCACACGGGCATCGCGCTCGACTGCCACGAAGCCTCGCCTGCGTCGTCGATCCACACGAGGGTCTCGCGGGTGGGGCGCAGCGCGGCTACCCGCGCGTCGAGCAATTGGGGCATCCACGCGCCGCCGCAGAGGACGAGCGACCCGCATTCCATGCGCTCCGCCGCCGTCTCGATCCACGCGCCGCCGTCGCGAGCGCCCCAGCGAAGGACGGTTGTATCGCGCACGATCCGCGCGCCATGACGCGCCGCGACCTCGAGTGCCGCTGCGATCGTCGCCTCGGGTCGCACGAAGCCGCCGCGCGCCTCGGTCACGACCTCCCAGTCGTCGGGTACCGAGAACTGCGGATGGCGCCGCCGAAGCTCGCGCCCGTCGATCGCCGCCACGTCGAGCCCATGCTCGCGCGCGCTGCGCAGCATGCCCGCGGAGGTCGCGTTTCCAGGCGCACCTCCCACCACGAGGCCGGTCTCGTGACGCAGGTCGACCCCCGCGTCGCGCGAGAGCCGATCGAAGCCCTCGTAGGCCTCGCGGAGGAGCGGCACGTAGTCGGGGTGCTCGAAGTAGGACAGGCGGATCACCCGGCTGCCGCCATGCGACGAGCCGCGCGCGTGCGGCGGGTTGAAGCGATCGACGCCGACCACACGGACGCCGCGCCGCGCCAGCGCCGCAAGCGCGCACGAGCCCATCGCGCCCAATCCAACCACGATCACATCGGCGACCTGAACCATGCGCTGTTCATCGGTGATACCGCGGGCTGCACCGCAACGCCTGCGCGCGCCCGATCACATGCCCCAGCGCGAGAGCAGCGCCGTCACGTCCTGGGGTCCGATCTCGCCGTCGAGGTCGAGATCCCCCATGCCCGTGTAGCCCCAGTCCGACAGCAGCGTGACGATGTCCGACGAACCGACCGTTCCTTCGCCATCGATGTTGCCGTTGTTGAAGAGGCGCGGCTCGACCACGACCGTGATCGAGCGCTCGCTGAAGAGGCCGCCCGAATCGGTGCCGCGGACGGTGAGGACATGCGTGCCCGCAGAGAGGTTGCGCTTGGCGAGCAGGCGGCCGATGCCGATGGGCCCGTCGCGCGAGCTCGTCCACGTGACCTGCGCGTCGGGAATGAGCTGCTCGTCGATGTCCCACGCCGACGCGTGCAGGATGACCGTGGCCCCCTGCCGGAACGACTCGCCTTGGTTCGGCGTGAGCAGATGGACGTCGGGGGGCTGGCTGTTGCCGACGAACCAGCTTCCATCCGACGAGCCGCCGCGGCGCGCGCTCGTGCGCACCGTGTTCAGGCCGTCGCTCACGCGAAGGTCGAACCGCCCGTCGCCGCCGCGGCTCGCGGGAATGTCGCGCGTGTCGAACTCGAACGAGCCCGTCGTGTTGCCGAGCGAGAGCGGGAACCACGCGCGTCCGCCGTCGGGGCTGTAGAGGAGGTCCGCGGTGAGCGCGTCGCCGTCGGCATCATGCGCCTGCCACGCGAGTCGCAGCCGTCCTTCGGCACGGTCGGACGGCAGCGGACCCGCCGCGCCTGTCACCGAGAAGGAGCCGATCACGGGCGCGTGGGCGCTGCGCGCGATCTCCGCCAGCGGCCGCGTGGGCACGCCGGCGCGCAGCTCGCGCACGAGTACGCGCGCCACGGGGCGGCCCGATGCCTCGGAGGGGATATTCACATAGAGCGATGTCGCGCGGTGCAGGTGCCCTGGCTCCGCACACGACTCGCGGCAGCTGCGCGTGTTGGCGCGCACGGCGTGCAGGCGCACGCCCTCCGCGTCGAACGCCTCGACGAGCACGTTGCCGCGCGGTTCGTCGGCACTCACGGTGGCCCGCTCGTGCGTCATCGCCGGCGCGAGATCCACGCGGCGCATCAGGTGGTCGTGCACGCCCGCGATGCGCAGCACCGTGACCGCATCGTCGGCGGGCGCACCGTCTTCGCCCGAACCATCCTCGCCGCCGAGCGCGCTGCACGCCGAGCGGGCGTCCTGGATCGCATCGAGATAGGTCACGGGCGCCACCCACGCGTCGGGGGTGTTCAGGCCCGCCACCATCACGTCGCGCTTGGTCGCGGGCATGACGGGCGCGATCCCGAGCGGATCGCGCAGATGCGCCTCGACATCCCAACCCACGCTGCTGCTGAAGAGCTGGTTGTGCGGCTGGCCCCAGCAGTGGCCGATCTCGTGCGCCATCGTGCGCTGGAAGCGCAGCGGGTCGGTGTTGCCGAACGCCACGGCGCCCGGCGTGCTCAGCGCCTGTCCGTTCCCGGGGAACGGATTTCCCGGAAGCCAGCCGTAGACGAAGTCCGGCCGCGCGTAGCCCGCGGCCGGGATCTGGTTCTGCCGGATGTCGTTGAGCGCGTTCAGCAGGTTGATGTTCGACACGATGATGTCGAGCGTGTGGGTGAGCGGCGGCAGCGGCGAGCGGTGGTAGTTCCAGTCGCCCGTCTTGTAGATGGCGCGCAGGAAGGCGTCGCCCGAGCCCGGCTCGATCATGGTCGCGTTGGGAAGCCCGCCGCCCGGCGTGTAGTTCACGGGCACGTAGGCGAGGTCCATCATGCGGCGGCAGACGAACACGCGGTTCTCGAGCGCGGTGCGGTTGTTCTTGATGTTGTCCTCGGCGACCGTTCCGAACGGATTGACCGTGACCACGAAGTCGACGTCGCCCGACTCGGGCGGCAGGCAGAGGAAGTTGATGGTGTCGTTCGCGTTCGCGGGCGAAGGCGACGGCGGCGCGGCGATCGGTCCGTTGCTGCTGTAGACCGGCGACGACGGGATCTCGACGCCGTTCGAGTAGATGCGCAGCACCGCATCGACGCCGGCGATGGGCGCGGGGTGCCCGTTGAGCGAGACCGTCACGCGCACCAGCGTGGCGTTGCGCGCGACAAGAGGCAGGTCGCCCGCCGCGCTCTGCAATCCCTGCGTGACCTCGATCGCGCCCACCGTGAGGTCGGCGGCCCACGACGACATCGCCGGCAGCATCATGCCGATGCATGCGAGGACCACGTTGGAGCGCATGCG
>JBIIRG010000021.1:0-22063 GCA_044341665.1 Phycisphaerales bacterium | reverse complement strand
GTGCGTGATGTCGTAGTCGTTGGCGGCGATGATGGCGCCGTTGTTGTCGATCTGCGTGCGGCAGATGATCTGGCTGCGCACGTACATGTCGCGCAGCCGCTCGGGCAGCGGCGAGAGGTCGACCGGCTCCTTGAGCGCCCACAGGCGCCAGTACGCCTCGGTGCGGTCCATCATGCGCTGCGGCGTCTTCACGCGCACCTTGTCGTTCAGGCCGAGCACCGCCTCGTGCGTGCGCCCCGCGGCCATCCAGCAGTGGATCGAGCCAGAGCCCCACGGCGAGAGCGCCACGGCAAAGCCCACCGTCGAGTCGACCGAGCCCTGCGCGATCGCGTGCCGCGACAGCAGGCCGTCCTCGGCGTCGCGCCAGGTGCCCTCGGCGTCGCCGATGCGCTTGGCGCCCGTCGCCCAGTAGTCGACGCCGAAGCGTCCCGACGAGCAGCCGTTGATCAGGAAGTAGGTCGCGTCCTTGTAGTGCACCAGGCCGCCCGACTGCGGGTCGTACATCACGGTGTCGCCCACGGGCGACTCGTTCACGCTGATGTCGTGGTGGAAGAAGATGCGCACGTCGCGCGGCTTGCCCACGATGTCGGTGACCACCACGCGGCGGAAGTACACGGGGCTCCAGTAGTCGACCGCGTCGTTGCACAGGAGCTCGATCCCGAGCCGCTCGTGGCGCAGCCGGACCTCGGTGATCATCGTGTCGGGCTTGTAGCGCAGGTCGCGCGTCCAGCCCGGCGAGTCGATCCAGGCAAAGTGCCCGTCGGCCCACACGCCAAAGCGCTGCATGTGGCCGCAGGTGTGGTTCGGCTGGCCGACATGCGGCCAGTAGAGGTCGCGCATGCGGTAGTGGTCGTCGAACGCGACCAGCATCTCGCCGTTACCGACTGGAATGTTGCGAGGCATGCGGGGCGGGGGCCTTCGTGAGGGGGAACTCGGTGGAGATCGCGGTGTGGTTTCGCGCGTTCGGGTCTGGACGTGTCTTCGCTCGCGCTTCTGTCTACGAACCCATCGCCACGACACGGTCCTTGACCGCCCCGATCTGCGTCAGGCGCACGCCGAAGTTCTCGCCCACCTTCACGGCGCGGCCTGCGCCGATGCGGGTGTTGTTCACGAGCACGTCGAGCTCCTCCGAGATGTTCTTGGGGAGCTCGATGATCGAGCCGTGGGTCAGGGCGGTCACTTCCGACAACGACATCCTGCGTTCCGCGATCTGCACGATCAGCGGAACCTCCAGGCGGAGGATGCGGGAGAGGTCATTGGACATGGGGGCTTTATCGGCCAAGCGGACAACCCGACTTTCGCGGCGATGCGCCGAAAGCGCGATCCCGCGCAAGGAGAATCCCGTTCGGCCGCGCGTCCGCTCGGAGCGCCGCCGGATCGGCGCCGTTCAGGCGAACCGCTTGAAGACGAGCGACACGTTGTGGCCGCCGAAGCCGAAGGTGTTGTTCAGCGCCACGTTGACCCGAGCCTCCTGCGGCACGTTGGGCACGAAGTTGAGGTCGAAGCCCTCGTCGGCCGTGTCGAGGTTGATGGTGGGGGCGAGGATGCCCTCGTAGATCGACATGATCGTGGGGATCGTCTCGATGCCACCGGCCGCGCCGAGCGCGTGGCCCGTCATCGACTTGGTCGAGCTCATGGCGAGCTTGTAGGAATGATCGCCGAACAGGCGCTTGACCGCGCCGACCTCGGCCTTGTCGCCGAGCGGCGTCGAGGTGCCGTGGGCGTTGATGTAGCCGACCTCGGTCTTGTCGACCTGGGCGTCCTTGAGCGCCACTTCCATCGCCTTGAAGGCGCCCGAGCCCTGCTCGTCGGGGGCCGCGATGTGGTAGGCGTCGCCGGTGGCGCCAAAGCCCACGAGTTCGGCGTAGATGCGGGCGCCGCGCTTCTTCGCGTGCTCGAGCTCCTCGAGCACCACGATCGCGGCGCCCTCCGAGAGGACGAAGCCGTCGCGGTCCTTGTCGAACGGGCGCGATGCCCTGGTCGGGTCGTCGTTGCGGGTCGACAGCGCCTTCATGGAGGCGAACGCCGAGAGGGTGAGCGGGGTGATGGCGGCCTCGCTGCCGCCCGCGACCATCACGTCGCAGTCGCCGCGCTGGATCGCCTGCATCGCCATGCCCATGGCGTGGCCGCTCGAGGCGCACGCCGATGCGACGGCCGTGCTCGGCCCCTTCAGGTTGAACTGGATCGAGACATTGCCGGGTGCCGCGTTGACCATGAGCCGCGGCACGACGAACGGGCTCACGCGCCGAGGTCCGGTCTGGAGGAGCTTGGTGTGGCCCTCCTCCATGGTCAGCACGCCGCCGATGCCCGAGCCGATGATCGTCCCGTTGCGATAGGGGTCCGCCGCGTTGCGGAGGTCGAGGCCCGAGTCCCGGACCGCCTCGTCGGCGGCCGCCATCGCAAAGAGCGCCACGCGGTCGATGCGCTTCTGCTCGCGGCCGTCCACCACGTGCGAGGGGTCGAAATCGTGGATCTCGCCCGCGAAACGCACCGTCCAGTCCTCGTTCTGCGGGAAGGTGCGCAGCGGCGTGATGCCCGAACGGCCGGCCTTCATCGCCTCCCACGTCTTGGGCGCGGAGCAGCCAAGGTTGGAAACGGCACCGATCCCAGTGACGACGACGCGACGGTAGGTGACGGTCTTCATGCGTTCCTCACGGGCGCTCGGTGCGGTCGACGCGGGTTCACGAGTTCTTGAGGGTGCGGTGGATGTACTCCACCGCGTCCGCCACGGTCTTCAGCCGGGTCGCGGAGTCGTCGGTGATCGAGATCTCGAAGAGATCCTCGAACTCCATCATCAGCTCGGCCTTGTCGAGGCTGTCGCAGATGGCGTCGAACTCGCTGGTGCGAGTGACATCCGACTTGGCGACGCCAAGCTGGTCGGCGATGGCCTCGATGACCTTCGCCTCGATCTCCGACTCTGGGAGCGGCTCCGACATGGGTGCACGGCTCTTTCGCGGGGGTGACGCCAGCGGCGTCAGCCCTGCGGGCGGTTGGCCTTGATGAAGTCGATCGCCTGGCCGACGGTGTGGATCTTCTCCGCCTGGTCGTCGGGGATCTTGGTGCCGAACTGCGACTCGAACTCCATGAGAAGCTCGACGATGTCGAGGCTGTCGGCGTTCAGGTCGTTGGTGAAGCTCGTCTCACGGGTGATCGACTCCGGCTCGCTGTCCGTGTGCTGAGCGACAATCTCAATCACCTTCTTCTCGATCTCGGCGTCGGTCACTGGAGGAACTCCTTGGATTCTCTGGGGGACTGGCACCCACGGGGTTTCCCGCGGGCGGGGGAATATAGCGAAAAGCGGGCGGCTTGGCGGACTGCGGATCGTGGCGTTGGGCGGCGTGCGCGGGCACGCGCGTATCGGTCGCGTGCGCCGAGTCGGGGAGCGAGTCCGTGAGCAGAAACTGCGCTTCGGACGCGGCCCTGGCGGCTCAGGAGGTCATTCCGCCGTCGACCACGATGGTCTGCGAGGTCAGGAAGCCCGCCTCGTCGCTCGAGACGTACGCGACCGCGGCCGCGATCTCCTCGGGCTTGCCCAGTCGCCGCACGGGGATGTTCTGGAGGAACGCCGTCTTGACCGCGTCGCCCAGCACGTGGGTCATGTCGGTCTCGATGAAGCCGGGTGCGATCACGTTCGCCGTGATGCCCTTGGCGCCCATCTCCTTCGCGATCGTCTTGGTGAAGCCCATCAGGCCCGCCTTGGCGGCGGCGTAGTTCGCCTGCCCGGCGTTGCCCGAGATGCCCGACACGCTTCCGATGTTCACGATGCGCCCGAACTTGCCGCGCATCATGGGGCGGATCGCGGCGCGGCAGGCCACGAAGATCGAGCGCAGGTTGACGTTGAGCACCTCGTCCCACTGCTCGTCCGACATCCGGAGGAGCAGGGTGTCGCGGGTGATGCCCGCGTTGTTGACCAGGATGTCGAGGCGGCCGTGGGTCTCCGCGACCCCGTCGATGAGCGCCTGCACCGCGGCAAAGTCGGCCATGTCGCAGGGGCGGACCTCGCAGGAGCCGCCTGCGGCCTTGATCGCGGCATCCGTGGCCGCGAGACCGTCGGCGCTGCGGGCGACCAGCACCACGTGGCGGCCGTCCTTGGCGAGGCGTTCTGCGATGGCGCGGCCGATTCCTCGGCTCGCTCCGGTGACGATGGCGACGCGCTTGTCGATGACTCGAGACCTCCCTCGCCGCGACGCGGCGCAAGGGCGACAGTCTACAGGAACGCGCAGCGGGCGATGGATCGGCGGGGTTCAACGACAACCGCCCGCGCATGGCGCGGGCGGTCGTTGCACATCCTTCAGCTTCGCGTTCCCCGCGGTGCGTGCCGCGGAGGCCGTGCTCACTTCGTGCCGAATCCAGGCGGCTTGGGCGCCTTGATGGGCGCGCCCGGCATGCGGCGGCCAGGCGATCCGCCCGGCGCCGTGCTCGGCGCACCATCTCCGCCGCCGGAGTTCTCGCCTCCGCCTTCCTCGGCGGTGAAGTCCTGCTTGGGCAGCTCGGGCTGCTCATCGGGCTCCTCGGCCTTGGCGAGCTCGCGCTTGACCACGGCGAACCACACCTCGATCGGGTTGTCGCCGCTGATCTTGTTCATGATGTCCGGCGGCGTGGCCACCGAGTCGAACTCGGGGTTCGAGTCGGCGCTTGCGAGCGTCCACAGCTGAGGCTCGTACTCCTCGCCCACGTGGAAGACCGCGAGGGCATGCGTCGAACCCGAGTCGACCGCGCAACGGACGTCGATGCGCGAGATCGCGCCGGTCGACTTGGCGAAGGCGCCCGAGGTGGTCATCTCGTCGAGCAGGAACTGGTCAGGCTGCGAGAGCATCGGCTTGAGGGCGCCTGCGTTGCCGCGCGCGAAGCCATCGAAGAACTTGAGCACCGCGACGCGCTCGTTCTCGGTGGCGGGAGCGAGCTCCTCGGGCAGGTTGACGCGCTGGTCGATGTCGAGGCGGGCCATGAGCTCCTGGATCGTGGGCACGCTCGGCGGCGGCGGCGGGGCCTCGACCTTCGGCGGCGGGGCCTTCTGGACGACGGCCACGGGTTCCTCGTCGCCACCGCAGGCGACAAGCAGCGAACTCGCGCAGCAAAGTGCGGCGAGCGTGAGGGCTGGCTTACGGATTGTCCTGAGTCGGTGCATCATGGGGAACGACCTCGCAGGTCTTGTCGATGCGCCTCATGAGGCCCTTCAACACCGTGTTGGGGGCGAGCTCATGGAACGCGGTCGTGGCGCGGGTGCCCTCGGCGGCAAGCACCGCCAGCAGGTTCGCGCACGATTGACTCCATCGTACAGGCGATACGAGCTGATCCACCAAAAGTTGGCGGAGAAGTTGCGCATTTGCGGCGGCGTCGCCCTCGGTGCGGTGGGGTTGGGCGGTCACGTTCGACCAGACCTCGGTCTGCAGCGGGCGGATCTCGACCGCGGCCAGCGCCTCGGCGAGCTTCTCGGCCGCGGGCGCCATGAGCGGGCTGTGGAAGGCGCCCGCCACCTGCAACTTGGTGGCGCGCACGCCCACCTCGCCGGCCACGGTCAGGGCCCGATCGCACGCCTCGAGCGAGCCCGAGATCACGATCTGCCCCGGGGCGTTGAAGTTGGCGGGTACCAGGCACTCGCCCGCGCCACCGGCGGCGAGCGTGCGGGTGCAGACCTCGTTGGCCTGCGCTTCGTCGGCGCCGATGAGCGCCACCATGCCGCCGCGGGAGGCCTCGGCGGCCTGCTGCATGAGCTGCCCGCGCCGCATGACCAGGCGGAGGCCGTCTTCAAAACTGAAGGCGCCCGCGAGGTGCAGCGCCGTGTATTCGCCGAGCGAAAGCCCCGCGACAGCACGCATCTTGAGCCCGAGCAGCGCGGCGGGGAGCGCGCGGTGGCAGGCCACGGCTGCGGCAAACAGCGCGGGTTGCGAGAGATCGGTGCGGCTCAGCACATCGATCGGACCGTTGAACGCGATGTCGGTGAGGGTGCGCCCGCCGACCGAGTGCGACGCCGCGCTGCCGGCAAAGATGCGGTCGGCCTCGTCGAGCACGGCCTTCGCGTGCGGGTGGGCGTCGTACCAGGCCTTGGCCATACCGACGGCCTGGGCACCTTGTCCGGGGCAGAGGAGAACGATGTTCGTCATGTTGGGGGGTTCCGGCCAGAGCAGCGTCCCGCCGCGCGCGGCGGCGGCGCGGCCGCTCAGGTGTTCCAGACCGAGGAAGCCCACGTCAGGCCGCCGCCGAACGCGACCATCATGAACGGCTTGCCCGGGGTGATCTTTCCTGCGCGCCACAGTTCGTCGAGGCAGAGCGGCACGCTGCCGGCGCTCGAGTTCCCGTAGCGGTCGATGTTGACGTAGATCTTGGCGGGGTCGATGTTCAGCTTCTCGCGCGCGGCGTCGATGATGCGCACGTTCGACTGGTGGCAGATGACCTGGCTCACGTCGGCGGGCGTCAGGCCCGTCTTGGCGAAGGCATCCTCCATCACTTCCTTGAACTTGGTCACCGCAAAGCGGAAGACTTCCTTGCCGTTCATGCGCAGGCAGCCGAGGCGCACCGGGTTGTCGATGTCCTCCTGCGGCACATCGCTCTCGCGGCGCGGGATGTAGAGCGCATGCCAGCCCGAGCCGTCGGCGCCCATGTGCTGGTAGATGCAGCCCTTGGTGGTGTCGCTCGTGGCCTGGATGATCGCGCAGCCCGCGGCGTCGCCGAACAGGATCGACACGGTGCGGTCGGTGTAGTCGAGGATCGAGCTCATCGCCTCGCTGCCGAGGACGGCGACCGTGCGGGCGCGGCCCGCGCGCACCATCGACTCGGCCGTGTTGAGCGCGTACACGAAGCCGCTGCACGCGGCGCCGAGGTCGAACGCGGCGGCGTTCTTCGCGCCCACGGCGCCTGCGATGCGGCACGCCACGGACGGGCAGGTCATCTCCATGGTGACCGTCGCCACGATCACGAGGTCGAGGTCCTCGGCCTTGATGCCGGCCGCATCGATCGCGCGCTCGAGCGCGCGCTGCGCCAGCGTCGAGCAACCTTCAGTGCGCAGGTCGAGGACGCGGCGCTCCTTGATGCCCGTGCGCTGCGTGATCCACTCGTCGCTCGTGTCCATCATGCGCGCGAAGTCGCCGTTGGTCAGGCGACGGTCGGGCACGGCGGAGCCGGTTCCGAGGATGCGGACGCCGCACGCGCCGCTGGGCAGGGGGCCCATCATGCGGTCGGCTCTTGGATCGTCTCGAGGCGGGTGTTGATGATGTCGTTGAGCCCGCAGAGCACGAACTGCCGTGCGCGGAGGATTGCGTTCATCATCGTGCGCGACACGCTCGAGCCGTGCGAGATCAGGCAGGTGCCGTTCACGCCGAGCAGCGGCGCGCCGCCGTACTCGTGGTAGTCGTGCTTGGCGTAGATCGCCTTGACCACGGGCTCGAGGCGCACCGCGAGCTCGGGATCGGTCTCGAGCACCTGGGCGGCGATCGCCTGGAAGAGACCCTTGGAAAGGCCCTCCGCGAGCTTGAGCATGACGTTGCCCACCACGCCGTCGGTGATGACCACGTCGGCATCGCCGTCGAACACGCCGCGGCCCTCGACGTAGCCGATGAAGTTGAGGTTGTCGGCTCCGCGCAGCATTTCGCGCGCGTGCTTCATCTCGCTCGTGCCCTTGCCTTCCTCGCCGCCCACGTTCATGAGCGCGACGCGCGGGTTCTTGATGCCGAGGATGCCGCGGGCGTAGGCGTCGCCCATCACGCCGTACTGCGCGAGGTGGATGGGCTTCGGCTCGATGTTGGCGCCCACGTCGACGAGCACGATCGGACCCGCGAAGGTGGGCACGGTGACGGCGATGCCAGGGCGGATCACGTTGGGCAGGCGCCGCATGTACATCTGGCTGGCCGTGACGCAGGCACCGGTGTTTCCTGCGGAAATCCAGGCGTCGCAGCGGTTCGGATGCTTGGGGCTCGAGTACTCGGCGGCACGGCAGATGGAGCTGTCGCGCTTCGAACGCACGCTCTCGACGGGAGCGTCGTCCATCTCGATCACTTCCGAGCAGTGCACGATCTCGACCTTCGCCCCGGACCCGCTCGTGGCGATGCCGCGGTCCTTCATCGCCTCCTCGATCAGGTCGCTGTTGCCGAAGAGCACGAGCGTGTCCTCAGGCGGGAGCTTGGGAAGCGCGGCGAACGAGCCCTTCAGGATCTCGTCGGGCGCGTTGTCGCCACCCATGATGTCGACGGCGATGCGCATGGAGACTAGCCCTTCAACTGAGCCGATGAACAATGCAGGAGCGAAACGTAACGAGCGCGCAGTTTACGAGATCCCAACGCGCGCGTGGCGAACGGGCGCGGCTCCGCAGACTGCCGCGGCGGGGGATCCGACGAAAAAGCCCGCGGCGAGCGCGGGCCTTGGTCGACAGCGCTCAGGCCGTCGGCTTGTTGGTCTTGATCTGCAGGCCCGGACGCACGTAGCCGCACGACGAGCACGCGGTGTGCGAGCGCTTGGCGGCGCCGCAGTTGGGGCACAGCGTGGTGTGCGACGCCTTGATGGCCTGGTGGGCGCGACGGCGGCGGGTACGACCGGGGGAGCAGCGGAACGGAGGAACCATGTTCGAACTCTTTCAGAGATGTCCGCGCGACTTGCTCGGACGGTGTGGAGAGAAGGGGAAGTCTAGAAGAACCACCGCCGCTGTCAAGACTGTCGGCCATGGCGGACGGCTCATCGGGACGTGCGTCAGATAACCAAACACGCGGGAAACAGGCTGCCGTGCGTGCGTTCGGCGTGGCGCGCGTTACGCTCCGCGCGATGCAAACGACACCAGTGGTGGAGCTCTTCACGGACGGCGCGTGCTCGGGAAATCCAGGTCCCGGCGGCTGGGGATTCGTCCTGCGCGTCGACGGCGTCGAGCGCGAGGGGGCGGGAGGCGAGCCGCGGACGACCAACAACCGCATGGAGCTGCTCGGCGCGATCGAGGGTCTACGCCAGCTCGACCGGCCGTGCCGCGTGCGGCTGGTGAGCGACTCGCAGTACCTCGTGAAAGGGCTCAGCGAGTGGCTCGACGGCTGGAAGCGGCGGGGCTGGCGCCGCAAGGAGGGGCCCGTGCTCAATGTCGAGCTCTGGCAGGAGCTCGATCGGCTGCGCGGGATCCATCAGATCAAGGCCGAGTGGGTTCGCGGCCACGTGGGACATCCCGAGAACGAACGCTGCGACCGACTGGCCGTCGCGGTTATCGACCAGTTCCGCTGATGCGCGATTTCAGCGGGATTTCATGGGCTTCCCGCGAGGGGTCCCTGTGGTACCGCTTGCGTCGCGCTTCGAGTCCCGTTACGCTTGACGATCCTACTTCTTCAAGAGTCACCGATGCCCACCATCAATCAGCTCGTTCGTAAGCCCCGCGTCGTCCAGGCCGCCAAGTCGAAGGTCAAGGACCTCATGGCCTGCCCGCAGAAGCGCGGCGTGTGCCTGCAGGTCCGCACCGTCACCCCGAAGAAGCCGAACTCGGCGCTTCGCAAGGTCTGCCGCGTGCGTCTCACGAACGGCAAGGAAGTCACGGCATACATCGGTGGCGAAGGCCACAACCTGCAGGAGCACTCGATCGTGCTCGTGCGCGGCGGCCGTGTGCGCGACCTCCCCGGCGTGCGCTACCACGTGGTCCGCGGCGCCCTCGACTGCCTCGGCGTCGACGGCCGCAAGAAGGGCCGCTCGCAGTACGGCGTCAAGAAGAAGGCCGCCGCTGCCGCCAAGAAGAAGTAATCGACCGACCAACACACCCCCGAAGGTGGCTTCGGGGGACTGAGTAATCGCGGATACGAATCCTCGGGAATGCCCATCTCCCGTCCGCGGTGAAGAGGGTTGCGGCTTCCGCCAGCGACCAGCAGCCACAGGAGTATTCACATGGCCCGACATTTCAAGCGTCCCGACGATGTGTGGCTCAAGCCCGATCCCCGCTTCCAGGACAAGATCCTCTCGAAGTTCATCAACTGCGTGATGATCGGCGGCGAGAAGGCCACCGCGCAGCGCTGCGTCTACGGCGCGCTCGACGCGATCCAGGCCCGCCTCGACAAGGAGAAGAGCGAGACCCTGCCGCGTTCGGCGATCGAGCTCTTCCACCTCGCCCTCGAGAACGTGCGCCCGGCGGTCGAAGTCCGCTCGAAGCGCGTCGGTGGTGCGAACTACCAGGTCCCGATGCAGCTCAACAAGCGTCGCCAGCAGTCGCTGTCGTTCCGCTGGATCATCGAGGCCGCGCGCGACGAGAAGGGTCGCCCGATGCACCTTCGCCTGGCGAAGGAGTTCTGGGATGCCGCCAAGAACGAAGGCAAGGCCGTGACCACGAAGGAAAACCCGCACCGCATGGCGGATGCGAACAAGGCCTTCGCGCACTTCGCGTGGTGAGAGCGTTGCCCGGCAACGTCGTGCTTGCGCGCTCGCGACCGGGTGCACTCTGAAACGAGCTGGGCTCGCGTTGGCGATACGAACCATGAAGCCCTCGCGGATCTCTGATCCGCGAGGGCTTTTGCGTTCGGGCCCGGTACACGCGGACTGGCCGCTGCTCGCGCTGATTTCCGCCCGCGAACGAGATGACTTCCGAGTCGGACCGCGTGTGTTCACGGCGAACGTGGCGATGTCGATGGCGCTTCCCGCACGCAAGTACCACGCGATGCGGCTGATCCTTGCGCCGTGGATCGCACCGCGCCGATTCGCGGAGGGTTCCCCGTCCCCGTCTTGCGCTACGCTACCTGCGTGTACGGACTCATCAACAAGGCCGTCGAGGGGCTCGTGCGCAGTCGCTTTGGCGACGACGCGTGGAACCGCATCCGCGCGCGTGCGGGGTTGCCCGACGAGCCCTTTATCGGGATGGAGCAGTATCCCGACAAGACCACCTACGACCTCGTGGGCGCAGCCAGCGCCGAGCTCGGTGCGCCGGCCGAGGCGATCCTCGAGGAGTTCGGCGTGTACTGGGTGAAGTACACCGCCGAGGCCGGCTACGGCGACCTCATGAAGTCGGCGGGGCGCAGCTTTCCCGAGTTCCTGCGCAACCTCGATCAGCTGCACACGCGCGTGCGCCTGTCGTTTCCGCATCTTGCGCCCCCGAGCTTCTCGGTGAGCGACGAGACGGAGTCGACCCTCGTGCTGTCGTACTACTCGTCGCGCCCGGGGCTGGCGCCGCTCGTGGTCGGGCTGCTCCGCGGGCTCGGCGACCGATTCAACGTCGACGTCGCCGCGCGCGGTGAGCGCGTAGAGGGAGAGCGCCCGCATGACAGGTTCCACGTGCGTTGGAGCGCACGCTCGTGAGCCCGCAGCCGGGCGATCCCGCGAGGTGCGGTGTGGGCGGCGTGCCCACGGAGCCCGAGGCGATGTCCGACGTGCTCCTCGTGCGAGAGCTCTTTCCCTTCTGCTTCACCGTCGACCGTGACATGCGCATCGCGATGGTCGGCGCGCGCTGGAGCACGTTCGACGGCAGCGTGGCGGTGGGTGCGGACTTCGGCACGGTGTTCGAGATCGAGCGGCCGACGGGAATCGCGTCGGAGGCCGACATCAGCGCGCGTGCAGGGGATGTGTTCCTCCTGTCGCTCCGCGCGCGGCCGCAGTTCCGGCTTCGCGGCCAGTTCGTGCCGCGGGCGAGCCGTTCGTGCGGCGGGTCGCTGCTGTTCGTCGGCGGGCCATGGCTCACCCGCAGCGCGGAGCTCGAGCGCTTTGGCCTCGAGCTCGCCGACTTTCCGCCGCATGATCCGCGCGGCGACTTCCTCGTGCTGCTCCAGGCGCAGGAGTCGACGGTCGCCGACATGAAGGAGCTCACCGCACGGCTGCGCGCGACGGGCGCGACGCTCGAGCTGCGCACGCGCGAGATGGAGCGCGAGATGAAGCTGCGCGCCGAGCTCGAGGCGCAGCTGCGGCAGAGCCAGAAGATGGAGGCGATCGGACGGCTCGCCGGCGGCATCGCGCACGACTTCAACAACATCCTCATGGCGGTGCAGGGCTACGTGGCGCTCACGCTTTCCCGCGTGTCGCCGAGCGACCCGGTGCGCGCGTGGGTCGAGGAGATCCGCAAGGCCGCCGATCGCGCCGCGAACCTCACGCGGCAGCTGCTCGCCTTCAGCCGACAGCAGGTGCTTCGCCCGCAGGCGCTGGACCTTGCGCACGAGCTGCACGAGTTCGAGCGGCTGCTCCGGCCGATGCTCGGCGAGCGGATCCGGCTGAGCGTCGAGGCGGCGCCGGGCCTGGGGTTCGTCTGGGCCGACGCGTCGGCGATCAACCAGATCGTCATGAACCTCGCGCTGAACGCGCGCGACGCGATGCCGTCGGGCGGCGATCTGATGATCCACTGTGGTCCGGCGCAGGACGCGCCGAGCGACACGCTGCGCGACGCGGGGTTCATCGAGATCTCGGTGCGCGACACCGGCGTTGGCATGGACGATGCGACGCTCGCACGCGCGTTCGAGCCGTTCTTCACCACCAAGGAACCCGGGAAGGGCAGCGGCCTCGGACTGGCGCAGGTCTATGGCCTCGTGGAGCAGTGCGGCGGCACGGTCGAGGTGCAGTCGGCGCCAGGCAAGGGCGCGCACTTCCGCGTGCTGCTGCCGCGCATCGAGGCGGCCGAGGCCGCCGCGCCTGCCGTGCAGGTGTCGCCGCAGGGCGGCCGTGGCGAGCGGCTGCTGCTCGTGGAGGACGAGCCGCTCGTCCGCAGGCTGCTCGAGCAGCTGCTCTCGCGCGCAGGGTTCCAGGTGATCTCTGCCAGCACGCCCAGCGAGGCGATGGCGCACGTCGATCGCGATCGTCCCTTCGAGGTGATCGTGAGCGACGTGGTCATGGCCGGCATGACGGGGCCCGAGTTCGCGGCGCGCGTGGAGGCGGAGTGCGGCGCGGTTCCCACGATCTTCATGTCGGGGCATACCGAGGACGAGGCGATCCGATCGGGCGCGATGCAGCCGCATCAGTGCTTCATGCCGAAGCCGTTCGCGCCGTCGGAGCTGCTGCTCCAGCTGCGGCGCTTGCTCGACGCACATGGCGGTGGTGCGCGCGTCTGAGCGGGCGGAGCGTTTCGCCATGATTTTCGTGCGGTGAAAATCACCGCGCGGAAAAGTGCAGCGCACTCGGGGGTGGGCGCATTTCGTGATAGGTTCGCATCCTCGAAAGGGGGTGAAGGATGCTGAACCGCGGAAGCGCGTGGTGCTGGCGGCGTGGCAACGGCAGCGTGGCGCGACGGGCGATCGGACTGCTGGCGGTGATTGTGTCGATGGCGTGGCGCGAGGCGAGCGTGTACGCCGGTGGCTGCACGGTGCCCTATGCGGGCGACGAGCGTCGGCTGACGGAGGCGCTCGCATCGGCTGCGGTCGAGGCGATCCGGTTGTCGGCCTGGCACGAGGGCGACGTGGTGTCGCCGGTGGTCTGTCCTTGGTGGGAGGTGAGCGCCGCCGAGGCGATCGCAGTGATGTGCGAGCCACCTGGAGCGCGCGGGGGCGCCGTGTGGCAGGCCATGCGGCTCGGTCGCGCGACACCCGAGGGCGCGCGCGTTGCGTCGGTGATCGACGGGGCGGACGTCGACCTCGACCGCGCCGTAGGTGTCCTTGTGTGCGAGGCCGTGGTTCCCGCGTTGCGGGCGTCTTCGTCGCTGCCGGCCGAGCTGGTGGCTCGGATGGCGAGCGGCGTGCCTGCGCCACCGACCAATCCCCGCGCCGACCCAGCGGTCGTTCGCCGTGTCGAACGGATGTCGCGCGCCGGGCGGCTGTCGGCTGGCATGCGCGATGAGGCGGTGCAGCTGCACGAGCAGCTCGAGCGGATCGTCCCGCGCGCAGAGATGTGGCGCGTGCGGTACCTCGCGATCATGGAGGCGATCGCCGCAGCGGCCGACTCCGTGGAGGGGCAGGCCATCGTGGCTGCCATTACGGTGGAGCGACTCGCGCTCGCGGGTTGGGCCGAGCGGTCGGCTCAGTCGGTCGGTGGGTCGGCGGCACGCCGGGCGCCCGATCGCGTTCATGGGCTTGTGCAGCGTGCGCTGCTCGAGCGTCCACCGTGCGAGGCGCTCGCGCGGGTGCTCGTCGAACTCGAGCCTCGTCGCGCGGCGCGGATCGAGTCGATGGCGGTTGCGCCCGACGGAGCGCTCCTGCTGGGTCGCGCATGGTCGGAATTGCCCGAGTCCACGCTCGACCGGTGGCGCCTCGCGTGTGGTCTCAAGCGCGGTGCGCGCGGCTGGGAGGGTCTGCCGGCAACGCCGCGAAAGCGGCTCCCTCGCATCCGCAACGCACCGTTCGGCATCAGCCCGCCCGAGCGAAGCGCGTTGGGCTACGCTCTGCCGCATGACGGAGAGCGACGCGCGCTATGCACGACAGATGCGGCTGCCGGGCTTTGGCCCCGAGGGACAGCTGCGTCTTGCCCGCGCCCGCGTGCTGGTCGCGGGGTGCGGAGCACTCGGGACCGTCGTGAGCGAGTCGCTGGTGCGGGCGGGCGTGGGCACGGTCACGATCGTCGACCGCGATTGCGTCGAGTGGTCGAACCTGCAGCGCCAGACGCTCTTCACAGAGCAGGATGCCCGCCGGGGCGTGCCCAAGGCTGAGGCCGCCAAGGCGCGACTCGCGCAGGTCAACGCTTCGGCCGTGGTGCGCGCATTCGTCGACGACCTTCGGCCGTCGAACGCGCTGTCCTACGCGCGCGACGCCGACCTGGTCGTCGACTGCCTCGACAACTTCGAGACGCGCGCGCTGCTCAACGACTGCGCGGTGCTTCGGCGCATCCCGTTGATCTACGGTGGCGCCGTCGGCTTCGACGGCATGGTGGCGGCCATCCTTCCGCATGGGGCGGATCCGACGGTCGGCTTCGGAGGACTCGTGTCGTGGTCGGACGAGCGATCGACACCGTGCTTGCGTTGCCTCATGCCCGAGCTTCCGGCGCCGGCCGAGATCCCCACCTGCGACACAGCGGGGGTGCTGGGGCCTGTCGCGGGCCTCGTGGGTTCCGTCGAGGCGGCCCTCGCCATCCGCTTGGTGGCGGAGGGACCGACCGCGGTGCCTCCGGTGATCTCGCGCTTTGACCTGCGGGGGCTTCGGTTCAGTTCGGCGTCGCTCGACGGCGTGCGTGACCCGTCCTGCGCCTGCTGCGCGCGGCGGAGCTTCGAGGAACTCTCCCGCGGCGACGATCCGCGCGGCTGCCGCACGCTGTGCGGTCGAAACGCTGTCGAGGTGCGGTTGGTCATGCCACGGGCGACGGATGATCTCGACCGCCTTGCGAAGTCGCTTGCGGAGCGATTCGACGCGCTCGCGTCGAACGGTACGCTCGGTGACGTCGAGCACAGCGAGCACGGCGCAACCCGTGCGATCCGCGCCCGCGTCACCGACCGCGCTGCTGGCGCTGGCCCGACGGGAATCCACGTCCTGATCGGACCTTCGGGAGCCTTTGCCATCCTGGAGGGCACGGCCGAACCGGAGCAGGCGCGCGCCGCGGTCGCGCGTTGGATCGGCGTCTAGAGGTCGAGCGGCTTGATGGCGCAGGATTGGCTTCAATCGCCCGCGTTCCGTTTGGCCGCCGCGCGTTGAAAGCTACACTTCCGGAGCGGCCGAGCGTCTGTGCAGGCCCGCGCATTCGGAGGGAGTCGACGTCCATGGCGCTCACATTCGCAGACCTCGTTGGCCGCATCGCCGAGATCGGTTGCGACTTCCGTGCCTCACGCGAGCACAGCGAGGTGGTGGTCGCCGTGCCCACCACGAATTACGTCGATCCCCACGACGGCGAGAAGAGCCTGCTCCTGCACGTGATGCTGCAGGAAGACGGCAAGATGCTGCGGATGTGCGTGCCCGAGGTGTATGCCGTGGCCGAGTTCGCGCATCGCGGCGCGATGTCGGAGGCGATGCTCGCCGCCAACTGGCGCGTGCGTGTGGCGAGCTACGTGCTCGACGAGTCCGACGGCGAGGTGCGCGTGGTGTGCGACCTTCCGCTCGAGGACGGCACGGTGACGGGCACCCAGCTTTCGCGCATGCTCACGCTGGTTGCCTGGACGGTCGATCAGTTCGACCCCGTGATCCGCACCGCGGGAAACGAGGGCAAGGTCGATTTCGCCGACCTCGACGCGCGCATCCTGCAGAAGTCACCCGAGCCGAGGCGGCGCAAGAGCCGCTCGAAGCGCGAGCGGCGCGAGCTCGCCGACCTGATCAAGGCGGCCGGCGGCGTCGAAGGTCTGCGGAAGCTGCTCGAAGAGCACGGCCTGTGAGTTCGTCGGGGCGCCCGCGGGTCAGCGCGCGTTGAGCAGCTCGAGCCGCGCGCGCGTCTCGTCATGCAGCTTCGTGCGCTCGTCCTTGAACGACTTGGCCAGGAACACGCGCCCGTCGTAGGCGTCGCGGTCCCAGAGCGGCGTGGCTGCGAGCGTCTTGAGCGCCATCTCCTCGTAGCGGCGCAGGATCTCGGCGTCTGTGATCGCAAGCTTGGCCCGCTCGGCAAACCAGGCGTCGCGCAGCGCCACATCGCTCGGAAATCCATCGGCGCCGCACGGCCGCTCCGGGCGCGGCGTGTCGAGGTAGAGGTCCTCGATGCGGGCGATGTGCACCCGCGCCACGTCGTCGGGGGGGATCGCGCCTGCGAGCGCCTCGACGACCGCGATGCTGGTCGTGGCGGCCTCGCGGCTTGCGGTCACGAAGTCCTTGCTCTTGCCGGGCAGCGCGTTCACGAACTGCTGCTGGCTCTGTGCGTTCACGATGATGTCGAACTCGAAGCGCCGGCGCGCGGGGGCAAGACCCTTCAGGAGTTCGGTCATCGCCGTATCGAAGCGGACGATGGCGTCCGCGGGCATCCTGGTCTCGGTCGTCTCGAGCCAACGCATCGGCTCGCGCCAGCGGATCGGCACCGAGAGCGACAGATGGCCCGCGAGGCCCAGCGACGCGAGGTTTCGCGTGCGCGCCCGCTTGAGCGCGGCGAGCGCGCCGTCCGACTCGGGCTGCAGCGCCTCGTCCATGTCGGCAAAGAGCAGCGAGTCGAGCCTGTCGACCGCCACGAGCGCCTTCGCGTATCTCGCGCGCAGCGCGTCAGGCGTCGGAGGACGCTTGGTGTTCAGCTCGTTGAGCGCGGTGCGCACGTCGAGGAACTCGGCCTTCGCCGGCGCCTCGTAGCCGACGACGTAGCCGTTCCACAGCGCGCGCAGGCGCGCCTCGGCCGCTGCGCGCTGGGCGTCGTCGGCGATGCTCGGGCCGATGTACTCCATGATCGCGCCGAACCCCATTGGGCGCGGGATGATCTGGAGCTCGGGCGGCGTGCGCGCCTCTCCGCCGTTTGCGTCGGCCGCAGCACCTGCGGGAGCAGGCGCAGGCGGCGTGTCCTGAACCACCGCAGCGGGTGCGACCAACACCAGGAGGGAAACGAGCGCGACGTGCATGGATGAGGCTCCCGTAGTGAGCGAGCTGGCGAGCGATGGCGGGGCGAGGCCCGGTTCAGCCGACGGAGCCGAGTCCCATCACGCGGCGCCACGCCGAGACCTGGCCGAGGTGCATGGCGACATGCCCGCCGAGCAGGAACGAGACGGCGCCGCCCACGGTCGGGAACATCTCCTTGAAACGCCCCTCCGCGGGATTCTCAGCGGCGAGCGCCGCCTCGGTCGTGTCGCGGAACGCCGCGATCGCGCGGCGCTGGCGCTCGAAGAAGGTCGAGACGAGCACGTCCTTCGACGGGTAGAGCCCCGGCTGGTCGAGGCAGGGGGCGCCGGCCTTGAAGAGGTCGACCGAGTACGGCATGGGCGTGACGAGGTCGTTGCGTCCGAGCATCGCGCACACGCGGTCGCCGTAGGTCGACAGGTGGCCGATGTTGAAGGCCGCGCTGTTGACGTCCTTCATGGGCATCTTGGCGAACACGTCGGCGGGCACGCTGGTGACAAGCTGGTCGGCATAGCGCAGGAGCAGCTCGGCGCCGGGAAGGGTCATCTGGACGAAGAGGGGGGTGGCGACGGCGGTCATGTCGGGCTCCAATCGTGCGTGCGGTTTCTTGCGGAAGGGGACCGAGTGTAGGGGAAGGGAGCCCGACGGTTTCTGCGTCGGGGGCGCTGGCGCGCAAATGCCCGTCGGCCGCGCGCATGTGCGGGTGGCGGTGATACGCTTTCGGCCACGATCGCGCTGGATCCCGATGGATCCCGATGGTTCCTCGTGGACCTGCGGCCCGGGGCGCCGGGTTCGCCGCGAGGTCTCGCCACACGAAGGGAAGACCATGCTCCGCAGCCTGTTCCGACTGTCGAACGACGCCCGTGCGCGCTGGCAACGCGCGCTGCCGCGGGCCGTCGTGCTTCTGCTTTGTCTCGCGCCCATCGTGCCGCAGCATCAGGCGGCGGCGCAGGCTGGCGGCGGCATCGTCGCGGGTCCGATCACCACGAGGCGCTTCGAGCGGCATGTGCAGTCGCTCATGCAGGCGACCCCCGACGAGATGCGGGCGCTCGACCGGTTGCACGAGAAGTACCTCGAGCGGTTCCGCGCGGAGATCGATCCCGAACTCTCGGCGTGGGCGAACCACGCGATGGGTGCGCCGCTGCATGGCCCCGAGTATGAGCGCCGCATGCGCGAGGTGGCGCGGATCGCGACGCGGGTGACCGAGGCCGACGCCGCGTTCTTCAATGCTGCGGTCGAGGTGCTGAGCGAGGCGGGGCGCGCGGGATTCGCGCGGGTGCGCGCGGCGCGCGAGCGGCAGCGCCTGCTCTCCGGGATGGCGAAGCTGGCGCCGAGCTACTTCGGAAGCGGCACGAACTTCGTGGACCTCGTCGACCTCGTCGCGCGCCCCGAGTACACCGATGGACTGTCACCCGAGGCCCGCGCCCAGTTCCACGCCTTCGTCGCGACGCAGGAGGCGAGGCTCCTCACCCAGGCCCGCACCGTGAGCAGCGAGTCGGGCGAGGCGTTCGCGAAGTGGTACGCGCTGAGCATGGCGGAGGCCGAGCCCGATGCGGCTGTGGCCGATCCCGCGGAGCCCGCCGGCGAGCAAGCGGCAGAAGCCGAGGCGCAGCGACGGATGATGGACCGCGCCGCGCGCACGCTGGCGCAAAGCCGTGAGCTCGGCCAGACCATCCGCAAGACGATCCGCGCCAACCATGCCGACAACCAGGCTGCGTGCGCGCAGCTGGCGGCGATCCTCGGTGTGCCGCGCACCGATCGCCTGCGCGTGTTCGTGGCCGTGCGTGCGCTTGGGAGCATGGCGCTCGAGGTCGGCGAGGCGACCGACGACGGCGGCGACACGCGCGCCGCGGTCATGCGGATCCGCCGCGACCCGAGGCTGTCCGACGACGACCGTGCGCGAATCGATGCGCTGGTCGCCGCGTGGGATGCCGCGCGCGCGCCGCTCTACGAGAAGCTGCTCGACCTCATCGACGATTCGGCGCTGCCGAGCTGGATGGGCGGCTGGGCGGCCATGGATGAGACGAGTCCCGAGGCAGCGGCGTTCGCGCGCGTGGAGCGCGAGAGCGAGGCGCTGCGCGGCAAGATCTCCGATGCGGGACAGCGACTTCTCGAGGGGCTCGCGTCGGTGCTCGGCGACCTTGCGGCTGGCTACGTCCATCGGGTTCCCGAGTACACCGAGGATGGCGAGGAGCGCCCAGGCGATGGCCGATGGAGCATGCGGTCGCCCAAGGCCAGTGCCGATGGCGCCGAGGGCGTCGAGGCGGAGGCTCCGCCCGCGGTCGGCATGTACGTGGGTGACACGACCCCGATGCCGGCGCGCCCGCTGATCGATGCGCTGCGGCTGAGCGGCCGCGAGGAGCTCATCGATCTCGCCAAGGAAGTCCACGAATCGTGGCAGGCGCAGAAGTGGGAGCCTCGCATGGACACCCTTGCCGAGCGGCTTAGCGAGTTCTTCAAGCGCGAGTGGGGCGACTCGGCCGATGGATTGACGCCCACGCCCCTCGGTCCGAAGGAGGTGGCCGAGAGGTCCGCCATCCAGCGAGAGATGACCGAGGCGCGCTGGCCGCTCGAGGAGACGCTCCTCGCGGACGTTGCGGGTGCGCTCGGCCTCGACGCCGCTGGCGCGGAGGTCCGGCTGATGCGGCTCTCACGGGCGAACCGCGTGGAGGGCGCGCCGGATGTAACGCGGGTGCTCGTGCGCGCCAAGGCCACGCCCGACGAGGTGCGCGCGATCGTCGCGTCGTCTGGCGAGGGCGAGGAGGAGACCCCCGAGCAGCCCGCCGGATGGTCTGCCGCCATCGCTGCACTCGAGGAGGGGCTCCGTCAGATCGCCGCGGGCGACCTGCGTCAGACGGAGCTGCAGCACGTCTACTGGGCTGCGCCGGATGCGACGACGGCGCGTGCCATGGAGGAGCTCGGCGCGATCGCGCGCGAGTCGGTCGAGCTGCGCCGCAAGCTTGCGTCGCGGCTCTCGGCGCAGTTCACCGCCGCACTCGAGGCGGCCATCACCGACGAGGCGCGGCGTGCCGAGTTCCGGCGCATCGAGCGTCAGCTCGCCCATCCCGAGGTCTACGATCTGGCGCGATCCGCCGAGCGGCAGCTCGACGCGGCACTCGCGCTCGGCGGCCTCGACGAGGACCTGCGGGCGCGCATCGACGCCCTGCGCGCGGAGTACATCGCGGTCTACGACACGCTGAGCGCGCGCATGGTGGAGCTGGCGTCCGTGCAGTACGACTACAGCGACCCGACCGGGTTCGATGCGTACGCCAAGCGCCTGCAGGAGTGCGAGCGGCTCGACTTCGACCGCGGGGAGCGCACCTCGAAGGCACTCGGTGAGCTGCGCCGCCTGCTCGGTGCCGATCGTGCCGCGCGCGTGCCGGGTCTGGCCGAGGAAGTGCGCGAAGAGGGCAGGTCGCCGTGGGACATGATGTCGGACGAGGACTGAACCGGCTGCGACCGCGATCGCATACGCTTGCGGCATGCGCATGTTCGCTGCGATCGTCGCCTGTGCCATCACCGCCTCGCATGGCGTGTCTGTGCACGCGCAAGACCCGGCGCGCGCCACTGCGGAGCCGCCGATCCCTTGGCCCATCCAGCTCGGGATCCGCACGATGGCCCTCGAGCGCAGCTGGCCTGTGATCGATCAGGTGGTGCTCGTTCCCGATGGCCGGACCTATCTCGATGAACTCTCGAAGTGGAGCGCGGCCGCGCGTTGGCCCGTGCTCATCGAGGACGACCGCTACGCACCGCTCTTCGTGCGTGGCTTCGCGCCCAAGCGCGTGATCCGCCGTGCATCCGTCGGCGCGATGCCGGCCGGTCGCGGCGAGCGCGAATCACTCATCATCGCAAGTGCGGCCGAGGCGATCGCCGACGGCGCCACCAACATCGTCGACGCGTGCCTGAAGCGCGAGGTGCCGCCGTCGATGGTGGTGCTGGCCGACGCGCTCGACCCCGCATGGACCGCGGCTGCCGCGCTCTCCGCGGGGCGCTGCGCCACGATCCATTTCTCCAGCGAGACCTACGGTGTTCCAAGCGCCACCCTCGGCGACGCGGGCTTTCGCAAGCTCTCCGCCGAGCTCGAGGCCGCTGCCGAGCAGACGTCGTTGCCGTGGAAGGGCCTCGGCGACGCGATCGACGCCTTCGTCGTGTGTCGCGACATCCCGTGGAAGGCGACGCCCGAACTTCCCGCAGGCAGCCGCATCGAGATCACCGCCGGGCCGTTTCCCACGAAGCCGGGTCAGCCGATCTCGACGCTCGACGCGCTCGGCCGGCACGCCGACGGCGCATGGTGGGCGATGGGCGCCGGCATCTTCGGCAGCGAAGCCCGCTCGGCCTACGTGGCCATGAGCGCACTCTTTGCGCCGCGCGAGAGCGCCTGGCTCGTGCACACCTACGACGGTGGCGATCCGTGGCAGAAGTACGACGTGGCGCCCGCGGTCGGCGAGCTCGAGAAGCAGGGGTTCGTAACGCAGACCTGGTCGCGCGACCGCGCCACCCTCGAAGCGTGGCGCCTGCTCCTCATGGGCGGCTTCGGGTGCGATGCGCTCTTCGTGAACTCGCACGGCGTGAGCACCCAGTTCGGGCTTGCATCGGGCGGCACCGCGAACGTCGGCGACGTGCCCGTCTTCGATCGGCCCGCGATGGTGCATTTCCTGCACTCCTTCTCGCTTGAGAACCCCAACGTCGACGACTCGGTGGGCGGGCGCTTCATCGAGCAGGGGGCCTATGCGTACTTCGGCTCGGTGTACGAGCCGCTCCTGCCCGCG